>JAGWBC010000098.1:23380-32360 GCA_021296115.1 Anaerolineae bacterium | reverse complement strand
ACAGCGAGAAAAACGGACTTGCCGATGGCGACCAATGCCAGTTGAATATCTCCGCCGAAGACGGTCAGGGACAAGAGCAGCGCGACGAGGAAACCGGCCAAACCGGCGCGGCTGCCGCCCCAGCCCAAGCCGACCATCAACAGCAGCACAGTCAGCACCGGCGCCAGCGCCAGCAGCCAGTTTACCAGGTTGAGGTCCAAGCGCTGTCTCCAGTTGCCTTTATTGGTCAATCGGGCAAAGGCGCCATCGACCAGCAAGCAGGAAGCTGCCGAGCCGAGCGCCGGCTAGTCGTTGCCGTGCAGAGGCGGACGCTTTTCGTAGAGGCGAGTCGCTTCCTGGAAGGCGTAGGCCAGCTGCAACACCGCGAAGTCCGCGCGCGGGCGCCCGACAATCTGCAAGCCGACGGGCAAGCCGTCAGCCGTAAAGCCGCCGGGCAGGGAAATCGCTGGCAAGCCCGTGACCGTGATATAGGCGCAAGTCATCATCCAGTCGATATAAGTGTTCATGGCGATGCCGGCAATTTCCCGGGGATACTCCCAGTCGATGGGAAAGGGTGGTACCTGCGCTGTCGGCAGCAAGAGGTACTCGTAGGTCTCCAGGAATACCCGTACGCGGTGGAATAGCTCAGTGCGTTTGGCTTCCGTTCGGCTAATCTGGCCGGCGCTTAACTTTTTGCCCCGCGCCACATTCCAGCGAATAGTCTCCTTAAAAGCGTCCTCGCCGAATTCGGCAAAGCGTTCAGCGAAAGACAATTCGAAGTTCCAGGCGCGCAGCGTTTGAAAGATATCATAGGCATCGGCGAAATCGGGCTGGGCCTTGTCGACAATGCAACCCAATTCACTGAAGATCGGAAGCTGCTGCTCGATCGCAGACGTCACCTGCGCATCAACAGGCAAGTCGCCCAGGTCCGGGCTCCAGGCGATCTTCACGCCGGCGAAATCGCGTTCGAGATTGGCGGCAAAGTCAGATGCCGGCTGCTGCAACGAGATCGGCGCCCGGCTGTCGTAACCGGCGATGGCTTGCAGCATCAAGGCGACATCTTGCACCGTTCGCCCCATCGGGCCGTCCACGCTGAGCGTCGACCAGGCATTGCCCTTGGGGTATTGCGGCACGCGACCGGGCGTGGGGCGCAGACCGACTACATTGCAGAAGCTGGCCGGGTTGCGCAGCGAGCCGCCCATATCGCTGCCGTCGGCGATGGGGATCATGCCGGCCGCCAGCGCCACAGCCGCGCCGCCGCTGCTGCCGCCGCAGGTCTTGGATATGTCGTAGGGATTGCGGGTCGCGCCGAAGACCGGATTGAAGGTATGCGAGCCGGCGCCGAATTCCGGCACATTGGTCTTGCCGAGGGTTATGCAGCCCGCCTGCTTCAAGCGCGCGATGATCAGATCATCCGACTTGGGGATATAGCCGCTGAAGGCCGGCGAGCCCATGGTCGTGCGGATGCCCGCCGTTTCAAAAAGGTCTTTGTGGGCGATGGGCAAACCGTGCAAAACGCCGAGTTTATCGCCGCGCGCCTGCTTTTCATCAGCCCGACGCGCCAGCTCGAGCGCCCGCTCCGGCAAGTATGTGACGATGGCGTTCAACTGCGGATTCACCGCATCAATCTGCTCAAGGCAGGCCGTCAAGATTTCTACGGCCGAGACTTCGCCGCGCCGGATCAGCCCGGCCAGCTCAACAGCAGTTTTCCAAACCAGTTCGCTCATGCGCGATTAGCCTCGGCCCACGTAGGGCATGCCATTAGCCATGACAGTCATAAAGAGGACATTGGCGTTCAGCGGCAGATTGGCCATGTAAATCACGGCATCCGCAACGTGACGCGCGTCCATCTGCGGCTCGGCCGATTCCGCCGCGGTCTCCAGACGCTTCTGCTGCCTGTCCGACATCTCGGTTCGCGCGTTGCCGATGTCGATCTGCCCGCAGGCGATATTATAGTCGCGGCCGTCCAGAGCGGTGGACTTGGTGAGCCCGGTCATGGCGTGTTTGGTAGCGGTGTACACGACCGAATGCGGCCGCGGCACATGCGCCGAGATCGAGCCGTTGTTGATGATGCGTCCGCCTTGCGGCTGCTGAGCTTTCATCATCTTGTAGGCTTCTTGCAGGCACCAAAAGGCGCCGGTGAGATTGACGCCGACCACGCTCAGCCATTGCGATTCGCTGAGGTCTTCCAGCGGGATAGCCGGCGCGTTGATGCCGGCATTGTTGAACAGCAGGTCCAGCCGGCCGAATCTCCTTTTTGTCTCGGCGAAAAGCTGAACAACAGCGCCCCGGTCGCTGACATCAGTCGGGACGATCAAGGCACGATCGGCGCCGACCCCCGCGGCTGCCCAAGTTTCGCGCAGTTTGTCTTCGCGGCGCCCGGCCAGCACTATGGAATAGTCGGCCTGCCAGAGCGCCAGGGCGGTAACGCGGCCAATGCCCGAGCCGGCCCCGGTGATAAGCGCGATTTTCCGATCCATGGTCTCTCCCCTGCATTGCCTGCAGCGCTAAGTGTACGCGCCTTGTCAAAGCGTGACAAGCCGCGAGGCATACGGTAGTATCGCTGCTGGAATGTGCGCCGCGCGAAGGGACGCCGGATGAAAATAGCTTGTTGTGTTTGGGCATTGGGCGGAATGGAAACTGAAATGCTGCGACAGGTCCGCGCGCTGGGTTTCGACTGGATCGACATCCAGCCGACGCAGCTTCGCACACTGGAGAGCCGGCTGCTGGCGCAGGAGCTGGATTTGCGCGCCTCTTGCCTAGGCGCATCCTTTGGCATGCCGGCCGGGGCGTCGCTAGATCATGCGGACTACTCCAAACGTCAAGCGGCCGTCGACTACGTCGCCCGTAGCATCGAATTCGCCACAGAGCTTTCGGCCGACACGGTATACGTGGTGCCGGGCAAAGATGGCGGCGACGGCGCCCTGGCGCGCTTCAGCGATTCGCTGATCGCCCTGGCCGATCTCGCCGCCGAGCATGGCATCAAACTGGCTGTAGAGCACTTCCCGGGCACAGCGCTGCCGACTGCCAGCGAGACTTTGGAATTCATACGCCGGGCGGGCCATCAGAATCTGTATATCTTAATCGACAGCGGCCACTTGCAGATGTCGGGCGAGGACCCGGCCAGCGCCATCCTGAACGCGGCTGATCGGCTGGGTTATATGCACTTTGACGACAACGACGGCATCAGCGATTTGCATTTGAGCCTGCTGGACGGCGTCATGACTGAGGAATCGCTCGACGCTATGCTGCAGGCTTTGGCCGATATCGGCTACGACGGCGCGCTGAGCCTGGAGCTGAATCCGAGCTTGCCCAATCCGGCCAAGGCGCTGGGCGCCAGCCGCGACCTGCTGCTGAGCGCATGTCTGCTGCAAGAGGCTGTAGCCACCGACCGGAGCCGACAAAAGAGAGAATGATATGACCGGAAAATGCGCGACCCTCTGCCACAAGAAACAAGTTTCGGGCATTTTTTGACATGTTTCAGCAAATGCGATACGATTGTTTCCGATATTAGCTAGCCGCGCGTGCAGTTTATGAGCGACTCGATACAGCGACAAAAGGTGCAGACGACGATTCGCGACATTGCGCGCGAGGCTGATGTGTCGATATCGACTGTGTCTCGCGTCTTGAATGACCATCCACATGTGGATTCTCTAACGCGTCAGGCGGTTTGGAAGACTGCGACCGCGCTGGACTATCCATTTTCGCGGCTGCGGGGACAAACGTCGAAACAGGGGCGCACAATGGCCTTCCTGCCGTCGGTTGTCGAGCAACATTCTCAGGATTTGCCGGCGCTATCTGGTGGTATTGAGCAGCTAATCGTCCGCGGCGCACAGTCCGTCTTTGAAGACCGGCGCGTCTCAACACATATATACAAACCGCTTGCCGATATTGAGCAGATGATAGATGTAATCGAGGCGTATCAAATCAGCGGAGTGATCTTTCTCGGTGGCGTCTTCGACCATGCGCTTTTGCGCCGATTGCAAGCGCAGTCCATTCCCTTTGTGACAGCCGGCGGGCATGCCCATCCCCTTGACAGCAACGACGTCATGGCGAATTATGTACAGGGCATGGTTTACGCAATCGATCATTTGGAAGCGCGGGGGCGGCGTCACATTTGCCTGGTGATTGGACCGGAAACGACAAATACGAGTCGAGAGAAATACTGGGGTTATCGTCTTGCGCTTGGCTTGCGCGATTTGCAATACGAAGGCTATCAGACGACGCGCGGAACGAATTTCGATGTCGAGAGCGGCTTCGTCGCCACTTCGGAATTGCTTGGCCGTCGTAAGCCGGTGGACGCCATCATTTTTGCCGACGACGGTATGGCTGTAGGCGGGTTAAAGGCTATTCGCGAGTCGGGGCGTAAAGCGCCTGACGATATCGCGGTTATAGGGTTTCACAATTATGATTTTGCGCGCTTTGCCGACCCGGCGCTGACGACTATTGGCTTTGACATGCAACTGATGGGACGGCTGGCTGCGCTGCGCCTGTGCAACTTGATGGACGGCGCCATGGACGACCCGCACGTGATGACAGTCTCGACCAAGTTGATCGTCAGGGACTCAACATGAGCGCAATGCCGCAGCTAACTGGAGGGAAGGAGAGTTTGGTGTAGCCGAGCGTACCATGGTCGGTCTCACCAGCCGGACCGTACGTGGCATCGCAAGTTTTGGATTCAATTTTTTCGACCGTGAGTATCAATCTTCAGTGAAAGGACCTTTCCATGTTTAAGAAATCAACGCTCTTGCTCTTCGCCGTGGTGATCGTTTTGTCGATGCTGCCGCTTTCGATGAGCGTATCGGCGCAGAACCCCGACTGCGAGGGCGATGTTACCTTGACCTATTGGCATCATTGGGGCGGCAATCGCATTCCTCTGATGGAAGAGCAAGTTGCCGCATTTGAAGACGCCAACCCGGGCATCTGCGTCGACAACGTATTCTTGCCCTGGGACAACCGCTTGCAGAATCTGCTGGCCGCTATCGCCGCCGGCAATCCGCCCGATGTGACCATGTTCGGCCGGCACGACCTGCCCTTCTTCGCGGCTACCGAGTCGATCATCCCGCTGGACGATTACATGGCGGCCGATGGCATTGATCCGGCTATTTTCCACGCATCCGAGTTTGCCGGTACACAATTCAACGGCAAGACCTGGATGCTGCCGCTGCCGGGTGGCGGCGCCTTCAGCATCGCCTGGTACAACACCGATCACTTCGCTGAAGCCGGCATTGAAGAATTCCCGCAGACTTGGGACGAGATGCTGGACGTGGCGGAGACACTGCGGCTCGGTGATGGCAGCTTCTTGGAACGCGTGGGTGTCAACACGCAATCTACCAGTGGCCCTGGCGCCTTCCTCACTTGGCTCAATGCCAACGGTCAAGACTGGATCAGCGCTGACCTGCGCACCATTACCATCAACAACGAAGCCGGCGTTCAGGCGCTGGAGTTCATGTCAGCGATGGCGGAGATCAACTACGGCATCGAAGAGCTAAACGCCTTCTGGGAAATGGCCGGCGAATTCGATCAAGGTCCGCTGATTCAGGGCTTGGTCTCGATTGAGATCAACGGTTCCTGGACGCTCTTCCAAGTGGAAGACCACGCCGAGACCTTGAACTATGATGTAGCGCCGATTCCACACGGCCCCATGGGCGACCCGGGTAGGCGCGGTGGCGCGCATGGCGGCTGGGGATATATGATCCCCAAGAACGCGGCTCATCCTGACGAGGCCTGGCAGCTGGTCAAGTGGCTGACGACAGAGATTGATGACAAGGGCGCTTGCTGGTTCATTCAACAGCAGCAGCGTCCCTCGCCATTGATCGACTGCAACGGCTACGAAAAAGACGGCGTCGTGCATCCACGGGCTGAATCGCTGCTGGGCGTTGCGGCTTTGGATAACCTGGTCACCGTTTCGCCGGTGCAACCGGAAGCCAATCAAATTATCAACCGCATGGTTGAAGATGTGCTCTTTGGCGACAGCAGCGTTGAAGACGCGCTGGCTAGCGCCGAGGGCGAGATTCAAGGCTTGCTGGACGCATTCTGGGAAGAATACGGCTAAACCGAGCCAACTACGGTGTGGGGCATCGGCTGATGTCCCATACCTTATTTCACGCTTACTAGACCATTAGATAGCAAATGGCCACATCATTCGGCTCGCAAATCAGCGCCTTGCGCGGTCGCCGGCGGGAACGCTGGCGCGATATGTCGCCAATACGCAAGCGCGAGGCGAAGATGGGTCTGCTCTTCATCAGCCCCTGGATCGTTGGCGTGCTTCTGTTTTCCTTGTTTCCTTTCATCGCCTCCTTCCTGCTTAGTTTCACGAAATACAATATCGTTCAGCCGCCAGAATGGATTGGAACTGACCACTACGTCAGTATCTTCTCCGATGACCCGCTGTTCTTGAAGTCATTGAGGAATACTGCGGTCTATGTCGGCGGCTCGGTTACGATACGGATCGTGCTGGGTTTCGCGCTGGCGCTGCTGTTGAATCTGAAAGTTCGCTTCCTCGGCTTGTGGCGCACACTCTTTTATTTGCCGTCGGTCGTGCCCATTGTGGCGCTGTCCGTTATCTGGCTGTATGTGCTCAACGCGCGCGCCGGTTTGCTGAACTCGCTGCTCTACGCCATCGGCTTGCCGCGTTTCCGCTGGTTTGCCGATCCCGACATCGCCATGATCGGCTATCTGATCATGAGCACCACCTGGGTCGGCGTGACGATGGTTATCTTTTTGGCGGGTCTGCAAGGCATACCGGAAGAATATTATGACGCGGCGAAAATCGACGGCGCCAACGTATTCCAGCGCTTGATTCGCGTGACCATACCTTTGATGACGCCTACCATTTATCTGAACATCCTCATCAATATCATCAACGCTTTTCAGGTCTTTACGCAAGTTTTCATCATGACTGACGGCACGGGCGGACCGCGAGACGCCACGCGAACTTACGTGCTGCATCTGTTTGACCACGCCTTTCAATATCTGCCGCCGCAAATGGGTTACTCGTCCGCGCTGGCCTGGATTCTCTTCATGATCTTCTTTTTCTTCTGGGCTGTCATTGTGACGACATCGCAGCGCTGTGTCTTTTATCAAGGCGGGGAGAACGGCGAATGAGGGCGCCTGAGGCAAGTATGGCCCAACGAGGTTTCTTCGAGCGGGACCCGGTTTTCCGGTTGACGCGAATCGTCGGGCGCGTCCTGCTTTACGGTCTGCTGATTGTAATGAGCCTGTGGTTCCTGGCGCCACTGTTTTGGATGTTCATGTCGTCCTTCATGCCCCTGGATCAAGTCGGCGTGTTCCCGGTGCAGTGGATCCCGCGCGTATGGATGCCGGAAAACTTTACCGAGGCGCTGAAATTCTGGAACTTCGGCACGACCTTCCGCAACACGATGCTAATCACGGTTGTCTCCATCATTGGCGACATCGGCTCTTGCACGATAGTGGCTTACGGATTTGCGCGTTTCCGCTTCCCCTTTAGAGATACCTTGTTCTTGATTCTGCTGGCGACCTTGATGCTGCCCTTCGCCGTGCGACTCATACCGGTCTACGCCGCTTATGAGGCCATCGGCTGGATCGACACTTTCTATCCGCTGATCGTGCCCGCCTTCTTTGGCAACGCCTTCTATATCTTTATATGCCGTCAATTCTTCCTGGGCATTCCGCAAGACTTGCTCGACGCCGCCAAGATCGACGGGGCCAGCGAAGTGCGCATCTTCACCCAGGTCATGATTCCGTTGGCCAAGCCGGCGATTGTCGTCATCGCTATCTTGAGCTTCCAGAACAGCTGGAATGATTTCCTGGGCCCCTTGATTTATCTGAAGGACCCGGATCTGCATACGCTGGCAGTCGGGCTGTACAAGTTCACGTCCTTGCCGGGGCAAGGCGGCATCTACAATCAGCAGATGGCGGCCTCTACCATGATGGTGCTGCCGGTACTGATCGTGTTCTTCCTCTTCCAGAAACAATTCATCCAGGGCGCGAATATCTCCGGCTTGAAGGGCTGAGTCGCCAGCCAATGGACGCGCCAGCCAACATACGCTTTATCTTGGCGCGCGCTGGCTGCCGGTCTACGGCCAGGCGGCAGCAAAGCCAGGACTCATTTATCCCTACTCAACCGGAAAGTGAAACGGAATGGCATCCAATCAACACTTGAACGCGAGCGGCGTATTCCCTCATTTGGCGCTGACGGCGGAGCTGGGCCCGCCTCGCAGCGAATGCGGCATCGGCGCGATGATGGCCTGGGCCGGCAAACTCTGGCTGGTCACTTACGTCTCGCATAAATCAGCCAGCGGCGTCGGCACGGGACTGTTCTCGATAAACGAGCAGCTCGAAATCAGCAAGCACCCGGCCAGCTATGTCGGCACCTACACCAATCGCATGGCGCATTGGCAGTCCAATCAGCTCATCATCGGACCGCATGTCATTGACGCGTCCGGCAATGTGCGCACTGTGCCGGACCTGGTGGAAGTGCGGATATGCTCGACCATGCGCCATCTCACGCGCCCGAACGACATGGTCTACATGTTGGGCATGGAGGGCGAATTCTATGAGATGAACGTGCACAGCCTAAAGACGACTCTCCTGGCAGACCTCACGGTGGAGCTGGGCGTGCCGGATCACCAGTACGCGCATTTCAAAGCGGCTTACAGCAACTTCGGGCGGGTGGTGGTGGCCAACAACAGCTATGACGAGCGCGACTTCATGGGCGCTGAAGCAGCGGGTCGCCTGGCGGAATGGGACGGCGAGCAATGGACGATTATCGAGCGCAATCCCTTCATTGAGGTGAATGGCCGGGGCGATTTCGCCGGCACGATTTTTGCCATGGGCTGGGACAAGCGTTCGGCGATTCTGCAAGTGTTCACCGAAGCCAACGGCGAGTGGAAGCGTTATCGCTTGCCCAAAGCCAGCCACTGTTTTGACCACATGTGGCAGACGGAGTGGCCGCGCATCCGCGAGGTCGACCACGAGCGCTTCATCATGGATTGCCACGGGATGTTCTATGAGCTGT
>JAGWBC010000098.1:18905-23251 GCA_021296115.1 Anaerolineae bacterium | reverse complement strand
CAGTCGGGCTTGTACTTTGGCAAGACGGACGACCTCTGGCAGTTCGGCAAGCCGGCCGGCTGGGGCGGCGTCTGGTGGGAAGACGAGGTCAGCGCCGGCGAGACTTCCGACCCCTATCTGATGACCGGCTTTGATCAGAAAGTACTGCACCTCAGCAACGACAGCGACAGTACCGTCGAGTTCGCGCTTGAAGTTGATTTCCTGGGCAATGGCAAGTGGAAGCGGTATGGCAGCTTTTCCGTGGAGGCGCAGGGTTATCAGCATCATGCCTTCCCGCCGGGTTACAGCGCGCACTGGGCGCGAATTCGCAGCGAGCAGAAATGTGTCGCCACCGCTTATTTCACCTATACTTAGCAGCAAGCCAAACTTAGGGCATTTTCTGGAGAGGCCGCATGAATGGTTTTGTCGAATTATCTGATGAGCAGCGCCGTCAATTTCGTGACGAGGGCTATTTGATCATACGCAACGCGCTGGACGAGGATCTGATTGGTCGCCTGATCGAAGCTGGAGACCGGCTCATCGCCACGGACGAGCGTGTCAACCGTTATCAAACCAGCGACTATTATGACGGATTCCGCAACTGCATCATGCTGGACGATGCCTTCATCCCGCTGCTGACGAATGCGATCACGCTGCCGCTGGTCATTCAGTTGATGGGCTCCAATTTGCAGCTTTCGACCAGCCATCTCATCTATCGCCATCCCGACCCGCCGGGCACGCCGGACAGCATAAGACGGCCCGGCTGGCACCGCGACGGCGGCCGCACGCAACTTGATTTGGGACAAGGCAATTATCCGCGGCTGGGTCTGAAGTGCGCCTTCTATCTGACTGATCTGAGCGAGCCTAACTCGGGCGTCACCATGTTGGCGCCGGGCAGCAATCAGCTGACGGAACGAATCGACATACCCGAGGGCGCGACCGACCCGGTCAACGCGCTGGAACCGCTGCTGAATCCGGGCGATTGCGTCATTTTCGAGTATCGCACCTGGCACGCCGGCGCGCCGAATTTCAGCGAATTAACGCGCAAGGCGGTGATGATCGGCTATTGCTATCGCTGGCTGAAGCCGATGGATTACATCAAACAAGAGCTGTCATTCCTGGAGAAACTAAGCGACCTGGAGAAGTACCTGGTCGGCGAAGAGGTGGACAACACGCTGGAGTTCCAGCCCAGCGGCGGATTCAATCCGCTAAACGAATGGTGCGCCCAGCACGGCGTCGAGCCCGACCGGCATGGCATGTAGGACGCCAAAATCAGGCTATCCGCAGCGAACTTCATACGCAGCTGGCGAACTGGAAAGCGGCTATAACGCAAAAGGAATATTAATGAAGCAAGACAATCAAATCCCAAGAATGCTGAGCGAGCCTTTCTCGCCGGACGCCCGCCCGCCCATGACGAAGCGGATCGATAGCGATCTGGTCATTGTCGGCGGTGGACTAGCGGGTACTTGCGCGGCTATCACAGCTGCGCGCGCCGGCATCAAAGTCGTGTTGGCGCAAGATCGTCCGGTACTGGGCGGCAACGCCAGCAGTGAGGTCAGGTTGTGGGCATTGGGCGCTACCTCGCATATGAACAACAACAATCGCTGGGCGCGCGAGGGCGGCGTCATCGACGAGATTCTGGTCGAGAATATGTACCGCAACAAAGAAGGCAACGCGCTTATCTTTGACACCATCCTCCTGGAAAAGGTCGTTGACGAGGACAATATTACGCTGCTGCTCAATACCGCCGCCGTCCGCGTAAAAAAAACCGACGGCGAGACCATCGAATCCGTAAGCGCATTTTGCAGCCAGAACTCGACCCAGTATGAGCTCTACGCGCCGCTTTTCTGCGATGCTTCCGGCGATGGCATTGTCGCCTTTCAAGCCGGCGCCGCTTTTCGTATGGGCGCGGAATCGCGCGACGAATTCGACGAGAAGTTCGCGCCCAGCGAAGAGTACGGCTACCTGCTGGGGCACTCGATATATTTCTACAGCAAAGATATCGGCGAGCCGGTTAAGTTTGTGCCGCCGAGTTATGCGCTCGATGACATCACGCAGATCCCGCGCTTTCGCAGTTTCAACACCGCGATCGATGGCTGCCGCCTGTGGTGGATAGAATACGGTGGCCGTCTGGATACCGTACACGAGACCGAGACCATCAAATGGCAGCTGTGGAAAGTCGTTTACGGCGTCTGGAATTACATCAAGAATTCCGGCGAATTCCCTGATGCCGAGACGCTGACGCTGGAATGGGTGGGTCATATTCCCGGCAAGCGCGAGAGCAGGCGCTTTGAAGGCGATTATATGATGATCCAGCAAGATGTCATCGAGCAGCGCCAGCATTACGATGCCATATCCTTCGGCGGCTGGTCGATTGATTTGCACCCGGCTGACGGCGTATTCAGCGAGTTGCCCGGCTGCGACCAATGGCATGCCAAGGGTGTTTACCAAGTGCCCTACCGCACACAATACAGCAAAAATATCCGCAACCTCTTTATCGCGGGCCGCATCATGAGCGCCTCGCATGTGGCTTTTGGCTCGACACGCGTCATGCTGACCTTGGCCTCCGCGGCGCAATCGGTCGGCATGGCGGCGGCGCACTGCATTCAAGGCGATTTGCTGCCGCGCGATATCGCTCAACCCGAACAGGTGAATCTGCTCCAGCGCGATTTGCAGCGCGTTGGCGGCTATATTCCGCAATTCAAGCTGGATGACGAGGAGAACCTGGTCAGGCAAGCCAGCGTGACGGCGTCAAGCAAACTTTGCCTGGAGAGCTTGCCGGAAGATGGCCCGCTCCTGGCGCTGGAAAGACCCTACGCCCAGATGCTGCCCTTGCAGCGCGGTCGCGTGCCGCGTATGACTATCACGGTTGACGCAGTCGAAGCGACCGAACTCAACGTTGAGTTGCGTATGAGCAGCAAAGTGGATAACCACAGTCCCGATGTCGTCTTGAAGTCGCTGCGTATCGACTTGCCGGCGGGCGACAATCAGCTCGTCGAGCTCGACTTCGATCAGCTGATTGACGACGGACGCTACGTCTTTGTCTGCGTTATGGCGAATCCCGCGTTGCGATTGCATCTGAGCCAGATGCGTATCAGCGGCTTGCTGGCGCTGCAATACCGCCGGACGCAAAGGCCGCCGCAGGACATCGGCGTGGAGAGTTTCGAATTTTGGACGCCGCCGCGCCGGCCCGAAGGCCATAATCTTGCCATGACATTCAGGCCGCCCATCAACGGATTCGATGCGCAGAATATCTGCAACGGCGTCGCCCGACCGACTTCCCAAGCCAATGCCTGGGTCGCGGATCCGCAGGACCCGGCGCCGCAACTGGATATCAAGTGGCTCGCGCCGCAGAGCATCAGCAAAGTGACCCTCATGTTTGATACCGACTTTGACCACGCGATGGAAACGACGCTGCGCGGGCATCCCGAGGCGGTTATGCCCTTTGCCGTTAAGCACTATCGCATCAGCGATGGCGCCGGCGAAATTCTGGCGGAAGTCACCGACAATCATCAGACGGTGAATACAATTGAATTCGAACGGTCGGTCGAGACTGACGCGTTGAAGCTTGAAGTCTTGAACAGCCAAGGCGACAGTCCAGCTGCTGTGTTCGCAGTTCATTGTTACGAGTAGTTGGGCGCAGAAGGCAATCATGGGAGCGGATATGGTCACGGATAGAGAGCGTTACTTCTTTGATCTCAACGGCTTCTTGTTGCTGAAAGGCGCGCTGGCGGCCGGAGAAGTCGCCGACATCAACGCCGCCATGGACGCGCTGCTGCCGATCGCGCCCGGCGAATGGAAGGGATACGTTCACGGGCACAATTACGGAGACAACGACGGCTTGAACTTGCAGCAAATTTACGAAGGCGGCGCAGCCTTTGAACGGCTCATCGACCACCCGTCATGGATCGACAAGGTCAAGTATTTTGTCGGCGGCGCCAACACCTTCGACTACAATCACGGTCCGCTCTTCATTGACGAGTGCTTCGCCAACATACGCGGTCCCGGCGAGGCGATCGGCTTGCATTCGGGCGGGCACGAGGGCACTAAACGCACGCAATTCCGTTTCTACAACGGCGAGTTCCATTGCGGGCAAATCAATATATTGATGGCGCTGACGGATATCGGGCCCGGCGACGGCGCGACTATGGTTGTGCCCGGCAGCCACAAAGCCCACTTCCCGCATCCCGACGCAGAAAAGCACCGTATGCTTGGCGAATCGGCCTCAGTTGACGGCGTAGAGGGCGCCTTACGCATCGATATGGAGGCCGGCGATGCGCTGCTATTTGTGGACGCGTTATGTCACGGGTCGGCCGAGCGCGTCAACGCGGGGAACCGCCGCATCATCGTCTTCCGTTACGGTCCAT
>JAGWBC010000098.1:13090-18809 GCA_021296115.1 Anaerolineae bacterium | reverse complement strand
CCTGCAACCCCCGCAGGCGATCTTCGTCGAGCGCCACGCCTAGCCCAGATCCGGACGGAATCTCGTAGCAACCGTCGCGGCAGACCAAGGGAGATTCCAACAAGGCGTTGGCGATTTCGAATACGGGTGGCTGATATTCCAGCAGGTACAAGTTGGGAATGGCCGCGGCCACCTGAATCGTCGCAGCGATGCAGATACCCAAACCGACACTGAGATGCGGGGCCATCTTCACATTAAAGGCCTCCGCCATTGCCGCGATCTTGAATACCTCGGATATGCCCGCCCGCCCCACATCGGGCTGCAAGATGTCGGCTGCTTTCTGCATTAAGCAGGGCCGAAACTGGTAACGAGTGCGCTCGGTTTCGCCGATGGCGACCGGCACGGCGACGGCTTGGGCCAACTGCGCGTGAGAATCAATATCCTCCGGATTTATCGGCGCTTCGAAGAAACCCGCGCCCAGATCAGTCAGGGCATGACCCAACTGCACCGCCTCATCCAGCGAATACACCCAGTGCGCGTCGAGCAGAAGCGTCGCGTCCTCGCCAAGCGCGTCGCGCAAGGCGGCTACGCTCTTTATGTCAGCGTGTACGCCGTGGCCGGCAGCCAGCTTGAAGGCGTCAAATCCCTGCTCGGTGTATGTTTGCGCCAGATCAACGCGCTTTTCGGCGGTCGGTCGCGGCAGGCCGGAAACATAACAAGGAATCTCATCTCGAAAGGCGCCGCCCAGCAGTTGATGAACCGGCTGCCCCAGTATCTTGCCGCAGAGATCCCAGAGCGCGATATCACAGGCGCTGATGGCGTCGAGCATGAATCCGCCGTAGTAACCGCGCTCGCGCATCAGGTCGTACATTACATTCCATAGAACGTTGACATCGAGCGGGTCGCGGCCAATCAGCGCGGGCGCCAGCAGCTGCTCGATGATCTGCTGCACGACTTCCGGCGCAACCGGCGCCAGCGCCTCGCCCCAGCCGAAGAAGCCATCCGCCGTGCTAATCTTGACAAAGGCCGTTTCGAAATAGGCGGAATACAGCGCTCGATAAGGCGGGCGCAAGAAGTAGGCCTCGCGGTCGGCGCCGGCCGGCAATCCGCCCAGATAGGCCTCCTCCCGTTTGATGCGCACGGGAATAGCTTCGACATGCGTGATATGCACTGCTGTACTCCTGTCGCTAGATTCGAATCTGCGAGACGGGTATAGTGTAGGAGATTGCCTGTTGATCCGCAACGGAATCGAAAACAAGGAGCGCATGACCGTGCTAGCTGGAATCTATCAGATACTTCAGACGCCTTTCACCAACGGCGGCGACATCGATTGGACCAGTTTGGCCCGGCAGATCGACTACTGCATGGCCGGCGGCGTACACGGCTTGGTCACTCCTGCGCTGGCCAGCGAATTTTTCACGCTCAGCGACAGCGAGCGCAAGCAGTTGGTGGCGTACACCGGGAAACAAATCGCCGGACGCGTTCCTTACGTGGTAAGCGTTCAGGGGCTGAACTTAAAACTGGCCCTGGATTTCGCCGAGCAGGCCTGCCAACACGAGGCGACAGCGCTGATGGCCATGCCGCCCTACCTGCGCAAAGCATCCAAGCCGGGGGTGCAAGAATATTATCGCCAGCTGGCCGACTTCGAGCGTCCGCTCATCATCCAAAACGCGCCCGCGCCCATCGGCACGCCCCTGTCGCCGCGTGAACTGGCAGAGCTGCTGGCTGCGGAAAGCAATATCCAGTACATCAAAGAAGAGACGATTCCGATTCTGCAGCATATCAGTCAGATTCTCGAGTTGGACGTCGGCGATTGCCTGGGCGTCTTTGGCGGCGCCAACGGCATCTATCTGATTGACGAGCTGAGACGCGGCGCCTGCGGAAATATGCCCGCCGGCGGCATGGTGGATGTGCAGGTCAAGATCTATGATTTGTACCGTGCGGGCAATGTCCAGGAAGCCGAGCGCATTCACTTTCGATTGCTGCCGCTGCTGAATTACGCCATGGTCTACGGCGTGTCACTGCACAAATATGTATTGTGGCGGCGCGGCGTGATCGACTCGCCTTACACGCGCGACCCGCAGAAAATCAGCTTGAATCAAGACGACATCCGCGCGGTGGAGAGCCTCTGGCAGCGCATTGCCGATCATACTGTCGCTGAGTTTCCCTTCGTCTAGCTTCAAGCCAGCTCGCGCTAGTAGGCCCAGGCGCGCGGCAGCGGACGTTCAATCTCCAGCAGTCGCTGCAGGAGCGTTTTGCGGCAATCCGCCAGCTCATCGGCATAGTCGCCGCAGGCCGCGACATCAGTGTACGCGCCCGGATCGGCATCGATATCCCACAAGCTTTCCCGCCCGTCCGCGTGAACGAGATATTGGTACCTGTCGGTCCGCAGGGATTTCCAGCCGTCGCCTTCGGTCAGGGCGACGCTCTTTTGCCGCGCGTCCCGGCCCTCGACCAGGCCCGCCAAGCTTTCGCCCTGCATGAAGGTCGGAATCTGAATCCCGGCCAGTTCCAACAATGCCGGCACGATATCGACGGCTTCCACGACACCGTGATGCGCTTGGTCGCGACAGCCGTCGGGCGCTGAGATAATTAGCGGCACGCGGCTCACGGCGTCATCGGCCGGGTAGCCCTTGCCATAACGCAGGTGATCGCCTAGCCACTCGCCATGATCCGATGTAAAGACAACTATCGTATTGTTGCGCTTGCCGCAGGCTTCCAGACTGTCGAGGATTCTGCCGACAAAGTGATCGACTTCGCTGATCATAGCGTAGTAGCCCTGTCGCGCGCGCCGCAATTGCGCGTCGGAGAACGGCGCTTCCGGTTCCGGCGGACGCCCCGCATTGATGTGATCGGGAAACTCCGGAATTGACAGCTGATCCGCGTCATACAGATCGAGATATTTCTGCGGCGTCATCCAGGGCGCGTGCGGCGAGTAGAATCCGGCGATACACAAGAATGGTTCTTCGCCGCTTTGCTCGATGAAGTCAATGGTCTGCTCGCCCACGAAGGCGCTGTGCGTCAGCCCATCATCGGCCGGGAACGGGATTGCGCCGTCAAAGTCATGCCGTCCGTCTGGATCGCCGCGATGAACGACCTCATCTTCAAGACCCAGGGCGCGCTGCCAAACGCGGGTGGCTGGTGGGATGCCGGCGCTGATGCCATCCATTTTCTCGGGCGCCTTTCGCCGCGCCCAGGCGCGATAGGCATCTTCGTAGACGCCCGGTTCATCGGCAATTTCCAGATGATCAAAGCCATAGACCGGGTGCGGCAGGCGATGATCGCGATTGGCGTGCGGCAGGAAGTGCAGCTTGCCGATATTGGCGCTGCGATAGCCGTACTGCTTAAGGATATGGGGCAAGGTTACGATGTCTTCCGGCACAGGCACGCCCATGTGCGTTATGCCGAGCGAGGAGGGATAGCGCCCTGACAGCATGCTGATTCGGCTGGGCATGCAGACCGGGTTCTGCACGAAGTGATGCGTGAAGTTGACGCCGCGGGAGGCCAACTGGTCAAGGTTCGGCGTGATAATATCGTCATTGCCGTTGGTGCCCAGAGCGTCCCAGCGCTGCTGATCCGTATACAGAATGAGGATATTGGGACGTCTCATCGCATGGCTCCCTTCATCGCGGACGCGATTCATTTTAGCACGGTCGCGTGGTCGAGGCTGATGTTGGCGAAAAGCTCAGCTGCGGTCTATTATTGTAGAACCTTTCTCGGCTTCAAGGCTAAGCGCAAGTCGGGGACGAGCGACGCAGTTTTGAGCGGTCAGCAGCAGGTAGACGACAGGGAATAACATGGTCATCGCGAATTTCGAAAATATCAGCCGCGTGGAGCACTCGCAGGAGGCTTTCGCGCAGGCATTCCGCGACAATCTCTATTACACGCGCGGTCAAGCCATCTACACGGCGACGCGGCACGACCTGTATGAGGCGCTCGCCTATACCGTCCGCGACTACATGATGTACAACTGGCAGCAGAATGTGGATTGCTATTTTCGCCAGAATCCAAAATTTGTGTATTATCTTTCCGCCGAATACCTGGTGGGGCAGCAACTGGAGCAAAACCTGCTCTATACCAATACTTACGACTTGGCGCGGCAGACCATGCAGAAGCACGACATCGACCTCGCCGAGCTCATCGCCATGGATATCGAGCCGGGTTTGGGCAACGGCGGATTGGGCCGGCTGTCCGCCTGTTTCATGGACTCGCTGGCGACGCTCAATATTCCGGCGGTCGGCTATGGCATTCGTTACGAGTACGGCATTTTCCGCCAATCCTTCCGTGATGGCTGGCAAATAGAAAGCCCGGACGAGTGGCTATACTACGGCAACCCTTGGGAATTCCCCCAGCCGGACGACATGGTTGAGGTCGGCTTCGGCGGGCGGACCGAGCACTATGCCGACAGCGAGGGCAAGCACCGCGTCCGCTGGATTCCGGCGCAGACCATCATGGGCCAGCCCTATCACACGCTGGTGCCGGGTTACCGGACCAAGACCGTGAATATGCTGCGGCTGTGGAGCGCCCGCGCCACACGCGAATTCGACTTGCAGCTCTTTGATGTCGGCGATTATTCGCGCGCTGTCGAGCAGAAGACCAGCTCCGAGAACGTCACCAAGGTGCTCTATCCCAATGACAACACGCCGCAAGGCAAGGAATTGCGCCTGAAGCAACAGTACTTCTTCGTCGCCTGCTCGCTGAACAATATCATCAAGCGCTTCATGATCAAGAACGCCGAATGGGAGGAATTGCCCCGCGTCGCCGTCATCCACCTCAACGATTCCCACCCGGTCATCGCCATAGCCGAGTTTATGCGCCTGCTGCTGGACCAATACGAGCTTGGCTGGCAGCGCGCCTGGAAAATAACCAGCGCCACCTTCGCTTCAACGCAGCACACCTTGCTGCCGGAGGCGCTGGAGAAATGGCCCGTCTGGTTGATGCAGCGCGTCCTGCCGCGTCACCTGGAAATCATCTACGAGATAAACCGTCGTTTCCTGGACGATGTGCGCATGGCCTACCCCAACGATTCCGGTCGGGTTGAGCGAATGTCGATCATAGAAGAAGCGGTGGAAAAACAAGTGCGCATGGCCAACCTGGCTTGCATCGGCAGCTACTCGATAAATGGCGTCGCCGAGCTGCAGTCCGATCTGCTGAAATCACGCGTATTCGCCGATTTTGCAGATATGTGGCCGGAGAAATTCGGCAACAAAACCAATGGCGTGACTCCGCGGCGATTCATGCGCCTGGCCAACCCCATCCTGGCTGATCTCATCAATCAGCGAATCGGCGACGGCTGGCTGACCAACCTTGACGAACTGGCGCAACTGGAAGCCTTCGTCGATGACCCGGAGTTTCGTCAAGCCTGGCGCGCTATGAAAAAGGCAAACAAGGGGCAATTGGCCGACTATATCAATGACAAGCTCGGGCTGGCCGTCGATACCGGCTCGATGTTCGATGTCATGGTCAAGCGCCTGCACGAATACAAGCGGCAGCTGCTAAAAGCGCTGCACATCATAGTTCTGTATCAGCGACTGAAGCTGGACCCCGAAGCCGAGCAGGACCCGGTCACCTTCGTTTTTGGCGCCAAAGCCGCGCCGGGCTATTACATGGCCAAGCTGATCATCAAACTGATCAATTCGGTCGCTGACGTGGTGAACCGGGACCCGGTTTCTGCCGATCGTCTGCGCGTGGTCTTCATCCCGAATTTTAATGTCACGTCCGGTCAGTTGATCTATCCGGC
>JAGWBC010000098.1:733-13070 GCA_021296115.1 Anaerolineae bacterium | reverse complement strand
GGCAATATGAAATTCGCGCTAAACGGCGCAATGACCGTCGGCACGCTCGACGGCGCCAATATCGAAATCCGCGAAAAAGTGGGCGCGGAGAATTTCTTCTTATTCGGCTTGACAACGGAGGAAGTCTTTGAGGCGAAAGCGCGCGGCTACAACCCGCGTGATTATGTCGAGTCAAATGCCGCGCTGCGCGACGCCATCGACTGGATCGCCGGCGGGCAATTCTCCGGCGGCGACACCGAGATTTTCCGCCCCATCGTTGATTCGCTGCTCTACCACGACGAATACATGATCTGCGCCGATTTTGCCAGCTACTTGAAATGCCAGCAGCAGGTCGCTGCGGCCTATGCCGACAGGGAACGCTGGACAACCATGTCCATCCTCAATGCGGCGCGTTCCGGCTTCTTCTCGTCGGATCGAACCATCGCCGAATACAATCGCGACATCTGGCAAGCATCGGTGCTGGATTTGGTCCGAGAAGATTAGGCGCGGGCGCCTGAGTTTGAACGAGTGATTACCCGTATCAAAAAATGAAAAGAATCGAGAGGTAATGATATGAGCCAGTCCGAAACCGCCCGTCTTTATATTGATAGCAAACGCGTCATCGGCGAGATCTCACCCTTGCTTTTCAGCGGCTTCGCCGAGCATATGGGGCGCTGCATCTACGAAGGCATTTATGATCCCGCTTCGTCACAGGCCGACCAAAACGGCTTGCGCCAAGATGTCCTGGCTGCCCTGCGCGAGCTGAATTACCGCTCAATGCGCTATCCCGGCGGCAACTTTGTCAGCGGTTATCGCTGGGAAGATGGCATCGGACCGAAAGACCAACGACCTAGTGCGCGCGAGCTGGCCTGGCAGTCCATCGAGAGCAATCAGTTCGGCACGGACGAGTTTATGCATTTCTGCCGCGAGATCGGTACTGAGCCGATGCTGGCGGTCAATCTGGGCACGGGCAGCATCCAGGACGCGGCTAACCTGGTCGAATATTGCAACGCCTCGGTCGGCAGCAAGTATGCGGATATGCGCGCAGCCAACAGCCAAAGCGTCCCCTACGGCGTCAAGTACTGGTGCCTGGGCAACGAAATGGATGGGCCCTGGCAAATTGGCCACCTGGAAGCCGCGGCGTACGGGACGAAGGCGCGGGAAGCGGCCAAACTAATGCGCCTGCATGACGAGTCAATTGAACTGGTGCTTTGCGGCTCGTCGAGTTCGAAGATGCCGACTTATCCCGAATGGGACCGCATCGGTCTGGAAATGTGCTGGGAACTGGTGGACTATCACTCGATGCACTACTACGCGGATAACGACGCCGACGATACGGCCAGCTACCTCGCCCATAGCGCCGCACTAGAGGACTACGTCGACACCGTCGCCGCCGTACTGCGCTACGTAAAAGCCAAAACGCGTTCCAAGCATGAGGTCTACCTGTCCTGGGACGAGTGGAATGTCTGGTACAAAGCGCGCAGTGAGGACGACAGGCGGGGCAAGTGGACGGAAGCGCCGCATCTCATTGAGGAAGTCTACAACTTGGAGGACGCCTTGGTTGTGGCGCAATGGCTGAACGTATTTTTGCGCAGAGCCGATGTGCTCAAGATCGCATGCATCGCCCAGATCGTCAACGTCATCGCGCCGATTTTAACCAAGAGCGATGACATGCTGAAGCAGACCATCTACTATCCCCTGCTGATGTTCAGCCAGATGGCGAGCGGCAACTCGCTGGACCTGCTGGTTGAGTCGCCGCGCTACGAAACCAAGAATTACGGCGACATGCCGCTGCTTGATGTATCCGCCGCTTACGACGGGGCTCGGGGCCAGAACACGATATTCATCGTCAACCGCAGCCAGACCGAGAGAGTGCCGCTTGAAATTCACTGGCAAGACGTGGCGCCGAAGCGCATTTCGTCAGCGCACCAGCTGGCCGGCCACGATCCGAAGGCGGCCAACACTTGGGAAAACCCGAATCAACTGACGACGCAGGCCATTTACGCGCCACAGATCATCGACGGCAAAGCCGAAATGAGCCTGCCGCCGCTTTCATTCACCGCGCTCGGCGTCGAGGTGTAAGCTTCAGGAGATGTGGGGATCGGTATGGGTCGCGATGCGCGCGCCGGATTCGTTAGATTCGACCGCCGCCAGCATAATCTCGGTGACATGACGCGCAAGGCGCAAGTTCGACAGAGCAGGCTGCTGGCCGCTTTCGATGCAGCGCAGCCACTCTGCATGCTGATTGACCGCCGGCGCCGGCGTGATTGCGTCAACGAGCGGCTCGGCCCATTCGCGCTCGAATGAGCTCGGGCGGATATGGTCGATCGAGCCGCCGCGTTTGATGAGCTTGCCAGCCGTGCCATGCACACGCAGGAAGGATGAACGAGCGGGGTCGCACCAGCCGGTCTCGGCAGTGGCCAAGGAGCCATTGGCCATTTCGAGAATGAGCATGGCGCTGTCTTCCATTCGGGTGGGCTTCGCGACGGTAGCCATACGCGCCGTCACGTGCTTGACCTTGCCCAAAAGCGCGACGATATTGGCGATTGAGTAGACGCCCATGTCAATCAGCGCGCCGCCGCCGGCCGTGTTGGCATCGAAAAACCAGAAGTCGTTCTCGACGCGCGGCTCTTTGAAGCTGTCCGTCACCTCGGCGTAGTAGATTTCCGGCCCGCCGTGACTATGCCGCGCCAAGGCCCCCGATACCGTACCAACCGCGCCAGCCTCAATCTGCCGTTTCATTTCGACTGCAACCGCGTCAAATGACGGGCGGCAATAGACGATTTGCGCCGGTCGCGCCTCGCTCGCCGCCACCAGCTGATTCGCTTCTTCAACAGTGGTGCATAAGGGCTTTTGCATAAAAAGGTGCAGGCCCTGCTGCAACACTGCCAGACCGGCTTCGGCATGCAGGGGATGCGGCAGCGCCACGATAACCGCGTCAAGTTCATCGTCGGCCAGCAGATCAGCCCAGTTGGTCGAATAGCGCGGCACGTCAAAGCGCTCACAGAGCAGACGCAGGCGGCGCGGCTTGCGCCCGCAGATATGCGTCACGCGCATGCCGTCGACAGAAGCGATCTCGGGCAGATGGCTCAGCGCGGCGATCCCGCCAGCGCCAAGGATACCGACATTAATCATTGAGGTAACCCTGCAAAAAAGCGTAACTGCGCGTAATGGACTCAATCATGTCTTCGTTGCCGGTCTCGTCTTCGATGGCCAATACGCCTTGGTAGCCGATATCGCGCAGGGCCTGAATATAACCGTCCCAGGGCACAAGGCCCTCGCCGCAGGTGGCTTGCCTGGTATCTGGATTCCAGTCTTTGGCGTGGGTATGAATGATCTTGTCGCCCAAGGCATGCACACCTTGTATCGTACCCGCTTCCGAGCCGAATTTGAGCAGATTGCAGGGATCATAATTGACTTTCAGCCAGGGGCTGTTGACCTCGTCGATGAAGTCTCCCAGCGCTTGCGGCGATTCCTGCCCGGTTTCCATGGCGAAATACACGCCGACGCGAGCGCCGTGTTCGGCGATCTCGCCCACCGACTCCAAGAGCGTCTGATAAGCCGGGTCGGTCTTTTCTTCCGGTAGGACGCCGGCATGAGTCGAAACGATGTCGCTGCCCAGCTCGGCGGTGGTATCCAGGGCTTTTTTGGTCTTGTCAATGCGCCAGCGCAAGCCTTCGCGTTCTTCCAGTCCGCCGTAGGTCACGGCGCCCTTCAGCTGCGCGCAGAAGCCGCTGAACGAGAGCCCGAGCGACTTGGCTATGCGCAGGACTTCAGTCCGGTCGGCGGCCGAGCCAACTTCGGGATCGAGGATGCAGGGACGATATTCAAAGTCGACGATCCAGGGCTGCACCGATGTACAGCCGATCTCCGCCGCGATCTCCATTTGTCGCGCCAAACTGGCCACGTCGGGTGTCGCCCCTAAAGTCCACAACGCGCAGCCGATTGTCATCTCGCTCATGTTCTTCACCGTAGCCAAGCCTAGTTTCCGGACCACTCCATGTTAGCAAATTTGAGGAAAACAGACACGCCATTTCGACACTACAAGGCTCGTCAGGTACGGGGTCGTGAAATCGCGCTTTTACGGATTTTCGACACACCGAGAACACAGAGAATTTGTGAGGGCACAGAGAGGGATACCGTGAAACAGCTCAAAACCGACTTTTTATTGGTAGCCTCCCGTTTGTTTATCATTCCGGCTAAGCAATTGACAGCTAGGGAATGGCATCCTTTCCTACGCTCGAATCTGCCGCAAGCGACCTTAGACGGCCGCGCACCCGATCGAACAATGAGTGAAAATGTATTCCATTCATATTCGCCTGTCAAACCAGGCGCCGGCGCGGGAGACCACCCCAGCTTGACAAAACCGCCGACACAAGATAATCTCGTCTTAGTAGAACTGCCGGCTTTGACAGGCTGGCTAAGTCCTCAGTTACTGTCTTTGGCTTCTGTCCGCTGTCTTAATTGCTTGATTGAGATGTGGAAACCGCGCCAAGACAGGAAACACTGTATGCAGCAACACGCGCAGGCAGGCGTCGATAGCTGAGGCGAGTATTATTCTGCGGTATCTCGCCGCAGTCACATTTGTTTATTGAGTTCGAGGAGGACTTCCACATGAAACGCAGAGCTATTTTTATCTGCCTGATCGCCTTGCTTGCGGTATTGCCGATGGGCATCGCGCAGGCGGACGGGCATTGCGAATTCGCAGATTATACCATCACGATCGGCGGTTTGGCGCCGCTTTCAGCGCCGGGCGCAGTCGCTGGCGGCGTGGCAATGGACTGGGCTTTTAACCAGGCAGCGGACGATATCAACGCCGACTGCGGCGTCGCGATCGACGGCGTCAATTACATGCTTGACGTTGTCACCGGCGATTCGGAAGGCAGCCCCGAGCGCGGACAGGCTGTAACGGAACGACTGATCCAGGAAGACGGAGTCGACGCGATGGTCGGCGTATATCATAGCGCTGTTGGTTTGGCGACCATGGGCATGCTGGAAGCGAACCAGATTCCGACGGTATTCTCTGAGCCTTGGAACGACAACGTCAGCGCCAACGGTATCCTCGAATACGATGGCCAGCCCCCACGCTTTGAAGACGGAATAGATCACGTTTTCCGGATTTCGCCCGCCAGCTCAATGGTCGGCAGCGTAGTCGTTGACTGGCTGCTCAGCCTGGGCGTCGATGATGTCGTAATGATCGTGGAAAATACCGACTACGGTCAACCGGCGGCGGCGGACGAGGCAGCGCGTTTTGAAGCAGCGGGCGCCACTGTCAGCAAGATTGACGTCGAACTGGGCACGGAAGACTTCGTCCCGATATTGAGCCGGATCCAGGCCCGCGCCGAAGCGCCGGACGTCATCCGCATTCTCGTCACGGGTGAGACTTCTTTCAACCTCACGCAGCAGATGTCTGAACTGGGCATTGCGCCGTCTGAAGACACAATCTGCGTCACCAATCAATTTGCTTTCCAGTCAGATCAGTATTGGGCGACCGTCCCCGATGGCAATTACTGCGCCTTCAATCGGGTGGGAATTATTCCCAGCCTGTTCAGCGATGCCGCAGTTGAGTTGAACGCCAAGTACGAAGAGGCCTGGGGGGATATCATCCCGAGCTTCGCCATGGCTTCCTACGATGCAGTCCATATCCTCAAGGACTCGATGGAGCGCGCCGGCAGCTATTCGGACGCCGCCGCCATTGTCGGGGCGATCGAAGCGGTCGATATCGAACTGTCCCAAGGACGCTACTACTTCGATTATGGCAGCCACAATCCGGACTTGCCGGAAGGCACGCCGGCCTTTATGTGGCATCAGTGGCCCGACCCCATCGTGACCGTCATGCAGTACTACGAGACCGGTCAGAGTGGCTTGGAGGCGGCTGTAGTCTATCCCGAGGTTTATCAAACTCACGGCACCGGCTATATCGTGCCGGGTACCTCACCTTAGCGAAGCATAGACACAAGGGCGGCTCAAATCATGGGTCGCCCTTGTTATCTTTGTCGAAGCCGGCGGATCAGTAGGTCGTTCCGCCATCAACAGTAGCGCGATACGAATTTATGGTTATTCAAGATACCCTGTTTGTACTCTGGCTTATGGTGGCGGGCCCGCTGTGGGCGGTCCTGGGCCTGTTTGTGCTTCCCAACGTCAACCGCGGGCGCAAAAATGAAGATCTGATCCCTGACACGACTTTGAAGATCGCCGGCGTCATCGGCGGTTTCGCTTTGGGGCCGGTCGGCCTTGGATTGTTCTACTTTGAGCCTTTGCTCATTCGCCGGACGACCTTGACCATCGGCGTCGTACTTACCGTATTTGTTTCGTCGCAAGTGATGGTGCGGGTGGTTGATCCGCATTTCCCGTCCGCGATTTGGCTGTTTCTGGCCGGCCCGCTCTGGGCAGCGCTGGCAGCCTACTTTATCCCGCGCCATTATCGCGACGAAGAAGCCGACGACCAGAATGTCTTGACCGCGGCGGCACTCGGCGGCTTCGCGATCGGCCCCTTAATCTTTGGCTTGATGTGGAAGACGACGCCCAAGATCAATCGCGACTGGATGATCATCCTGGGCTCGCTGGGCGCCTGGCAAATTTATTTGCTCTTTGCCATCCAGAATCCGACCAATCCTTGTGTGCAAGCGCCCTTCTCGGTCACCTATTTGACGCAGCAGACGGCAAATGGCGTGGTTATCGGCTGCATATATTCTTTGATGGCAGTTGGCCTGACCCTGATTTATTCCGTGCAGGGCATTGTGAGTTTCGCCCACGGGCAGCTGTATATGGTGGGCGGCTATTTTTCATTTTACTTCTTGCTGCATGCCGGCAATCTGCTTAGCGAATTAACCGGGACAGAGGTACAAGTAAATCCCATTTGGGGCATTCCCGTCGCCGCGGTAATCGTCTTTCTGATGGGCGCCATATTTGAACGCATCTTCCTGAAGCCCATGCATGATGGGCTGATCGAGCGAATTTCGGAATACGCCATTCTAATTACTTTCGGCTTCGGATTCGTGATTGAGTATACGACTTTGGCTGTCGCCGGACCCTTCCCGCAACGGACGGATCGCTTCATAGAGATTCGCCGTTTCACGCTTGAGCGCGCGCAGATCACTGATGACTTTGCTTTTGGCCCCATTAATATTATCGGCGACCGCGCCTTTGCGATGGTCGTCGGCATTATCCTCATCTTCGCCCTGCTCTATTTCTTGCAGCGCACCTGGACGGGCCGGGCCCTGCGCGCCACCAGCCAAGACCGGCAAGCGGCCGCAGTAACCGGCATCAACCCGACCAATATGAACACCTTGTCCTTTGGCATGGGCTCGATGTTGGCGGCCATGTCCGGCGCGGCGCTGATTCCGATTTTCGCCTGGGTGCCCTGGGTCGGGGCGGAGATGGTCGGGCGCTCCTACGTCATCGTCGTGCTGGGCGGCTTGGGTTCGGTACCCGGGGCGCTGGTGGGCGGCATCGTAGTCGGCATCGTGGAAGCGCTGGGCGCTGGCTGCCACCCTGATCCCAGCCGTGGCGCCGCCTATAAGGAAGCCTTTGCGCTGGTCATATTCGCCTTGGTGCTGCTGCTTAAACCGACCGGGCTCTTCGGCAGAGAGCAGCATTAGCCATGGTTTATTTGCGACAAATTGAGTCCAGAATCGATCAAGGCATTGGCCGGCGCAGGCTGGGGTACATCGTGCTGGGCCTGATCATTCTGTTCTTCCTTTGGTTCCCCAATGACACATCGCAATCCAATTACGCCAAGACTGTTTTCATCAGCGGTTTCTTCTACGCGATTATGTCGTCCAGCTGGGCGCTTTTGGCGGGCATCGCCGGGCAGTTTTCCTTCGGCCACATGGCCTTCATGGGCATCGGCGCCTACGTCGCTGGTTTGATCGCCCGCGATGGCATCATGTTCGCTACGCTGGGCATCGCGATCACGCCGGAATCCTTCTCGGCCATAGGCTCAATCATCATCGGTACATTGGTCGCCGGATTGGTGGGATTGGTAATCGGCTGGCTGCTGCTGCGGCTGCGCGCGGCTTATCTGGCGCTCTTCACCATCGCCTTCTCAGAATTGTTCCGCATCATGATGCTGACGGAATACGACTACACCGGCGGGTCCAACGGCTTGTCGCTGCGCCCGCTGCTGCAAATCGCTGACGTCGATACCGCGCGGCAGGTCGAATATTACTTGATGTTCGCGCTTCTTATCGTCTGTCTGCTGGTGATGCACTGGGTGGCCAATTCGCCGATCGGGCTCTTCCTGCGCGCCATGCGTGAGGATGAAGACGCGGCCTCGGCTTTGGGCGTGAATGTCGTGCGTTACAAGATTCTGATTTTCGTATTCACCAGCATGATTGTTGGCTTGGCCGGCGCCATCTTCTACAGCGATGTCGGCTCGGAGCGGATTATCCCGGAACAGCTTGAAGTGCTGCAAATGTCGCTGATTATCGCCTATGCCGTGATTGGCGGCATGGAGAGTCTGATCGGCGCGGCGGCCGGCGCGTTCATTTCACGTTATATGCTGGAAGCCATGCGCGAAGTGGTGATTTCGCTGCCATTTGGGCTCACCACAGCTGATGGCGGAGACGCCTTCGTTTGGGAGACGGGCGCCTGGCGCTTCGCCTTGTTTGGCGTCGTCATGGTCTTTACGCTGCGCTATATGCGCAATGGCCTGCTTTATCCCTTCATCACCTGGTTTAGCGGCCGCGACCTGGCCATGAAAGAAACCGTATCCAAGCGCGATGGCGATGGCGACGACATCGTCGAGCCGATGGGGGCGGACGATGAGTGACATTAATCTGGAACTCAACAAGATCTCCATGCGCTTCGGCGGCAACCAGGCGGTCGACCATGTATCGTTCTCAGTCACCAAGCCCGAGTTGATCGGCTTGATCGGCCCCAATGGCGCCGGGAAAACGACATTAACCAACGTGCTGAGCGGCATGTTGAAACCGAGCTCGGGCACGATCTATCTCAATGGCAAGCGCATTGACGGCCACCCGGCCTACGATGTGACTCGCGCCGGCTTGGGGCGGACGTTTCAGATCACAAGAGCGCTGGGCCGCATGACCGTGATGGAGAACATGATGGTCCCCGGGCTGGCGCTGAAGCCCAACGCGCGCAAAGCTGACCTGGAAGCGCGGGCGCAGGAAATTCTTGGCATGCTGACGATTGAGCATCTAACTCACGAGCTAAGCCGGGCGCTGAGCGGCGGGCAGCGCAAACTGCTCGAATTGGGCCGCCTGCTCATGCTCGAGCCATCAGTGATTATCCTCGACGAACCCTTCGCCGGCGTGCATCCGCGCTTGCAGGAAACCATCTATAAGTACATTTTCCGCGTCCACGAGGACGGCAAAGCCATCATCCTGATCAGCCACGACATGGGCGCTGTCTTTGAACTGAGCCAGCGGCTGCTGGTGCTGCATAATGGCGCGCTGAAAGAACGATCCGGCTGTAATCGACGCCTACCTCGGCCATGATGAGGACGATTGAGCATGCTCGAGATCAAGGACCTCTACGTCGGCTACTATGAAGACCTGCATATCTTGCGCGGGCTTAGCCTGGCGGCGGAAACCGGCAAGATCACGGCGATTCTGGGCGCAAACGGCGTCGGCAAGTCCACCCTGCTCAAGGCCATCTACGGATTCTTGAACCCGCACAGCGGGCAGGTTCTGCTAAATGGCAGAGATGTTACCGGCACCGCGACCCATCAATTGATCAGCCTTGGCATCAGTTATATCCCGCAGCAGCCCGGCGTGTTCAAACACATGAGCGTGCGCGAAAACTTGATGATGGGCGCCTGGACATTCCAGAACGACAGCAAAAGAATGGAAAGCAAAATCGAAGAGAATTACGAGCGCTTTCCCATATTGCGCGAAAAGCAACACGATCAAGCCGGCAGTCTCTCCGGCGGGCAACAGCGCATGGTCGAAATCGGCCGTACGCTGATGACCGACCCGGAAGTGATTTTGGTCGACGAGCCGACGGCCGGCTTGGCCAAGTTGCTCAGCGAAGAAGTTTATCGCATGCTGATCGATCTGCGCGATGTAGAAGGACTAACGATTTTGCTGGTCGATCAGGAAATTCGCGAAGCGCTCAAGATCGCCGATTACGTTTATGTTCTCGAGTTGGGACGCAACAAGTTTGAAGGTCCTGCCTCAGATTTTGACGACCTCGAAAAAGCCTTCTGGGCTTGAGTCTGCCGGCGATTTCTAACCCTTCAGCCCCGTCATAACGACACCCTGAATAAAGTACCGCTGCGCCAGGAAGAACAGGACAATTACCGGCAGCGTAACCGCGGTGGACGCTGCCAATTGCAGATCCCAGCTGATGTCCGTCTGGCTGCGGAACGAAGCTAAGCCGACCGCAATGGTGAAGTTGTCCGGCGATCGCAGATAGGTAATCGGTCCGATTAAGTCGTTCCAGGCGAAGAGGAATGTGAAAATGCCAATGGTGATCAGCGCCGGTTTGGACAAGGGCAGCATGATACGCCAGTAGACGCCGAATTCGCTGCAGCCGTCGATACGCGCGGCATCGGCGATTTCCTCCGGTATCGTCCGGAAGAATTGCCGCATTAGGAAGATATTAAAGGCGCCACCGCCAAAGAAGGGCGGCACAACCAACGGCAGGAAAGTATCAATCCAGCCCAGGCGCGAAAATACGATGAAACTCGGCACCAGCAGCACGGCGTAAGGAAGGAAGAGCGTAGCCATCACGATGCCGAACCAGAAATCGCGCCCGGGAAAGCGCATGCGCGCGAATCCATAGGCGCAGAAGGACGAACTAAACACCACCGCCACAACATTTAGACCGGCGACAATTAGCGTGTTGCGGAAATAGAGGCCGAAGGGCTTGTACGTCAAGGCGTAGACGTAATTCTCGGGCACGATCGGGTCAGGTATCAGCTGCGGCGGATACTGGAATATGTTGATTTGCGTCTTCAGCGAGCTGGATAGCAGCCAGATAAAGGGCGTAATCATTACGACTGCGAAGAACACCAGCAGAAATACCGTCAGCCAGTGGAAGAAGATATCGCCGTATGAGGTCGGTCGGCGTCGCGATTCGACATAATCGGCTGGTTTCTCGCTAAAGCCCACGAATCTCGCTCCTATTCGTCCGGATTCTCGTAATAGACGCGGGACCCAATGTAGCGAAAGACAAAGAACGACAGCAACATCAAAATTGCGAATAGCAGCCAAGACAGCGCTGCCGCATAGCCCATCTTTTGGCTGCTAAAGGCGGTGCGCCAGATATGCAGCACGAGGAAAAGCGTCGCTCGTTGTGGCCCGCCGTTGGTGATCAACAGCGCGCTGACGAACACCTGAAATGAACTGATGAATCCGATTACCAGATTGAAGAATATAATCGGCGACATCATCGGCAAGGTCACGTAAAGCAAACGCTGCCAGCGACCGGCGCCATCAATTTCGGCCGCCTCGTAGAAGATCTGCGGGATGCCTTGCAAGCCGGCCAGGAAAATGATCATCGAGCCGCCGACGCCCCAAATTGTCAGAATGACAAATGCCAGCATCACCCAAGTGGGATCTTGCAGCCAGCCGATTTTCGGCCCGCCAAAAGCGCGAATGACATAATTAATCAAGCCAAATTCGGTGTTGAAGAGCCAAGCCCAAAGGATGGCGTTCGCCACCGCCGGCACGATGCTGGGCAAGAAGTATATGGTACGAAATATGGCTATAAAGCGGAATTTCGCATTGATCAAGTTGGCCAGGAAGAATGCAAAAACCAAGCCCAGCGGCACTGAAATCACCGAGAAAACAAATGTGACCTTGAGGCTCTGCGCCAGAATGGGGTCGCCGACCATCTTGCTGAAGTTAGCCATGCCCACGAACTTCGGCGCCGAGAGGAAGTTCCACTTGTGAAAGGTGAGATAACCCGCGACGGCCGCCGGCCCCAACCACCAGAGCAGGAAGCCCAGAATGAAGGGCGCGATGAAGATATAACCCATCAGCGTGCGGCGCTGCTTGAGCGTCAAGCGATTGTAGTGTCGGGTCAACCAGAAGCCTTCAGCGGCAGCCGGATCAGCAGTCTGAGCAGTCATGTACGGTCGCTCATAATCAATTCAACAAGGGGCGACGAGCGGGAGCGCTTGTCCAGCCTCCCGCTCGCGCGCAAATGACAATTCATCATGCGTGAAGGACGACGCGGTCGCGCCGGATCACGACAAGAACTACATGTCTTCCTTGGCCGCGATCAAGATCTCATTCGCGGCGCGTACGGCATCGGGCATGATGTCCTCTGCCCGCTCGCCGTTTGCCAGCCCCTCAAAAGCCGGATTGATATAGTCATTGGCTGCTTCGATGTAACCCGGTGGGATCGCTACGGCGACGCCATGCTTCGGCAGATAGTCGGTGGCAAA
>JAGWBC010000098.1:0-613 GCA_021296115.1 Anaerolineae bacterium | reverse complement strand
ACCCAGCGCCAGGCTTCTTCCGGATTTTCAGTGCCCGCAAGCACGGAATGGAAATGCGCCTGCATGATGCTGGCCGGCCGCTGCATCTTGGGCAAGGCGCCGGTTCCCATCGCCACACTCATGAGCGACGGGTTCATCCAGGACAGCGCCCAGGAGCCGTCCACGGCCATCGCCAGACGGCCGGTATCGACCATTTGCACATTGTTCATGCCCAAGCTGGCCAAGGCAGCGCCGCGCGGCGCCACATGGTGCTCATGCACTAAATCAGTAATGCGCTGCAAGCCTTCTATGGCTTCCGGCGAGTCCAGACCGATCAAGCCCTCTTCGGTGAGGAACTCGCCGCCATTGGCGTGTGCGGCCAATCCCAGCGGCATCCACCAGAAGGGCCAATCGACGCCCCACTGCACGATGTCTTCGCTGTCGAAGCCGGCATCGCCGGGATGGCGACCATTGCTGTCTTTGGTGAAAGCCTTGCAGACTTCGAGGAATTCTTCCCATTCCCAAATCTCGTCATCCTGGAAGCCCGGCGGGGTGATGCCTTCCGCTTCAAACAATTCAGCATTGTAGTAGAAGTGATGGGCGACCCAGGTGGAGCCGATGCCGTACCAGCGCC
>JAGWBC010000097.1:1672-11165 GCA_021296115.1 Anaerolineae bacterium | reverse complement strand
CTTACATCTGATTCCTGACCCTGCTTTTCCGGAACATACCCTCATGCCCAAACCCTACCCGCCCGACCAAAAGCAGGAAGCCCTGCGCCTTCTCGAACTCTACAACTACAATGTCAGCACGGTAGTTCAGCTTACCGACATCTCACACACCACCCTCCGCCGCTGGCGAGACGAACACTTCCACGACAACCCCGATCTTTCGGCGAAAAAAAGTTTTCCGATCGCCGAAAAACTTGAACGTATGACCGAACCATCCACAGCAACGAAACCAGACAACGACGAGCCGCCCGTCATCCCTGCAGGAGTCGAAGTTAGGTACGATGGCGGCCAGAAATACTATCGCCTGCCGGACGGTCGAGTCGTTAACAAGCTCCCCGCCAAGAGTCCGAAGCGTATCTCAACGGACGCCAACGACGACTTCGCCTCATACGAACCCCATAAAGAGCTACCCGACCCCGACTCCCAAGCCGCTTACTGGCACAAAGACCACCTCCTGTTCCAGCTTGGCGGCGGCGTCCCAGGCAAATCCTATCCCTATCCCTTGGAGGAAGAAGAAGAATCACAAGGCGACTATGAAGAATTCCGTAACGTTCGCGACATCCTGATGCAGCACGCTAGCCGGCTGGCCGTCAACCTCAGGCCCGACGACCCCGATATCAACCGACGCAGCCTCGCTCTATCCCGTATCCTCGACCGCATTGCGCAACTGGACGAGATGCTGCCCGATCTCAATCCCGAACAAGTAATCCGCTTCGAATATACCTACAACGGGTCGGTCTACAACGTCCCGCCCTGGTCAGACGACGAACTAAAATATATGAATAAAATCAAAGACCTGGAGAAAGCACTGGCGGAAGCGCTCAATGCGCTCGAAGCAACACAGTCTGCCCACCCCTCGTCGTCCGACGCTCAGCAGTCCGCTTGACGGCCAGTCCCGTAGCTGTGACCAGTGATGATCCTTTCTCAGTAAATGCAAGTTAATCATGCAGAAAAGACTCGCTAGGAAAGCTCCCCTTCCCTAGCTCGCTGGGGCAAGGGGCCGGGGGATGGGGTAAGAAAACGGCATTCCGCATCTACCAAATGAAGCAGATGACCCCGGCGCCATTCGACGCTAGAATATACGCAATCAACTAAACAATCGTGAGCCACAAGAACCATGTCAGACAATATCAAGCAATTAAGAATCTCCAACGATGCCAAGGATGACCCGCAAGAATTGCAGCGCCGCATCGCCGATGAGGGTTATCTCTTCTTCCGCCGCCTGGTGAATCCCGACAAGATGCTGGAACTGCGCCGCGAAATGATGAGCGTGATTCAGCAGGTCGGCTGGCTCATCGCCGGCACAGACCCCATGCGCGGCATCGCCGATATCAACATGCGCTACACCGAGGGCGATAACGAATATACCGCCGGTTACGCCGAAGTCTACAAGAACGAGAATTTCCACCGCTCGGCGCACTGGCCTGAATTCCAGGACATCGTGGCTGCGATGACAGGCGCGCCCGTGATGCCGCATCCGCAGAAAGTCGCCCGCATCTGGTTCCCCAAATACACCGAGCACACCACGCCCACGCATCAGGACTTCGTGCATTTCCAGGGCAGCTACGACAATATCACCTGCTGGGCGCCCATCGGCGATTGCCCGATTGAGCTGGGCGGGCTGGCGGTCATCCCCGAATCGCATAAGGTGGAGCGCGTCCTCGAGCATCATTTCGCGCTTGGCGCCGGCGGCTTAATCGTCGACGAAACCGAGCACGAAGAGATCGACCCAGTCTGGCATTCCATCGACTACGAACCCGGCGACGCCCTCTTCTTCCCGGCGCTGACCATCCACCGCGCCCTGCCCAATTACACCGACGACCGCCTGCGCCTGTCTCTCGACAACCGATATATGATCGTGGGCGACAAAATTGCCGAGCACATGCTGGAGCCGCACGGTCCCAGCGGTCTGACTTGGGAAGACATCTACCCGCACTGGCAGCAGGACGACTTGAAATACTATTGGAGAGATTTCGACAATACGGTGGTTGCGCGAGACTTGAGCTACGGCGAAAAGGGCTTCGCCGAGGCGCTGGAACTGGCCCGCGCCGGCGATCAAGATGCGATTTTCATGCTGCAGCGCGCGGTCAAGAACGGCAAGAACCGCGTTGATCTGAACGAAGCGGTCTCGGTCCTGGAGGAGTTGGGGCTGGCAGCCGAGCGCTAAGAGCTAGCGGCAGATAAGGTAAGGACCATGGCCTACCAAGAGCTTTCGCAAGTCCGCAAGACGCTGCGCGTCGACTGGTATCGCTGCCCCACGCGCCCCGGCGTGCTGCGGGACTTATCCCGGCGCAGCGACGCGCAAGCCTGGTTCCAGGCCGGCGGGCATTTCGGGCTCTTTATACTCACTGGCGCGCTGGTCTTTGGCTTCTGGCGGGCCGAGATGTGGCTGGCGCTGTTGGCCGCGCTCTTTCTGCACGGCACCGTCACCAGCTTCTTTACCGGCACTGCCCCGCATGAGCTGGGCCACGGCACCGTCTTCAAGACCAAGTGGCTCAACAAGTTCTTCTTGTATCTCTTCAGCTTGATCGGCTGGTGGGACCCCTTCGATTACGCCAGCAGCCATACCTACCACCACCGCTACACCCTGCATCCGGAAGGCGACCGCGAGAACCTGCTGCCGCTGGAACCCTCGCTGGCGTCGTCCTTTATGCTGCAAATGTTCACGGTGAATCTGCTGACGCAGCGCGGACGCACCTTCGGCAAAGGCGGGCTGATTTCGACCGTGATCATCACAGCGCTGGGCGCGGTCGGTTTGGTGCCCGCCGATGAGCGCGCGCCCATCAACGAGTGGTACCGCGCCTTGCACCGCGATCAGCCCGATCAGCATCGACGCTCGATTATGTGGTCGCGTCTGCTGCTGCTATTTCACGGCTCAATGCTGGTCATCGGCATCGCCAGCGGCTATTGGGTGCTGCCGCTGATCTTCTCGCTGGCCGTTTTCATCGGCAACTGGCTGTCTTATTTCGTCGGACTGACGCAGCATTGCGGCCTGCGCAACCACAGCCGCGACTTCCGCAAGAATACGCGCTCGGTCAAGCTCAATCCGCTATTCTCATTTCTTTATTGGCGCATGAATTGGCATATCGAGCACCACATGTACGCCGGGGTGCCCTGCTACAACCTGGGCAGGCTCTACCAAGAGATCCAAGCCGATATGCCGATTCCGCGCACGCTGATCGGCGCCTGGAAAGAAATGCGCATGGTCTGGGATCGGCAGAAGCGCGAACCGGCATACGAATTCGACACGCCCCTGCCGCCGTCCGCCAATCCCGAGCCCGTCGATGAAGACGCAGAGGTGCGCGCCGCCACCGACCTGGAACGCTCAATCGGTGAACTGGCGCCGGCTGGTTTACAAGAAGGCCCTCACTAGTCTTCGTGCGATTCTCCGCCGCGGGAGACATCCGTCATCTGCCGGCCATCGGCGTAAGTCGGCACGCCTTCTTCGGCGAAGATACGGTCAATCTCGGCGCGGTCAGCATCGCTCAAGCGCCAGTCGACCGCTTCGATATTCTCCTCCAGCTCGCGCTCGTTGCGCATGCCCACCAAGCCGACCGTGACCGCCGGATGGCTCAGCACCCAGGCCAGCGCCATCTGCGCGACCGACTTGCCGTAGCCGGCCGCCACAGCCTTCAGCCGCTCGGTGACGCGCAATTCCTTGAGGAAATTCTCGCGCTCAAAAAGCGGCAAGCCAAAAGCCTTGCCATGCCTGCGCCAGTCGTTGTCCGCGAACTTGGCGTCGGGGCTCAGCGCGCCAGTCAGCAAGCCGAATGCCAAGCTGCCGTAAGCCATGAAGCCGATGCCCTGCTCCAGACAGTAGGGCAGCACCTCCGCTTCCATGCGCCGGTCAAACAGATTGTAACCGACCTGGTTGGCGGCCAGGCTGCCGACGGCCTGGCAGCCCTGCATCATCGGCACATCATAGTTGGAGACGCCATAATGACGAATCTTGCCCGCCGCTTTCATCGCTTCCAGCGCGCCGATAGTCTCGTCGTGCGGCGTATTCATATCGGGCCAATGAATCAGCATCAGGTCGACATAATCGGTATTGAGGCGCTTCAAGCAGCCTTCGGTACGCTCGGTGATGTAGGCCGCCGAGGCATCCCGGCCGACGATGGCGGCGTCGCCAACGACCGTCGGGTCATCGTGGAATACGAAGCCGACCTTGGTCACCAGCACGATATCCTTGCGCCGCTCCCCCAAGCCGCGCGCCAGCAGCTCTTCCGAGGTGAAGGGACCGTAGACTTCGGCGGTATCAAAGAGGGTGAGGCCGTGATCGATGGCCATGTGAACGGCGCGCACCGCCTCGTCAATGTCGATCTCGCCGTACTGCGTCGTGCCCAACTCCCAAGTGCCGAAACCCAGCGCCGAGCATGTCAAATCGGTATTGCCGAAGGTTCTCTGTTCCATTATCCCTATCTCCTCGTCAGTTCATACGCGGACTGCTGTCAGTATAGCGATTTGCCGGCAAATCCAAAAATCAAGTTTCCGTCGCGCCGAAGCAAGCGCAGAAGAAGGCGCTCTGCCACCGAGTACACGGAGTTAGAACGAGGGCGCCGAGTCGTTTGGGAATCAGCGTTGTGTACTTTGTGTCTTTGCGCCTTTGTGGTTAAAGTACTGTGATATTAGTTAAACGTTATGAAAGTCCGCCGGACAGTTGGCGCAGATTGGTGAGGAAACAGATATGGTTTTGGCAGACCCTTTGCAGCGCAGCCACGAACAATTTCAGGTGCGGGTTGAGGACTACAAAGCCTTCCGCCGCGATGGCTTCTTGCATATCAAGGGCTTGGTCGCGCCTGACGAAGTGGCGGAACTGGCGGCATTCACCGAGGACATGATGGCGGGGCGGCGCAGCATTCCAGGTGTGCCCGCGCCGCCGAAGGATATCAGCGAGGCTGAGCGGCGGCATTTCTACGAGCGCATCCACATGCCGCACCGCGCCTGCGAGATTGCCGAGCGTTTCTTGCTGCATCCGCGCATCGTCGATGTGCTCGAGGCGCTGATCGGCCCCGATATCCTGGCGCTGCAGACCATGCTCTTTTTTAAGCAGACGGGGCAAGCGGGCCAGGGCTTCCATCAAGATTCTTATTACATCCCCACCCAGCCCGATACCCTTATCGGCGCTTGGCTGGCGATTGACGCGGCGGACGAAGAGAATGGCTGCCTGTGGATGACGCCCGGTTCTCAGCACGAACCCATCTATCCCGATTGCGACGGCGTGACGCGGCAAGGCGATACCGTGCTCGGCGATATCAAGTCGATCCAGGCGGCCAGCCACCCGGACGAGCAGGTCAATACCCTGGCGCGGATCGCGCTGGAATATGGCCATGAAGTCGAGCTCAAAGCGCAGCCCGGCGATGTGATCTTCTTCGGCGGGCATATCTTCCACCGCTCGCATCAGAATACATCGCGGCGCTCGCGGCGCGCATTCGTCAGCCACTACTGCAACGCCCGCTCGCGCGTGCCCTGGAATCATGGCATCCCTTACGCCGGTGAAGACGACGGCGGCGCGGCCAACAGCGAGCATATCCTGGCGCGCGGCGCGACCCACCTGCCCTACGCCCAGCCCAAGTTCGGCACGCCCTGCGCGGCCAACGCGCCCGATCTCTACGGGCAGCGCCTTGACGACCACCATAGCAAGTCGATGATGGGCGATGACAACGGCTTCATGGTGCTCTTGCCGCACGAAGACGCCGACCACGACCATTGATGATTGACCACAGAGACACAGAGGGCACAGAGAAAGCTAATGTGGAGATAGCGCCAGCCTACCCCATCCCCCAGCCCCTTCCCCGAAGCATCAGGGAAGGGGAGCCTGACTTGCTGAGAGCAAAGTCTCCCCCATTGCAATGGGAGAGATTTAGAGAGGGTAAAACTTGCATAACTTACTTGCGCTTACTGAGGGCACAGAGAAAGCTAATGTGGAGATAGCCCGAGTATGATCCTGAATACAAAATACCCGATCAGCGACGCCCAGGTGACGCACTACCAGCGCGATGGGCATATTCTGCTAGACAAAGTGCTGCCCGCCGACCACATCCCGCCCTATCACGACGCCATCGTGCAGACGGTGGCCGAGCGCAACAAGGAAACGCGCGCGCTGAAAGACCGCGACACTTATGGCATGGCTTTCCTGCAGACGACCAACTTGTGGGTATACAACGCCAGGGTCAAGGAATACGTCATGGCGAAGCGCTTCGCCAGCATCGCGGCGCGGCTGATGGGCGTCGAGCGTGTGCGCCTCTATCACGATCAGGCGCTCTTCAAAGAAGCCGGCGGCGGCATCACGCCCTGGCATCAGGACCAGCACTACTGGCCTCTGGCTACGAACAAGACCGTCACCATGTGGATGACGCTGGCGGATATCCATGCCGATATGGGTACGCTGCGTTTCGCCTCCGGCTCGCATGTCGAAGGCTACCTGGGCGATATCCCCATCTCGGATGAATCGGAAGCGCAGCTGCGCCAATTCGTCGAGCGGAAAGGCTTCACGCTGGCGCAGGCGGAAACTATGAGCGCCGGCGCGGCCACATTTCACAGCGGCTGGACCTTGCACTCGGCGCCGCCGAACCACTCAGAAAAAATGCGCCCGGCCATGACGGTCATCTACTACGCGGACGGCACGCGCGTGAGCGAGTTGGATAACAAGAATCGTGTCAGCGACCGCGACCACTGGCTGCCGGGCACAGAGCCAGGTGACTTGGCGGCGTCGCATCTCAATCCGGTGTTGGACTAGTTCGTGAAAATCACCCAAGTCGAAGCCATTCCCCTATTCGCCTCTTTCGCCGAGGCGCTTGACGGCGACGTCCCGCCCGAGCTGTCCCTGCCCGCCTTCAGCATGCGCAATACGCCCCTGCTCGGCCAGGGCGCGGTCATCGTGCGCATCACAACCGACGCCGGCTTGGTCGGCATCGGCGAAGCCATGGGGCGGCCCGGCCCGCGCGGCACAGCGGCGCATATCAACGAAGTGCTGGCGCCCATGCTCATCGGATGCGACCCGCGGCATCATCAGGCGCTGTTTACGGCTATGAACGAGCAGATGCGTTTCGCGCCTATGGGCATCAGCGGCGTCGATATGGCGCTGTGGGATCTGCGCGGCAAACTATATGACGACTGCCTGACCAATCTGCTGGGCGGCGCGGCGCGCGAGACGGTCGATTGCTATGCCAGCCCGATACCTTATATGGCGACGCCGGATGGCTCGGCTGACAAAGCGCGCGAATTCCTGCAAGCCGGTTTCCGCGCGCTCAAGCTCAAGATCGGGCGCGGCATCGGCCCCGATATCGACCATGCCGCGGCCGTGCGCGACGCCATCGGCAGCGATGTCAAGCTGCTGGTCGACGCCAACGGCGCTTATACCGTGAGCGAGTCGATCGCGCTGGCGAGGGACCTGGTCAAGCTCGGCGTCTACTGGCTGGAGGAGCCGGTTCATCCTGAGTATCCCGACGATTTGGCGCGGATACGGCGGCGAGTTGACCTGCCCGTCGTCTCAGGCGAGTGGCTGGGCAGTTGGTTTCAGTTCCGCGACCTGCTCAAAGCCGAGGCGGTCGACGTCATCATGCCCAATATCACGCGCTGCGGCGGCATCACCGGCCTGATGAAGATCGCTGACCTGGCCATGCTGGAAAATGTGACTGTCGCGCCGCACGGCGTCGGCGCCGGCATCGGCATCGCAGCGGCCATCGCGGCCTGCGCCGTCATGCCCAACTTTCTGATTTACGAGTACAACCAGCTATTTAATCCGCTGCGGCACCCGGTAATGCACGAAGCCATCAACTACGCCGATGGCGCCTTGAGGCCGAACGCGGGCACAGGGCTCGGCATCCGCCTGAACGAGGATACGCTGGAGCGCTACCGCGCCGACTGACTCTGCTCGCCTGGCTCCCCAGCGCTCATAGCCATCTTCGCAACGCTGCAAAACGACGTACGCAGTCAACGCGGTCACGGCGACATCAAGCCGAAATTAGCGCCTTGGGCACAACCACGCCCAGTCCATGCTGCGTGCCAAATACGCGCAGGCGGTGCGTTTCCGTTTCCAATTCGTTCAGGCGCGGATCCAGCGGATCGTCCAGCCCGAACACCTCCGCCAGGACGTGACGCTCCCAATGCCCGGTGCGGGCGGTAATCAGGCTGGGTTCGTCTTTGGGGATGGTCATATCGGGATTGCACAGAATCGGCGAACAATCGTGGATCACCAGCAACCAGTCGTCGCGGCACAGCACCGCCGCAATCACGTTCTTCAGCAGCTGCCAGGGATGGGCGTCCAGATAAATGATGCCGGGCGCGTAGCTGTCGAGAATGTCTTGCTCAACCGAATCGGTGACATCACACAGAATCAAGGTCGCTTCGTCGCGGCTGAAATACTGGACAAGGTCTTCAATCGAATAGGGGGCAATCTAATCAAGAGTATGGCTAGCGATATCTGTTCAAGAGCCGAGATTCGCAGCGATTCGGTTGCAAAATTCTGAACTTGTCGTATAATACCAGATAGTAACGTAAACCAACAATTAATGCTAATAATCAAACTGAAGCATTAATCAAAGTATACGCTCGAATCTGATTTCGCACATAAGTTATGAGACACAGAGTCTATCGCCTGGCCAGACCGGGCGCCAAAATCAAATCTGCAAATCGATACGCTTATGAAGTGGGGAAGGACCAGCATGTTACCGGAAGCCAGACGTCGCTCGATACTCAGCCACCTTTCGCAGGTTAGCAGCGACACCATTGTCGACTTAAGCCAGCGATATCACGTCTCGACCATGACAATCCGCCGTGATCTGCGCTCGCTCGAAGAGTGCGGCTACGTCACGATGACGCATGGCGGCGCGATTTTTGACGGCGACGCTTTCCAGCAAAATGAGAGCCATCAGATCGAACGAGCCACCATCCGCGCCGCTGAAAAGCGCGCCATCGGTCGCTACGTCGCCGCCAACTTCGTCGACCTTGACGATGTCGTCTTTCTCGACTCCGGCACCACCGTGCGCGCCATCGTCCCCTACCTCAAAGACAAGTCGAATCTCACCACAGCCAGCAACAGCATGCACACGATCCAAGCCATGTTTCGCGTGCTGCCGCATAGCGCCATCTTGTGCACCGGCGGCACGCTAGCAGCGACCGCGCAGTCCTTGGTGGGGCCGGTCGCGGAACGCTTCTTTGACGATTTTTTCGCCCGCAAGGCGATCGTTTCCGGCGTCGGCTTTTCGATTCAAGCTGGCCTGGCCGATTCGCAGCTGCTCGATACCGCGGTAAAGAAAGCCATGATCCGCTCGGCCGAGCGCAGCATCGTCGTCATCGACTCGAGCAAGATCGGCCACACCGCCATGGTCCAAGTGCTGGCAACGCCGCGGATTCACACGCTGGTCACTGACGACGGCATCTCGGATAGCATGCGAGAGGACATCGAGGCGGCCGGCATCGATTTGCACGTCGTGCCTACCAACTCAGTGAGCGC
>JAGWBC010000097.1:0-1641 GCA_021296115.1 Anaerolineae bacterium | reverse complement strand
GCGCATGGCGGTATAGGCGCCTGCGCGTACGGCCACACGGCCGGCATCCACCAGCGGCATGCCAGCGCCGAGGGAGACGGCCAGCGCCGCGTTAAAACTGTCCCCAGCGCCGGTGACATCAACCGCCTGAATGGGAATCGCCGGGATATGCGTGGCGTCCGAGGCATCGACAATCAGGGCGCCGCGTTCCCCTTGAGTCACGACGACGCTGCCCACGCCATAGTCCAGCAATCGCCGCGCCAATTCTTCTGCGGCGACGTCAGCGTCCGGCGGCAGGCCCAGCAAGAGGCGCGCTTCACTGGCGTTGGGCGTCAAGATATCGACATGGGTGAGCATTTCGGGGTCGGCTGCGCGAGCCGGCGCCGGATTCAGAAGGGTCATCGCGCCCAGTTCTTTGGCCAGCGACAGCGCCGCCGCGACAGTCTCCGCCGGCGTCTCAAACTGGGCCATCAGGATATCGCACTCGCCGATTAGCGCAGCGCAGTCCGCCACGTGCTGCGGCGTCAAGCGCAAATTGGCGCCCATATCGACGGTGATCCAGTTCTCGCCGGATGGCAGCACGTTGACAAAACCGATGCCGCTGTACGCGCCCGGGACCCGGTGGATATGCTCCAGGTCCAGGCCCTCATCGGCATACAGCCGGGTGGCGCGCTCGCCGAAAACATCGTCGCCAACACAAGCCAGCAAGCGCACATCGGCGCCCAATCGCGCAGCAGCGATAGCTTGATTCGTGCCCTTACCGCCCGGTCCCATGTCAAACTCACCGCCGACCAGGCTCTCGCCCAGGGCGGGCAGGCGCGGCACTCGGATGGTCAGCGCCTCGACATAGCTGCCAACGACGAAGATTTTGGTCATTGCGCCCTCACTGCTAAAAGGCTTGTCCGGTACTTTGACTATGGCGCAGGTCGCTCGACCCTGGCGCGGTTTCGACACCTTTGCCACCGGGTACTCCGCGTTAGATAGAGGACACAGCGGATAGGCATCATGCTTAGTCCAAAGACAGAATCGGCGAATGTTTGGATCATCCTTGACTCGACCAACCGCCTTATTTCCCGGAATCCTCTCTGTGCACTCATATTTTCTCTGTGCCCTCGGTGGTAAAAGTGTCGTGAATCCGAAAAAGCGCGGCGTCGGCCCCGCCCAAAGGCGCCGTCATCGGCATTTGAGAGCGGACAAGTCTTAAACGATAGTTCGTAGCAAAGACTTGCTCCTCAGATCGAACGCGCCACCGTGCAACCCGGTCCCCCGGCGCGATATTTTGACGTTTGGTCTGAAAGGTTTATACTTAACAGAATAATACATTTCTTATTGTGTAGAGAGGTTAATTGAGATGGCGAAAATAAGCGCGGAAAGAGACGGCTTGGCTGACGGCATGCCGCGTGACGAGCGCGGACTCTGGCGACCGGATAAGGACATCGGCGCGCCCAACCCATGGTTCACCTGGCCACCGAAGCCGCGGGCCGCCGTCCTATGGCTGAAAGAGTAATTGTCGCCCTACAATCTTCTATTCAGGTTCGTGGCGCTTGGGACTTGGTGATACCTGACACCGGAGATGGCGCGGCTGACCGAATTCCGCGCCGGCTGGATGCTCGAAATCTTCCGTCGCAACCAGATTATGTTGATTGTCTACGCGTCAGTGCT
>JAGWBC010000096.1 GCA_021296115.1 Anaerolineae bacterium | reverse complement strand
CCCCCTCCAGCGGCGCGCCGATGACCGGCTTCTCGACCTGACCGCGCAAGCAAAGACCGCTCAATCCCAAGGTCCCGAGCGCGATTTCCAGGTTCGTGATGTCATCGGTGGCCAGCCACGCCACATTGCCGCCGACGCCGTATCGCCGCTGCTTACCGGTGATGGCGGCGTCGAAGTCCGCGACCTGCTTGGGAGAAAGCACAACTTTGACGACAGTTGCGCCCGCTAATCCCGCCAGCGGATCCCATAGCCCGTCTTCTTCGTCGAGATCCGATACCTCCTGAGGCGCAGTCTCGCGCTGTACGCTCTCAGTGAATCGCGCTGCGCGCTGCTGCAAGGTCTCGGCAAAACCGCCCAGCCGCGCCATCAAGGCCCAGCCGCCGCCTGCCTCCCCCTGATTCATCGGGGGGACCGAAGGGGGTGGCAACAGGTCCAGCGCGTCCAACTCAAAGGCGCTGCCGTTGATATAAACGATGGCGGCCATCGCCGCTTCCAACTGCTCATAGCGGAAACTCAAACTGTGAAAGCGCGGCACATCGGGAAAGACCTTGAAGGTCAGCTCGGTCATAATGGCGTATTGACCCAGGCTGCCGACCAGAAACTTGCTCAAGTCGAAGCCGGCCGAATTCTTAACCACCTTGCCTCCTACTCGAAAGGCGCGCCCGGCGCCATCGACCACCGACGCGCCCAGGATAAAATCGCGCACGCCGCCATAGCGATAACGTCGCGACCCCGACAGGTTGGCCGCGACTGTTCCGCCGATGGTAGCGCAGTCCGGCAGCAGCGGGTCGAAGGGCAGGTACTGTCCTTGCTGGGCCAGCGCCGCCGAGATTTCAGCCACAGGCGTGCCCGCGCGGACGGTGACGGTGTATTCACTGGGCTGATACTCAATGATGCCGCTCAGCGCGGAGACATCGGCCAGCGCGGCGTCTTGAGCCGAAGGGTGCAGCGCCGACTTGGTCCCCTTGCCAACTACGTGCACGCGCTCGTTGTCGCGGACGAAGTCTTGTATTTCCGTGGCGCCTCGCAGGGCGTTGCCGATCATTCGCGCGAAATCACCCCTTGCCGTTCCAGCGGGTGCATGCCCTGCAACGTGAGCGCGGGCGCCTCGCTACCGGGGAACATCTTGCCGCGATTGGCAATTTCTTTGGGGTCGATGGCCCGGCGCAGCGCCTGCATGAGATCGAGTTCTTCCTCGCTGAACATTGCCGGCATATAATCGCGCTTCTCCATGCCGATGCCGTGCTCGCCGGTGATTGAGCCGCCCAGCGAAACGCAGAGCGCCAGAATCTCGCCCGCCAACTGCTCGGCTTTGTGCAGGGCGCCCGGCTCGCGCCCGTCATACAGAATCAGCGGGTGCAAGTTGCCGTCGCCGGCGTGAAAGACATTAGCGACATCGAGCCCGTATTTCCCTTTGAGCGCGTTGATCTCCAGCAGCGCCTCGCCCAGGCGGCTGCGAGGCACCACGCCGTCTTGCACGATATAATCCGGGCTCAAACGCCCGACGGCGGAAAATGCGCTTTTGCGCCCTTTCCAGATGCGCATACGCTCATCTTCGCTCTGCGCCACCCGCGCCTCGAAAGCGCCTGATTCTTCGATGATGGCGTTCAGTTGCTCGAACTCGGCCTCGACTTGGGGCGCCTCGCCCTCCAGCTCGACGATGAGCAGGGCTTCGGCATCCGGGTAGCCGGCGTTAACCGCGGCCTCAGCCGCCTTGATAGCCAGCCGATCCATGATCTCCATGGCGCCGGGCAATAAACCCGAAGCCACCACCATCGAGACCGCATCGCCCGCTCGGCCAAGATCATCGTAAGCGGCCAGCACGGTGCGGTAGCGCTCCGGCTGCGGCATGAGGCGCACGGTAATCTCCAGCGCGATGCCAAAGAGTCCCTCGGAGCCGATGAAGAGGCCGATCACATCGGGCCCGATGCCGACGCCCTCCAGGCTCTCGCTGCCAAATTGCGTCACCGCGCCATCGGCCAGCACCACCTTCATGCCCAGCACATGATTGCTGGTCATGCCGTATTTCAGGCAGTGCGCGCCGCCACTGTTGAAGGCGATATTGCCGCCGATGGTGCAGATCGACTGGCTGGACGGATCGGGCGCGTAGTACAAGCCGTATGGCTGCGCCGCCTCGCTGATGTGCAGGTTGACCACGCCCGGCTCGACCACAGCGATGCGCTGCTGCGGATCCAGCCGCTTGATGCGGTTCAGCCGATTCAAGCCGATGACCAGCCCGTCAGCGATGGGCAGGGAACCGCCCGACAAGCTGGTGCCGCTGCCGCGCGCCACGAAGGGCACCGCCATCTCATGACAGAGGCGCACGGTCGCGATGATTTCCGCTTCGTCCAGCGGTATGACGACCGCGCCCGGCTTGGTATTGAATGCGGTCAGGGCGTCGGATTCGTAAGGCAGCAACTGCGCATCGCGCGTCAAGATGCGCTCGGCGGGGTAGATATTTTCGAGTGCTTGCAGAAATGGGTGGTTCATTTGCTGGTTATCTATTCTTGTCGGGCGACCCAATGGCTCGCCCCTACATATCTACTGGCTACGCGGGATCCACCCGTCAACCCGCCACCAGGCGCGCTTCGACCTGCTTCGACAGTTTCTTAAGCGCTTGCTTGGCAATCTGCTTGGCGGCGACATCGAGCAGCCGCTGGCCGACCGCCGCAATCTTGCCGCCGATGCGCGCGTCGCCGGCATAATGCATGACCGTGCCGCTGCCGTCTTGCTCAAGGCGAATCGTGCCCTCGCCGGTGACGTGGCCGGCGGGACCCTTGCCCTCAACCAGTATGCGATAGCTCTCCGGCTTGTCGATATCGGCCAGCTCAAATTTGGATTCAAACTTGCCGTTGACCGGGCCGACCCGCACCGCCAGCTTGCTCTGGTACTTGTTCTCGCCGATTGCTTCCAGGCCTTTTGAGCCGGGGATGATGCTGCCGAGGACGTCGATGTCCATCAGCACGTCCCAGACCAGCTCGCGCTCGGATTCAAATTCGTAGCTGCCTTCAATGTGCATCTCGTGCCTCCTGCTGCCGCAATACGCTTATGATAATGAACTTCGGGCGAAATTACGAACCTCGCATCTGATTAGAATCCTTCGCTACTACACGGCAATTTGTTTCCTCGGGGTGGTTTGGTAGAATAAGATCATCCAGGGTAAGGATGAAAGGCGCAAGTCGCCATGGTCATGGAACGGCAGTACATCAGCGCGGAGGGGTACCTCGAAATCGTCGGCAGCCCGGAATACGTTGACCGCATCGTCGAGCTCGTTGAAGGAGAAATCGTTCTGATGTCAAAACCATCGGGATTGCATGGACAGATTACCATGCTCTTGGGCGCAAAGCTTTTCAATTATGCAGCAGAAAATGGACTGGGCATCGTAACGGCGGCGGAAACGGGCTTCATCCTGGAACGCAATCCCGATGGCAGAGATACCGTTCGCGCATTGGACATCGCCTTCCTTAGTAGCGCGAGAGTTCCCGCTGTACTTCCTGACCATCTGGTGGATATAGCGCCGGATCTCGCTGTAGAAATCGTCTCTCGCAGCAACAAAGTGGTGGATATGCACCGGAAAATCCGGCAACTGCTGGCCGCTGGCACGGCCCTGGTTTGGATAGTTCACCCGGAAACACGTACGGTGGAGGTCCACACGCGCATAGGCGCCGCCACGCTAGAGAATGATGACACGCTCACTGGCGGCGATGTGCTGCCCGGCTTTGAAATCCCCGTGCGCGAGATTTTCCCCGCCCAAGCCAGCAGCTAAGTTCCCACCCGCAGAATCACCTTGTTGATGCCCCGCTCGTAAGCCAGATTGCTCGCGTAAGCCTCGGCGGTCTGCGCCAAATCATAGCGGTGCGATACCAGTTCCTCCAGCTTGACCTTGCCCGCAAGCGCCAGCTCAATCGCGCGCGGATAGGTGTGCTTCATGCGCCGCGACATCATGATCGTCAGGCCCTTGCGCCGCGCCACCGAGTGCTGCAGCTGCAGCTTGTCATCCGGCGGGATGCCGACCAATACCAGCCGTCCGCCGTAGCGCGCCATATCGGCCGCCTGCTGCACCGAGTGGTCAGCCCAAGCCGCCTCAATCGCCACATCGACGCCGCGCCCGCCGGTCGCTTCCATGACGGCGCCGGCCGGGTCGCATTCATCGACATTGAAGGCATGTGTTGCGCCCCAGTCCCGCGCTTTGCGCAAGCGCCAATCGAACTTGTCAAAGGCGAAGACTTGGGACGCGCCCGCCAGTACTGCCAGCCGCGTGATCAGCAGGCCGACTGGCCCGACGCCGAGCACCCCGACCGTGCTCGCCAGGCGAATCTTGGCCAGGTCGATGGCGTGGATGGCGACGCCCAGCGTTTCCAGCAGCGGGCCGGCTTCATCGCTCAGCGCGTCCGGCAGCGGGAAGCAGTTGCGCGCGCTGACGTTCATGCGCTCGCGCAAGGCGCCGTCTTCGGGGAATAGCCCGTAGAAATAGTGATTCGGGCAGAGATTGGGATGGCCATTTTCGCAGAGCTCGCAGCGCCAGCAGGGCACGGCCGGCTCGACCGCCACGCGCTGCCCCAGCTCCAGCGGCTGGTGATTCCCGTCCAGCGCGTCGTCGCCCAGCGCGGCGACCACGCCCATGAATTCATGCCCCAGGACAACCGGGCGGCTGAGCGTCGTATAGCCGATGCGGCCGGCTTCGTACATGTGCAGATCGCTGCCGCAGAGGCCGACCGTGCCGATGGTGAGCGTAACCTCGCCGGCTGCGGGTGGCGGCGGTTCCGGCTCGGCAGCGATGCGGATGTCCGTTGGTCCGTGCAGGCGCGCGACTTGCATGGCATTTCCTCTTATACGGATTTCACAGCACCAATCTAACATTGTCGCGCCTAAACAGGAAGAGGACGACGGCAAAGGCAGGCCCGCTACGGCCCGGGAAATCGCTTCAGATCCTTAACCACAAAGGACACAAAGGGCACAAAGTAAAAAGCGTATTTCGCATACGATTCTCGGTGTGCTCGGTGGTAAAGCTCTTTGCCGTTTCAACCGAAAAGATACAATCCACAGGATGTTTTCGCCTATGGCGCAGCCATGTGGTATCGTCAGCGAAGTCTGGAAAGTAAGACATGAGGTGGATGAGTGTGACGGCAACAACAGTAACGGACGATCAGGCCCTGAACTTTCACTTGATGCACCCGGGCGGCGACAGCTCGCCGGGCGACCCCAACGCCATTTTCTTCATCGACGGCGTCTGTCACTTGCATTACATCCTGAAGCATCAGTGGCGGGGCGAGCTGTCCTACGCTTTCGTGCACGTGACCAGCGAGGACATGCTGCATTGGACCTGGCAGACGACCAAACTGCAGCCGTCCTTCACCGGTCACGGCATGTTCAGCGGCACCGGCTTCTTGACCAAGGAGGGCCTGCCCGCCGCGACTTATCACGGGCAAAATTCCGGGCGCAATTACATCGCTCTCGCCAAAGACCGCGCACTGTCCGCCTGGGAGAAGCCCTACGCCATTGAGCCCCTCACCGAGTCGGGCGAAGAGCCGGACATGGTGCACTGGGATCCGGATTGCTTCTTGATCGGCGATAGCTATTACGCCATATCCGGCGGCCAGAAACCACCGATTTTGCGCTCGTATGACTTGCAGACCTGGACTTATCTGGGAGATTTTTTGCAGCATGAGCTGCCGGATACCGCCATCGGCGAAGATATCTCCTGCCCCAATTTCTTTCAACTCGGCGACAAGTGGATGCTGCTGTGCATCAGCCACCCCTATGGCTGCCGCTATTACCTGGGCGACTGGGACAGCGCGGCCGAGCAATTCGCGCCGCAGTCTCACGGCCGCATGAATTGGCGCCGCCCGCAGCAGTCGCTGTACGCAGCGCTGGATCGCGATTATTTCGCGCCGGAGTCGGTGCTGACGCCCGATGGACGGCGGGTGATGTGGGCCTGGCTGCGCTCCCTGCACACGGACATCGCCGAGCGCAGCATTCAGTCGCTGCCGCGCGAACTATGGCTGGGACAGGATGGGCAATTGCGCCAGCGCCCGCTGCGCGAGCTGGAGACGCTGCGGCACGATCGCATCCGGCTCGAACAGGTCGAAGTTCCGGCGACCAGAACCGATGAGGAATTGGTGGCGAGTGCCCCTATCGCCGAATTGGATGGCGATGCTTACGAGATCGAAATTGTGGTTGAGCGTTCTCAGGCCGAACGTAAGCGCTTTGGCGTACAGCTCTTCGCTGGTGAGACGCGCGCGGGATTGCCCGTGCTCTTCCTGCCAGAATATGGCCGCCTGCGCGTCGGCGATACCGAAGCGCCATTCGCAGTCGCTGATTTGCCCGCTGATGAAGACATTCGCTTACGAATCTTCATTGACAAATACCTGGTGGAAGTCTTCGTCAACGACCGACAAGCAGTGGTCGCCTGTGACATGGATTACCGCGCCGCCGGGCATCTGCGCGGTTATTCCTTTCACGCGCCGACGGTCTTTCGCTCAGTGCATATCTGGCGCATGAAGGCGACCAATCAAGGCTTCCTGGAGGCGAGAGAAAACCGGATATGGGAGGTCGACGAAAGTTAATACGGCAGCCGCTAGTTAGAATCGCTTGCCCATCAGCGGCGCAGCCAAGAAAAGAGGGCGCACAACAGTGACCGCCCTCTTTATGAACTGGTATGCGCACTATGAAAATCGCGTCAGTCGCTCCATTGCGTTTCCAACTGCCGCTTCTGCTCGGAGATCATCTCGTCGGTGCAGTGAATGCCAGCCAGGAATTCCAAATCGGCTTCACGCCTTTCATCCAGCGTCATTGCTGGCAACTCAATGCCAATTTCCGGCAGTTCCGGCGATACGCCTTCGCTGCTTCCGCCATCTTTTATCGTCCAGTCCGCCATCGCTAGCAGTTCTTCGGAGATCTCAACACCGGCCTCCGCAGCTGAATCCAGATTTAGCGCCACGGTGAAGCCAGGCGTCAAGTTGATTCTCGTTCGCGACAGATCGACTTCGCCGTTGATGTGCGCCACCAGCATACGGGCCGCGATGACCCCCTCGCGATACAAGCTGTAGAAACCCGCGCCGACCGTAGCGCCGCGATAGACGTGTTGCGAGACGGGCGAGAAGACGGCGATGCCATTTTCAGTCGCGATGTCCACGATAGCCGACATGCCGATAGACACGGTATAACCACCCGGCACCACGATGGCCTCAGCGCCTTTGCTGATCAAGCCCTCAGTTGCCAGCGGAAGATCGGATAGGGTGGTCACGCCAGCTGTTTCGACCGCAATGCCGAGTTCGCCAGCCAATTCCTCAATGCGTTCGGCGCCGAATACACTGTTGGCTTGCGAAGCATTGACGATGGTGCCGATGACTTTCAAATCAGGATTAAAGGTCGGCAACACATTCACGTATTGTTCGTAGGGTATATCCGTCTGCGTGCCGGCGATGTGATCGTCTTTGACGCAGGGCGTATCGGCGACGCCGGCGAAATAGGGCGTGCCTACGATGGCAAAGATGATCTGCGGCGGGTCGTCCATTTCGCGCGTGATATTCGCGGCCAGTTGTGTTACCGGTGTGGAAAGCGTCAGCAAGACATCCGCTCCGTTGTCGAGCGCATCCTCAATCATGAGGTTCACGGTCGGGAGGTCAAAGCCGGCGTCTCGGTAGATGACGTTGATATGCTCGCCTTCGAGGTCCTCAGATTCGTCGAGAACGGCGCGCTCTTCCTCGTTTATCATGCCATAGGCTTGCAGCATATCGAGAATGCCTTTTTCGGATAGCGAGATCAGCGACGACCCGCCATAACGCAAAAAGGCGATGGTGGGGTTTTCCGCGTCTTGCGCCAGCCCCGGCGCAGCCATGAGCATAGCCAACACTATTACCGCGATTAACGCCAGCTTCTTGTACATGGGCAAATCCTTCCTGATTGATTTTGAGGCTGTATAGCCATATTCAATCATTATTTAGTATTTTCAGAGTAAGTCAATGATTCTGCGTGTTTACGTTTTGGCCTCAAACAAAAGGACGGTTGCCAGGAACCGTCCTTCAGCTTTACTGCTTACTGGAATACTTGTCTTGTCTAGCTGTCGGCCGCGTCCAACGCCGCTTGCTGCTCGGCGATATTGTCCGGTGAGCAGTGGAGGTTTTGCAGATACGCCAAATCGTGCGCCAGACGGTCAGCCATTGCTGCGGTCGCTCTCCCGCTTTCGGTAAGCGCCTGAAACGCCGACGACTGGCTGACTTGCCCGCCGTCAATCACGATATCGACTTGCGCAAGCACGGCATCAGCAATCTCAATGCCTAGCAACTTAGCGGAATCAAGATTCACGCCAATGCCGCTGCCGGTCTGTACGTCAATTCCGGTGGTGGCGGTATCAAGATTTCCATCCAAGTAGGCGGTCAACATCCGCCCAATACTGTGTCCTTGTTCCTCATATCGATGAAAGCCGGCGCCTATCGTCGCGCCATGAGAGATGGAACCTATACTGGGATAGAAGATGAGTATGCCATTATCGTTGGCGACCGTGGCGATAGTTGGCAAGCCTTGCGCTGTGACGGAGTCGATCGGCAGCACAATCGCCTCGGCGCCCTTGCTCACCAGACTGTCTGTGGCGGCGCGCAGATCGGACAGATCGGTCACGGCGGTGTGAATGACGGTCAATCCGAGCGATTCACTCAATTCGGTGATTCGTTCCGCGCCAATGATCCCGCTGGTTTCGCTCGAATTGTAGAGGGTGCCGATGGTGGAAATGTCGGGAGCCTGCATGCGCAGCAGCGCCAGAATGTCTGCATAAGGGCTTTGGAGCTCGGTACCGGTGACGTGATCCGGCTTGATGCAAGATGACTGAGCGATTCCGGCCCGGTAGGGGTTGTAGACCGAAGCGAACAAGACGGCTGGCGGCGTTTCCAGGGCGAGCGTTGCATTCACCGCGATTTGGGTCACGGGCGTCGTCAGCGTGACAAGCACATCCACATCCCGGTCCAGGGCTGCATCAATCATCAGGTTGGCGGTGGGCAAATCCCAAGTGGCGTCCCCCCAGGAGATCGTGATGTTTTCGCCTGCAAGATTCGTGCGTCCATCCAGGATGGACTTTTCTGCGGCGTTGATATAGCCGTAAGCATGCAGTGAATCCAAAATGGAGATTTCGGTCACGGTGGGGGCGAGCGATGATCCGCCGAAACGCAAAATAGCGATGGCCGGATTATCATCAGCCTGCGCCGATGCCGAGGAAATAATTAGCAGAGACAGCAAAGTGAATACTGACAGCAGTCTTTTGAACATGGGATCAATCCTTAGCGTCAAGCCTTCGCGAGTATGGTCGATTCTATTTTTATCATAATATACATAATATACATAATACAAGAAACGTAATTCCACCAAACATGGGATTGGTTGACAGGCGGATTGGAAATGTCATAGAATGAACGTATGCGTAAGCTGATCTAGATTAGAATGCGGGAGACATAATTGTGGTCCATAGCAAGCCGCTGTATCGTAAAGTTCTGGTATCTGTTCTGGTCCTGGCAATTCTTTTTGCGCTGATTCTCACGCTGAATCTACAGCCAGTCCTGAGT
>JAGWBC010000095.1 GCA_021296115.1 Anaerolineae bacterium | reverse complement strand
CCATGATATTTGGCTTTACGATGTCGGAATAAAAGCGATAATCGACGCCATTTGTCAAAATGCCGATACGAGCCTTGTCTGCGTTGAAATACTGAAAGAGTTGCTTCCAGTGCTTAGCATTCAGGTTTTCGTCCGCCTTCTTAGCTTCCAAGAACATGATTGGTTCGCCGTCTCGCAATATCGCGAAGTCGACAGCGTCCATATTCAGAATAGGGTACTGTCTACGGACTTCCGCAGGTTTTTTTGTATCGTAACCAAGCGCATCCACGAATGGCAGAACGGAGACTTGCTCCACTGTGGCCTCGCTCTTGTTCATCAATTCTCGATGCTGTTTTATTTGCTCGGAGATTTGGCTCAAGGCATCAAACAGCCTCATTGTTTCTTCCTTAATGCGAAATCGAATACGAGCAACATTTTAACATAGCGCAACATCTTGGACAAAATATCTCTGTGCCCCCTCCGCCTCTGTGGTGAGTCCCGTGCTTTGTCGTGAATCCCTGTCCCACAATCGCGAAATCAGCTATACTCCCCACCATGCAAACCACCACCGCCCAACCCACCGCCTTCCACTTGATGACCAAGCCGCGAGGCGCCATCTGCAACCTCGATTGCAAGTACTGCTATTTCCTCTCCAAAGAAGCGCTCTACCCCGGCAGCAAGTTCCGCATGTCGGACAACTTGCTCGAGGAGTACATCCGCCAGTACATCGAGGCGCAGCAGGTCAACGACATCAACTTCGCCTGGCAGGGCGGCGAGCCCACGCTGATGGGCTTGGACTTCTTCAAGCAGGCCGTGCGTTATCAGCAGAAGCACAAGCGCCCAGGCATGAGAATCACCAACGCGCTGCAGACCAACGCCGTCACGCTGGATGACGACTGGTGCGAATTCTTCGCCGCCAACGATTTCCTGCTGGGCGTCAGCCTCGATGGGCCGGCTGACGTGCACGATTATTACCGCGTCGACAAAGGCGGCAACCCGACCTTCCACAAGGTCATGGACGGCATTCGCCTGCTGCAGAAGCACGACGCCGAATACAACATCCTGACGACTGTGCACGCCGCCAACGAAGGGCAGGGCGCCCGCGTATATAAGTTTCTGCGCGATGAGGTCGGCACGAAATTCATGCAGTTCATCCCCATCGTCGAGCGCGACAACGACACCGGCTACCAGGAGGGCGATCAAGTCACCGACCGTTCGATCAGCGCTGCCGGCTACGGTCAGTTTCTCATTGACATGTACGAAGAGTGGGTGCGCCGCGATGTGGGCCGGGTCTTCGTGCAGATTTTCGACATTGCGCTGGCCGCCTGGACTGGCGCGCCGCCCGGCCTCTGCATCTTTGACGAAACCTGCGGCTTGGCGCTGGCCATGGAGCACAACGGCGATGTCTTCTCCTGCGACCACTATGTCGAGCCGGATTACAAGCTGGGCAATATCATGGATGTGCCGCTAAGCGAAATCGTGGTGATGGACGAGCAGGTCGCTTTCGGTCAAGCCAAGCGCGATACCCTGCCGCAGTACTGCCTCGACTGTGAAGTCAAGTTCGTCTGCAATGGCGGCTGCCCCAAGAATCGCTTCATTTCCACGCCCGATGGCGAGCCCGGTTTGAATTACCTTTGCGCTGGCTATCGCGCCTTCTTCAATCATGTTCGGCCGACGATGGACTTTATGGCGCGCGAACTGGCGGAGCGCCGACCGCCGGCTAATGTCATGCTGCAGTTGGCGCGTTATGATGCCGAGCTGGAGCGCGCCTTCGCGCAGGCCGGCCGCAACGATCCTTGCCCCTGCGGCAGCGGCCTGAAGTTCAAGCGCTGTCATGGCCGGCGGGGGAGATAGCGTACGGCCAAGCGGGCGATTTCCGTTACAATAAATGTGACATGGTGTGCGTGGAGTACTTATGGAAGAGCCGACAAGAGAACTGAAAGTGCCTGCCGCGATTTTTGAACGTGCTGAAGCTATTGGTAGCGATAGCGGTCGTTCGGCGGAGTCCGTGATCGTGGATGGCCTGTCACTGCTTTTTGGAGAGTTGACTGATATGGAACTTGAGCCGGAAGCGCTGGAAGATTTCGCCGACGAGCAATTATTGGCTGTCGTGCATCAGCGCTTGGCTTGGCCGCACGATTCGCGCCTGCGCGAACTTATGCAGCTCGGTCAATTGGGACAGGTCACTAAGGAAGAGATCGTCGAAATGGAGGACCTGGTCGCTAGATTTGATCACCAGGTGCTGTTGCGCTCAGAAGCCTTACTGCAGCTGAAAAGGCGCGGGCACGATATCCACAACCTGCTCAAACTTGGGGCATAGCGCGTGGCATGGGTCCCGGTACGCCTGCGACAACAGGTGAGTGAACGGGCGCGAGGACTATGCGAGTATTGCCAGACTCAAGAATCCATCGTAATAGTGATGGAAATAGACCATATTATCCCATTGACTCGTAACGGAGAAACTTCACTTGGCAATTTGAGCTTTTCCTGCGTGGGATGCAATATGTTCAAGCGAGACTTTGTGGCTGCCGTTGATCCGGAAACCGGCGTCGAAACTCCATTGTTCAATCCAAGAACCCAAAACTGGAAAGATCACTTTCGCTGGGACGACGAGAAAACAAGATTAATTGGCTTGTCTGCGGCGGGTAGGGCGACAGTGTCGCGCTTGCGGATAAACCGCCCCGGCGCAGTCCGCGCGAGACGGCGCTGGGTGGACGCCGCATTGCACCCGCCATCAGACTAATATCTACGCCTTGTCACTTTGCCGCCTGGACAAGAAATGGCGCAACTGTCGTGGGGTCCGGCGGCAGCGGCCTGAAGTTCAAGCGCTGTCATGGCAAGCGGCGCAACACCTAGCGATTGTAAGCATTCAACACTCTGCGTTCTCTGTGCCTCTGTGGTTAAATAAGCGGGTGACCCAGACATTCGCAGAGAAGGATACCCTCATGCCAAAACAAGTCATCTCCACTGATAAGGCGCCCGCGGCGGTCGGCGCTTATTCGCAAGGAATCATCGCGAACGGCTTCGTCTTCACCGCCGGCCAGATACCGCTCATCCCCGGCGCATCAGACCTGCGCGAGGGCGGCATTGCGGCGCAGACGCGTCAGGTGATGAACAATATCACGGCTGTGCTGGAAGCGGCCGGCAGCGGCATGGACAAGGTCGTGAAGACAACTGTGTTCCTGGCCGATATCAATGACTTCGCCGAATTCAACGCCGTATATGCCGAGTTCTTCCCGCAGGATCCGCCGGCGCGCACGACGGTAGAGGCGGGCGGTTTGCCGGTCGGCGCGCTAATCGAAGTCGAAGCGGTCGCCCTGCTCGAGTAGCCGCACCGCATCCAGCGCTTCGCCATCCGGGATTTCGCCTCACAGGCAGGCTACTCAGCGCCGCCGCCAACTGTTACAATGGCCGCCTGTGAATCAGACGAACCAGACTAAGGAATAGGGCGTCAATGATCGATGTCAATCAGCTGCGCAAGGGTACGACCTTCACCGAAAGCGGCAACCTCTACCGCGTGATGGAATATCGCCACCACAAACCGGGGCGCGGCAAAGCCACCATCCGCGTCACCGTGCGCGATCTGCGCAGCGGCGCCACCACCGAGATGACATTTAACTCGGGCGAGCGCGTGGAAGATATCCGCGTCGAGGCCGACCAGGTCGAGTTCCTCTACGCCGATGACGACTTCGTCACCTTCATGAACACCGAGACCTACGACCAGCCGCAGCTCAATCGCGCCATCTTCGGTGATGACCTTAAATTCATCAAAGACAGCATGGCCATAAAGCTGCTGAGTTTCGAAGGCGAGATTATCGATTACGAGCTGCCGAAGACTATGGAATACCAGGTGATTGAGGTGGAAGCTGCCGTGGCCGGTGATACCGCCAACAGCCCGACCAAGAAGATCATGCTCGAAAGCGGCTTCGAGGTCAGCGCGCCGATGTTCATCAATGTCGGCGATGTGGTCAAAATCAATCTGGAAGAAGAAACTTACGTCACCCGCGTCAGCAAGTAACTGAGTGCATCGAGATTAGGACTCTCCCCTAATTCATTGGGGGAGATTTAGAGGGGGTAGGACAGCCCGGGCGCGATCACCCGCGCCAGCAGGTACAGGTCCAGGACAAAAATCCCCGACAGCGCCAGCGGCATCAGCCAGCGCGCGGCGCCCCAGCGAGATAGCAGCCTTTCCCGCCACCAGTCGGCGCCGTTGACCAGCAGACAGGCGATGGGCGTCAGCGCGGGGAAGAGATAGCGTCCCTGCCACTGCTGAAACTCCAGATTGTAGTAGCCGAATTGCAGCAGCACGATCAGCAGCGCGGCCAGCATAATGAGCCAGCCGTCTGCTGAGGGACGCGGTCGCCCGTCGCCCGCTGACCCGCGCTTTGCCATCGCCAGCAGCGCGCCGGAGACACCCGCCAGCGTTAGCAGGCCGAAGCCGCGGTAAATCCAGCCGCCCAGCACTTGGTCCAGCGGCAACGCCATCCAGCCGAACTGCCCCCAGAAGCTCCTGAAGGTTGTGCCCAGCATCTGCGCCAGATAGACGCCGCCGCCATGCTCGTCGATGTAGTCGGCCCTGCGCGGCTGATCGGCCACGACGCGGTCATGCGCCGCCAGGCCCAGCATATCGGGGAAGCCGTAGACGCTGATATTGCGCAGCCACCAGACGCCGCCGATGAGCAGGGCGATCCCGGCGTAGGCCGCCAGCGTGCGCAGCAGCGCGATTGCCCCTTCATCGCGCCGGCGCCAGCGCAGCCAGATAGCCAGCGGCGCCAACAGCGCCAGAAAATAAATCGTGAGCTTGGTCAAAAGCGCCAGCCCAATCAGCAGTCCCAGCTGCCAGATTGGAGCATGGTCGCCGTCCAGATAGCGCAACAGCCACAGCAGAACCAGCCCCACCAGCAGTTCGGCCAACGCATCGTTGTTGACCGCGCTCATCATGTGCAGATGCTGCGGCAGGAAGGCGACCAATGCCATCACGCCCAGCGCCACATGCGGCTGATCGGGCAGAAGGCGGCGGCTGATCAAATAGCTCAGCGCCACCACTCCCGCGCCCAGCGCCAGGCTGAAAAAGCGCAGCAAAATCAGATCGCCGTTTGTCAGCCGATAGACGAGCGACGCCAGCAAGTAGTAGAGCGGCGGATGATGGTCTTCGTATTGAATGCTCTCCAACTCGCCCAGCAGCTCCGGCGCGAACCGGCCGCTGGTCAATTGCGCCAGGTATTCGCTTGACCAGTCGCCCTCTTCAATGCGCGGGCAGCATCCCGCCTCGACCAGTTGGCGGATATAGTTGTAATGCGCCGGTTCATCAGGCGTTTGCCAGGCGGGCGTGTAAATGGCGTAGAGCGCGCAGGCGATCCAATAGCCGAGCAAAATGGTGAGGAAGAGCCGCTTTTGCAGGGGAGAGACTGGCATCTGGAACTCGCTGTGATGGCCTGCTGGTATCATGATGGCATCGTTCACGGGATTTGCTAGAATGAGCGCAATGTCGGCTCTTAGTCTGCAACTTCTAGTTCGCTGATAAGCTCGTTTTCGCAGTAGATCGGGTTACTCAGCGGTGAGTACCGTATAATCCAATGAATCTGTCATGGGAATTTGTTCCCGTCGATTTTGAATAATATCAGAACCAGATTGAATTGGGCGATATCTGATGCGTTCAGCAATCCGCAAACACATGCACTTCATCATGGTAACCGCCTTTCTTATTGCGGTGATGACCTTTCCCACAATAATATATGTATTCAACGCGGATGCCTTCTGGCTGCCGGCGAAACATTGCTGTGATGCGCTGCAAAAACTTTGGGATGCTTGGTATGTAAAACAGATATTCACGGCGCAAGCGGATCTTCTATTCACCGACAGGATCTTTTACCCCGATGGCGCGTCGCTGACGTACCACCCTCTGTTTTTGCTGCATGGCATTGCGGTTTATGCTCTGCAATTGGTTATGCCGCCGTCAAACGCCTATAGCATTGCATATCTCCTCATGGTTTTTTCGACGGCTTTCGCGGCCTATGGCTATTTGAATTGGCTGTTCAAAGACCGCTGGCCAGCGCTTCTAGGCGCGGTCATTTTCGGCTTTTGTCCACAAGTTCTCATACTCAGAAGTTGGCCCGAAATCGCTTGGCTGGCCCCCGTGCCGATAATTATCTACGGCGTTCACCGCGGCATTACTGAAAAACGCGCGATTCTGATCATTATGGCCGGACTCACCGCCGGTTTGACAAGCACGGTTTCCATGTATTTGATCGTTTGCATTGTGGTCACTTTAGCGTTCTTCGTTTGCGCCTTGGCTTTGTCGCGCTGGCGAGACAGAGTATTTCAATTTCACATCCTGCTGTTGCTGGCGCTAACAGGCTTTTCTTGCGCATGGCGGGTGGTCCCCATGTTGCAGGATGCCGAGCAGATTGACCGGGCTAGCGTCTACACCGATCCCAGGGTCGACCTGATTTCCTTTTTTGTTAATGAAAAGCACCCAGTTCTTGGGCCTCTGGCCAAAGATTTACTTCAGATTCCTGAAAAGCCAAAAACAAGCGAATTTAGCTATATTGGCCTTGCGCCGATTGCACTGATATGTTTCGGGCTTTTCAACAAAAGAAAGCGGCGGCAGATGCTGCCGTGGCTGGGCCTTCTGCTGCTATTTTTGATTTTGAGCCTCGGTTCAACGCTGAGTATCAACGGGATAGCATACGAAAACATCAAACTTCCAAAGCACTTTCTTAATCAATTGCTGCCTCCTGTTTTCGCAGCGTTCTATCGTCCAGATGTTTTTATGACAGGCGCCTGGCTGCCGCTCGCGGTATTGTCCGGCCTGGGCCTGCAAATTCTGTTGGATAGGATTCCCATAAATATTCGCTCGAGGTTAGTCCTGGCGATCGCATTGATTGTCGCATTTGAATACTACAGCCCGATACCGGAATTGGCTAAACCACAGTTGGCTGCCTTTACAACCAAAGAACGGCTCGCCTTTCTCGATTGGCTGGAGAGCGAACCGCAGAGCGAGATCAGTCTCATCAATCTGCCTTTTGGCAAATTCAATTCTTTGCGCTATTCGTTTTTCCAGTCACTCAGCGGATACCCCCAAGTCGAAGGCTACTTGAGCCGCACGCCAAACAGCGCCTACGACTACATCGGGGCGAACTTCCTGCTAAATGCTTGGCAAAGTCGCCGTCCGATGCACTGCGAAATGACAGACCAAGAGGCCTTTCTCTCTGGGCTGGCGCAGCTCGAGGAAGACGGATTCAGCCACGTAGTGTTTCATCGCGATCTTAACAACGCGCAGGCCGTAAGCGAGAGTTTCCGAAATATCTTGCCGGCCTACCGCGATCGATTTGTGTTCATATTCAGGCTGAGCGACCTGCGTGATGGATGTCCGGAAGAATTGAGCGCTCGCCATCATTTCACGCGCGTCTTCGCCGACGCCTTAAAGCGCAGTCCGGCGGGTCACGAAACGCTCGTTCTTTTCCCGCCAACGCCTGAAGTAAGCGACCATTTCATGCGCTACCTTCGCCACTTCGATCCTGTCGACAAGAATATCGTAGCCATCGCCACTGATGCGCAGGGCCAGGTCGACATCTGGTCTACCACGTCGATTGACCCGGAACGCCAGAATGCGGTTTGGGTCTTGAAAGAACGGCAGGGACTTGCTCCAGAATGGACCAGCGCGAATTCCGCCTGGTTCCTGCAGCGATTCAAATTCTGCGAGCAAATCTACACGGATGCGACTATTGCTGTCGACTTGTATGTAAAGTTGAGCATTCCCTGCACTGCCTTGGACAGCAGCAGCGCCCTCGAGATTCATTACCTGGATGGCGTTCGCCTGCACAATGCCTACATGGAAGTTGACTCGGACAGGGTCCGCTTCTATTTCGCCTGGACCAGAAGCGCGACAAAACACTACTCATTTTCCATACAATTATTTGACGAGGACGGTCAAAAGGCCATACAACACGACAGTGTGATTCAGAGTGAATTATTGACGAGCGTCGAGATAGAAACAGCGCAGCTCCCGCAAGGCCTGTATGTTGTAAAGCTGATCGTATATGAATTCGATACGGGAAAGAGCCAGCCCGGAACGGTACAGGCTACGATGCAACGATTTGAGCGCGAGTTTGACTTGGCAAAGATTGAGCTTTAATGACGACAAGCAGCGGACTTCCGAAATCAGATCTGCCCGACTCAGGCCATCAAAGCAGACTAGCGCGCCCTTTGTAAAACAGCCGGCAGCGCCAATACATATTTGAGTTCTGAGCTATACTAAATCTCGATTAAGTACGACGCGCGCGAGGAATACGCTGAATGAAAGTTGTTTCCATCGGCGGCGGGTTGGGCGCTGTGCAAGTCATGCATGGCATGCAGCGCCATACCAGCGAGCTTACCGGCATCATTGCCGTCACGGATACCGGGCGCAGCACCGGCATCGTCCGCGAATTCGCGCAGATTCCGGCGCCGGGCGATATCCGCAACGCGCTGGCCACCCTGGCGCTCGATGGCGATTCCCTGCTGGCCCGCGTCATGCAGCATCGCATCGCCGCGCCGACCGATCCCAAGCTTGATGGCATGGCTTTCGGCAACCTCTTCATCGCCGCGCTGACGCAAATGTCCGGCAGTTTTGTCACCGCCATCGACCAGATCAGCGAGTTCCTGGACGTGCAAGCCAATATCTATCCGGTCACCGAAGAGGACACGCACATCTGCGCCGAGCTGGTGGACGGCACGATTGTCGAAGAAGAATTTAATGTGCGGCGCCTGGACAAAGCCGCGATCAAGCGCATCTTCGTGCAGAATCCCGAAGCCACGGTCTACCAGCCCTGCATTGACGCCTTGCTTGATGCCGATCTCATCACGATCGGGCCGGGCAGCCTCTTCACCACCATCATCGCCGTGCTCGCTTTTAAGGAGATTTCGCACGCCATCCGTTTGTCAAGAGCGCAGAAAGTCTACATCTGCAATACCACCACGCAGCCGGGCCAGACCGACGGCTACACCCTGTCTGATCACGTGCAGCGGGTCATTTCGTATCTCGGCATCGGCGTGCTGGATTACGTGGTGCTCAATGCGACAAAGCCGAGCGCGGAACTGATGGAACTGTACGCGCGCGAGCGGGTGGATGTCCTGCTTCCCACGGCGCATGAGCTGCATAATATCTTGACCATGAATGTGCGGCCGATTGAAGCCGATGTCGCCGATACCCGCTCCGGCAAGCGCGCGCTATGGCAAAAGCAGGACACCATCCGCCACAGCCCGGAGTTAATCGCCAATACGCTGATGGAGCTGATGGCGGAGCGAGTGGTTTCTGTAGGAAGCTAGAAGGGCAAATCGTTCGCTGCGGTTCCGGACTCTTCCGGCAGTTGCGACAGGCTCATGCCGTCGCCTGCTTGCAGCGAATTGCTTTGAGTGAAGCTGTCTATTTTGACAAATTTTCTATCCAATTGCCTCGTCCGTGTACCTGTCAAGGCATGAAAGTCGTCGTGCATTCCTTTGAATCGTCGTTCCAGTTTATCCATCTGCCCGGTGTATTTGTCCCATTCCAGACGAATGTCATTGACGACATCGACAATCTCTTGTGAGCGCTGC
>JAGWBC010000299.1:3251-5765 GCA_021296115.1 Anaerolineae bacterium | reverse complement strand
GACGCGCCTTAGTCCCAAACGCTGCGCATCTGCCAGGCATCCAGCCGCTTGAGCGTCGCCGCGCTGCCCTGCGCGCGCAGAGACAGGCCCAGGCTGTCCTCCCGCCCCGGGTAGACGCGCACCGCCAGGCATTGCTTGCCATTCACGAATACCTCGACCACGCTGCGGTCGATGAATACACGCAGCCGCAGCGGCTCATCATCTTCCAGGAATACCGGCGCGGTCTCCGGCGCGCGCGACAGCGCTTCGGGCAAGACTGAGCTATACGATGTGTCGATGGAGATCAAGCTGTCGTAGCGCTGCGGTACCTGTTGCATCGCCGCCGAGCTGGCGTTCATGGCCTGGGTCTTGGACAGACGCATCTTGAAGCGGTTGCCGCGATGTTTGAAAAAGGCGATGCGCGTGTATTCTTCGCGCTCCGGCGAGCGCAGCACATTCAATTCGACCAGCGGCGCGGCGCCCGGATCGAGCTCAAGCGCCAGCTCCATGGCATTGCCTTGCACCGAATCGAGCACGATTTCTTCGTTGGCCGGCAAGACCGTCTCGCCGATACTGACCGGATCGTAACGCAGCGACTCGATGTCGCCGGCCGGTTCCTGCAGCAGGCGATCATCCGCATCCAGCGTCAGCCGGCGCGGCAAGGTCATGATCTGATTCCAGACCTCGGTCGGCTTGCCTTGATTCATGTTAAAGATGACGATGACGCCCCCTTCGCCATCGGGCGCGGCTGAGGGCGCGTGAACGCCGGAGGGCGTCGAGGGACCGAAGTTGAACAAGCCGCCATCGCTGACGACGAACTTGTCGCGCGCCGTATCGTAATCGCCCAGCAAGTATTGCCCGCCGGTCATGTGGCTGTACATCAGGAAGATGTGCTTGTCAGCGCCGATGGGCCAAAAATAGGGACAAGCGCCATCATCGCCCACAACCGTATATTGATCATTTTCGATGAAGGGATGCAGATATTCCCAGTTCTCCAAATCGGCCGAGCGGAAGAGGAAATTGGCGCGCACCTGTTTATTAGCCGGCCCATTGGGCAGCCAGCCGCCCGAGAGCGCGTAGTAGCGCTCGCCCTGTTTCCAGATGCAGGGGTCAAAGACCGTATAAGGCAAGGGCGGCTCGCCCTCTTGCTGCAAGGGGATGACCGCGCCATCGCCGATCTTTTCCCAATTCAGCAGCAGCGGATCGGACGAGGTCGCCACCATATTGCCCAGCTTGGTGCCGTGATACATGGCGATCACACGGTCTTCCTCCACCAGCGCCGTGCCGGAATAGCAGCAATCCTCCGGATCGGGGTAGATGGCGTAGGGCAGATCGCGCCAGTGGATCAGGTCGTCGCTGATGGCGTGACCCCAATGCTGGCGGCTGTCTTCCGGCGGATAACCCTGATAAAACAGGTGCCAGCGTCCGCCCCAGTAGCTGAGGCCGTTGGGGTCGTTCAGCGTGCTCTCCGGGCTGACGAAGTGGTAGAGCGGACGATGGGGCGCGATTGGGCGAAGCGCGCCATCATGGGGTTGGCCGCCAACTGCGCCTCTTGCTCGGCCAGGCTGTCGGCGAAGTTATACTGCGGTACTTTGGAACGGTAATCCGGCTTCTTGTCTGCGCTCACGATTCAACTCTTTCCAGTCTATTCCTCGCAATTAAAAGCAATATGTATCACATCGGTCGGCTAGCGCGTGGTGTATCCGCCATCGACGACAATGCCGGTCCCGGTAATATAACTCGCCTCATCCGACGCCAGAAAAGCCGCCACATCAGCGATCTCCTGCGGTTGACCCATGCGCGCCAGCGGCACCTGGCTGACAAAATGCTGATGCTGGTCAGCGGGAACGGATTGCGTGGCCGGCGTCGATATCGACCCGGGCAAAATGGCGACCACGCGCACCGTGGGCGCCAACTCCAGCGCCAGCGCGCGCGTCAAGGACAGCACGCCGCCCTTGGCCGCTTGGTAGGCCGCGCTGCCGGTTAGGCCGACAATGCTATGCACCGAAGCGGTGTTCAAGATGACGCCGGCCGGGCTTTTCAATAAGTGCGGAATCGCCAGTTTCGAGGCTCTCCAAACGGCCGTCAAAGTAACATCCAGCGTCGCCTGCCAATCCTGCGCGCTGATGTCCGCGGCGGCGCCGGCCACATTTCTGAAGGCGTTATTATGCAAGATATCCAGGCGGCCATAGGTCTGCACGGCGGCGTCAATCATGGCGCGGAGGTCGCCTTCGCGGCTGACGTCCGCTTCGACGAAGATCGCTTGGCCGCCGGCAGCGCTGATTTCGCGCGCGCAGGCTTCTCCGCCGGCCCGGTTGATATCAGCGATGACAACCGCCGCGCCGTAGCTGGCGAAGCGCTGAGCAGTGGCTCGGCCGATGCCCGACGCCGCGCCCGTGATAATCGCCACCCTGCCTTTTAAGCGCATGTCGCGCCTCACTTTCGCGCTGAGTCTGCGGCCTATTCGAGGGCTTCAAAGCGCCAGCCGTCGCCGTCTTCGCGTACATAGCCGACGCCGGGGAAGGGAAAATGGAA
>JAGWBC010000299.1:2557-2939 GCA_021296115.1 Anaerolineae bacterium | reverse complement strand
CTTCGGTCCAGTATTCCCATTCGCCCCGCGCCATGATCTGACGCGCATTGGGGAATACCAGCGCGCCGTCTTTGTCGACCCCGCCGCAGACGTGATCCAGGTGGCCGTGTGTCAGCACGATTCTGTCGATGTCGTCCGGCTGATAACCCGCCGCCGCCAAACCCGGGACTACCTTGCCCAAGACCGAATGATATACCGAGCCGCCGCCGCTATCGACCAGGATGCGCTCCGCTCCCGTGTCGATCAGCAGGCAATTGCTCTGCAAGTCGAGGAAATCCGGCGAAAGCCCGTGCCGCCGCAGCGCCCGCGCCCTGTCCTCGGCTGTCGAGCCGGCAAAAAAGGTCGCCAGCGTAGCCGCGTCAAGCAGCTGCGAGCCATCGCT
>JAGWBC010000299.1:1892-2238 GCA_021296115.1 Anaerolineae bacterium | reverse complement strand
CCATGCGCTTCGCCCCCGGCGAAAAGCAGCGTCTCGCCCGAGGCCTGATCCACCGCCAGCGCCAGTGAAAGCACGGGGGCGAATTCGGTCGGGAAGCCGGTGAAGCGCCAGGCGCGCCCGCCATTGCCGCTGCGGTACAAGCCGGTCTCCGTGCCAGCGAAGACGGTTTCGTCAGCCGGCCAATGCGGGGACAGCGCCAAACACAGCACACTCAGATCGAACAAGCCGAAATTCCAGGGCTGCCAGCGCAGTCCGCGATCGGCCGAAGAGAATATGCCGTCTTCCAGCGTGCCCGCCAGCAAGACGCCGTCGCGCTCAAAATCCGGCGAGAGCGCCAGGCAGGAAA
>JAGWBC010000299.1:0-1665 GCA_021296115.1 Anaerolineae bacterium | reverse complement strand
AGCGCGTAGACCGTGTCGTCGGCTGTCTCGAATTCGAGAGTAAATGTCATTGCTGTGTGCCCTAGCCGGGAGACCGCGCGATTTCCGGCGTTTTGTGGTGGACCAGTACATCGATGGTCAAAGCCATGCCGGCGGTCAAAACGGCGTTGCGCAGCGCCTCCTTCTGCGTCGCGGCGCTATCCAAGAGCTGCCGCCCCTCGACAATCTCGCCGCTCATGACGTCAAAGCTGCGTTGATCAGCCGCGTGAGCGAGCCGCGCGAAGACCTCGCCCGGTTCGTAACCGGCGTTTTCGTATATCGCCCGCGCCGGCTCCAGCAGGGCGTCGTAGAGGATGCGGAAGGCAGCGCGTTCGTCGGGGTCGGCGCCGTTGGCCAGCATGGGCGCGAGCCGTTGCCGACAGCGCGCCAAAGCCATGCCGCCACCGGGCAGCACACCCTCTTTGACGGCGGCGCGCATGGCATCGGCGGTGGTTTCGGCCAGTTCCTTGCGCCGGTCGATCTCAGTCTCGGAGAGTCCGCCAATCCAAAGCGTTGCCGAGCCGCCCATTAGCTTGCCGATGCGCGCTTGCAGCCTGTCGCGATGCTGCGGATCATCGGACCGCTGGTATTGCGTCTGCAGGTTGCTGACGTGCCGCCGCAGCTGCCGCGGATCGCCTTTGCCGCCGATGATGCCGAAATTTCGCGTGCTGGCCCAGGCGCGCCGCGCCCGGCCGATGTTGACGGGTGTGATGTCTCTCAAGCTATCACCCGCTACCGAGAGCAGCGGTCGCCCGCCGGTGAGCACGGCCAAGTCGGCGATGGCCGCCTGCCGATCATCCGGATTCATGCCCGGGCTGCGAACCGCCATCACCTGGAAGTTCTTCAGCTTGCCATTAGCCATGGTCAAGCCGGCTATGGCGTCGCCGGAAACCTCGCCGGCGATCAGCAGGAGCTTCTCGATTTTGTGGTCGACAGCGAGTTCCAGCATCGGCATGATATGCCGCGGATCGTTGATCTGAAAATCGGCGATGACGATGGCCGGCTCTTCGTAGACCGTCTGCAATGCCTTCTGATCCGCGATCATCTCGCGCGAGACCAAGCCGCTGTTCCAGAACATGCCCTCGATATACTCGCGGCGCAGCGCCCGGCTATGATCTTTGCGGATGTCCAGCTGGCCATAGCTGCCGATGATGTCGAAGATTTCGCCCAGCAGTTCCGCCAGGGGCCGGTCGTGGCAAATCGCTTCGGCCACCTGCGCCAGCTTGCCTTTGCCGGCCACCGGCGCGGTCAGCTCATCCAGGCCCTCGAGCACATGCGCCAGAGCGAGCTCGAGGTGACGCCGCAAGCGCATGGCATTGCCGCCGGCCGCCAGGTAGTGGATGCCGCCGCGGTAGATGGCCTGCAGCAGGACGGCAGCCGTGGCGCTGCCATCGCCCATTCTATCTTGCTGACGGCAGATCAGCGCCCGCGCCAACATAGCGCCGATGTCCTCGTCGCGCGCGCCCATTTCGATCACCTTGCGGGCGATGGCGCCGCCGCTGTCGAGCACGTCGGGCGTCTTGCGCGCGTCGTCGAGGCGCGTCACAGCGACCGTGCGCGGCGTCGGTCCCAGGGTCGGGCGGATGGCCGCCACCAGCTTGTCGATGCCGCGACCGATATTCCGCTGCGCGGCCGGCTGGAAGACCA
>JAGWBC010000094.1 GCA_021296115.1 Anaerolineae bacterium | reverse complement strand
GGCATGGACTCGCGGCTTTATATGCAGGGGCGGTCGGTGGCGGCGCTGCTGCGCGTGGGCAAGTCTGATACGCCGCTTCGCGAGTTTGTGCGCAGCGAGCACTATGCCGCGACCAACCTGGCCGATGAGACCCACGCCAGCATGTACCGCGATCGCCGCTGGAAGTTGACGGTCTATCACCAGAAAGGCATCTGCGAGTTGTACGACCATGACGCAGACCCCTGGGAAAATACGGACCTGTCCGAAGACCCGGACTACGCCGATGTAAAGTGGGATTTGCTTCGCCGCAGCTATGATGCGACCGTCTACGCCCATCCTGTGCAGACTGATCGTTATGGTCCGTTCTGATGTGCAAGTTGGCGCGCAATACTTCGCTGCGTTACAGTCACAATGTTTGAAGCTAACATCGAAAGGAAGCCATATCATGTCTATACCGACACTGCAAGGCATTAACGCCACAACAGTCACTAGCTCACGACTCACAACGCGCGTGCTAAGCGCCGGCGACGAGAGCGGCGCGCCGGTCATCTTTGTACACGGCAATCTGACCTCCGCCACCTTCTGGGAAGAGACCATGCTGGCCATGCCGGCGGGCTACCACAGCATCGCGCTCGATCAGCGCGGCTTCGGCGAATCCGACCCGGCTGCGGCAGTCGATGGCAGCCGCGGTCTGGCCGACATGTCCGATGATGTCATCGCCCTGATGGATGCGCTCGACATTGACAAGGCGCATATCGTCGGCCACTCAATGGGCGGCGGCGTGACCTGGAATCTGCTGATGGACGCGCCGCAACGCCTAGATAGCGCCACGCTGGTCGCGCCAGTATCGCCCTTCGGCTTCGGCGGCACCAAAGACGCGCAAGGGACGCTCTGCGCGCCGGACGCGGCCGGCTCGGGCGGCGGCGTCGCCAATCCGCAATACACCCAAATGCTGAAAGACGGCGAGCGCGGCGATGGCGAAATGACGCCGCGTATGGTGATGAACAATTTCTATTGGAAGCCGCCCTACACATCCGAGCGCGAAGAAGACCTGCTGACATCGGTGCTGCAGACGCATACCGGCGAGCGCGATTACCCGGGTGATTCAACCGCCTCCGAGAATTGGCCCGGCGTCGCGCCTGGACGCTGGGGCGTGCTGAATGGCATGGCGCCAAATAATCAGCCCGATGTGGCGCGGCTCTACGCCATTGAGCCCAAGCCGCGGCACAGCGACCAGGTCATCGCCGATATGTCGATGTTCGACCTGGCTACCTTTGGCAAGCTGGGGGTCGTGCCCGGCTGGCCCGGCGACGAGGTCTGCCCGCCCCAGCCCATGATCGCGCAGATCAAGCAAGTCCTGGACAACTACGCGGCGGCCGGCGGCGCGGTAGACGAGGTCGTGATCGCGGATTGCGGGCACAGTCCCTTCGTAGAAAAGGCCGCCGATTTCAATCAGACCCTGCACGCCTTCCTGGGCGGATAAGGCTCGGCGCAGGAGAGTTGACCGGCGAGCATAAAACCGGTTAAACTCTTCTGCGTAGCGTTTTGATCACAAGGTAAGCAATTGAAATAGACGAGGGAGGAACTCATGTTCAGACGACTACTGCTTGTTTCACTTTTTCTGCTGATATTCGGCGCATTCGCCGGATATACGCAAGACGAGATCACCATCTTCGCTACCGTCGGCGCTTACTATCCCGACGAGCCAACCGAGAACAATCCCGACCCGCCAAAGATGATGAATGCGATCGCAGCCGAATACGAAGCGGCCAACCCCGGCGTCAATATCGAGTTGGTAGATGTGCCCTCGAATATCTCCGGCGACCAGTGGCGCAGCACGGTCTTCAACGGCCAGAACGAGCCGCATATCATCGTCAACAATTTCATCCGTGTTTGGCAGGAGCAGGGCAACGACTGGTATGTGCCGCTCAATGACTACATCGAAATGCCCAATCCCTACATTCCCGAAGGCACACCGGGCCACGAACGCTGGGCGGACAGCATCCCCGATGTCGTCTGGGATTCCACTTACCATACGGGCAGCGGCAATCAGTATGTCGTGACTGTCAACGCGGTGGCGGTCGGTTTCTATTACAACATTGACTTGCTGGAAGCGGCCGGCATCGATACCGAATTCGATATCGACTATTCGCTGTGGGCGGATTGGGAGACGATGATCGCCGAGATGGGCGCGGTGGCTGAGGCGGGCTACGAGCCGCTGGCGATGAGCATGTCGACTGCTTCGCCTTACACTTACAACTGGTTTGATGGCACCAGCTTGACGAGCATGTATATCGACCATATCGAGAGTTGGTGGGAACCGGGCGCCAGCTGGCACGCGCTGAACCAGCGTGAATTTGCCTGCGCAATCCACAACGGTTTGATCAGCGCCCATGACGATGCCTTTGCCGATTGGCTGGGGCTGCTGGCTGATTTCGAGCCGATGTGGGTCGATGGCTACGCCGTCATGACCTGGGACGAAGCTTATCGCCTTTTCATCACGGGCGAAGTGCCCTTCTTGCTGGGCAACGCGGCCAGCCAAACGCTTAACGTGACCCGCGACGCCGACTTCAACTGGGGTATCAGTTACTTCCCGCCGGTCACCGAAACCACCAGCCCGCATGCGGCGAACAACGAAAGCGCCTACCTGGTTGGAGGTTTCACCGCCGGCTTCACTGTGACCGACCGCGCCCGCCGCGAAGGCGTCGAAGAGCAAGTGGTCGACTTCTTGATGTATTTGACCGCTCAGCCGCAATGGGGCCGCGTCGTGACTGATTCGCCGCGCAGCATCCCGACGCAGTTTGGTTTGGATGTGCCCGATGCCTTGAAGCCGACCGTGGCCTTCCTCGAGCTGCCGATCCGCGCGCTCAAAGATCCCGATCCGCGCCTCAGCCGGCGTTACGGCGAAGATCACCGCCGCCTGATGCAGGAATACTTCACCGATCAGATCGACCTGGAAACGCTGATCGCCGAAGAAGACCGCCTGATGTCGCGGGAAGCGCGCGTCGTCATCGCCGAAAATGAATGGACCTGCGACTTCCAGATGGAGTAGGCCAAACTTGTACTGCGGAATCGACCGCAGGCGTTAAGGGTCGGCCTGTGGCTGGCCCTTACCAGTAATGACAGTGTCAATTTGTGTAGGGGCGACTCTGTGAGTCGCCCGAAAATAGCCTAGCTTTGCTCATGTTTGCAAGATTAACTGCTGACCGATCACTGGGAAAAAGCAGACGCGCAAGCCAAAGCCCGCTGCCAAGCCGTATGTGGCGGGCGAAGTGGCTGTATTTGGCGCTGCTGATTCCGGTCGCCTTGCTGCTGATATTCGAGTGGCTGCCCGCCTTTAGCGCGCTCTACAACTCGCTCTACATCTGGAACGGCGGGAAAGTCCATTTTTACGTCGGGCTGGAACACTACGAGCGCATGCTGAGCGACCGCACCTTCCGCGTGGCCATCACCAACCTGGTCGGCTTCCTCTTCTTCCGCGTCGTCATGCAGACCGTGCTGCCCTTCTTCGCCGCCGAGATGATCGTCAATCTGCGCAGCCAGCGCTGGTCCTACTGGTGGAAAATCATCTTCGTCTTCCCCATGGTCGTGCCGACGATTCTCAATTACCTGATCTGGCGCTTCATCTATAACCCGCAGGTGGGCTTGCTCAACGAAGGCCTCAAACTGGTTGGCTTGGGCGAATACACCCACGCCTGGCTGGGCGATCCGCTGACGGTGATGTGGGCGCTGGCATTTGTGCGCTTTCCCTGGCTGCCGACTTTGCAGTTCCTCATCATCCTGGGCGGCTTGCAGACCATCCCGAAAGAAGTGCACGAGAGCGCGGCCATCGACGGCGCCGGCTTCTGGCGGCGGCTCTTCTATATCGACATTCCCATGACGCGGCGGCAGATCACGCTGGCGATGATCCTGACGATGATCTTCATGACGCAGCGCTTTGACCTCTTCCTGGTCATGACCGACGGCGGACCCGGTTACAGCAGTATGGTGCCGGCGCTGCAGCTCTTCCAATCCGCCTTCAACTTTTTGGAATTCGGCTATGCTTCCGCCATTGGCGTCGTGCTTTTTGTCGCCATGCTCGCGCTGACCGTGATCAACCTTCGCGTCTCCGCCGGCGCAACCAACTAGTAGGGGCGAGCCTTTCGGTCGCCCGTCAAATGATTGGGAGTGCTACTTGATAAATCGCAAACGTCTGCGCTTCGCCAACCGTGATCTCCCCTTTCAGCTGGTGCTGCTCGCCTTCGGCATCGTGACCTTTTTCCCCTTGGTGCTGGTCGTCATCACTTCCTTCAAGAGCAATACGCAGTTCTATCACAATTTCTGGCTGCCGGAGCTGCCCTTGCATTTGGGCAACTATACATCCGCCTTCAGAATTATCTGGCGCTTTATCGTCAACAGCGTCATCTATTCCGGCTCAACCATTTGCCTGATCGCCGCCATCGCCTCAGTGGCCGGTTATGTCTTCGCTCGTTTCCGCTTCCCATTCAAGACGGTGCTATTCCTCGGCTTCATCACCCTTATTATGGTGCCGGGCGTGCTGACGCTGGCGCCGCGCTTTGTGCTCGTGCGCGATCTGGGTCTGGTCAATACACCCTTCGCGCTGATTTCGGTTTGGGTCAGCGGCGGCCTGGTGTTGTCGACCTGGCTGATGCGCAGTTATTTCGAGTCTCTGCCGCAGGAGTTGTTCGACGCCGCCTATGTCGATGGCGCGGCCGAGCGGCAGGTGTTCATCTACGTATCCGTGCCGCTAGCCCGCCCCATGATCGCCACAGTCGCCATGACCACGCTGATCAGCAGCTGGAACGACCTGATCTGGCCGCTGGTCACCATCACCGACAAGAGCCAGATGCCGCTGGCGCTGGGTTTGATGCAATTCTCCTCGGACTTTGAAACCGATTGGGGCACGCTTTTCGCCGGCTACGTCATCTCGTCAATTCCGCTGCTGTGCGTCTTCGCCGTGGCTATGCGGCAGTTCATCAGCGGCCTGACAAGCGGCTCAATCAAGGCGTAAGCCACGCGCTGTCTCAGCCCGACTCCAAGAAGCGCTCCATGTACAGCAAGTCGTAATACTGGCCGTCCACGCATAGTTCGCGCCGCGCCATCCCCACTTTTTCAAAGCCGAACCGCTGGTACAGGCTAATGGCCGGCTGACCCGCGCGGTTGACCGTCAGGCAGACTTTTTCCAACTGCGGCAGCGTTGACAGCTCATCCAGCAGGCGTCGCATCAGCTGCGACGCGATGCCCAGGCCGCGCCGCGCCGGCGATATATAAACGCTGTAGACTTCCGCTACATGGCGGAGCTTGGCTTTTGCCGACCAGCCCGCCCCGGCCATGCCGATCAACTCGCCCTCAACTTCCGCATACAATGTCAGGTTGCCGTCGCGCTTGAATGCCGACCTCAGCCGCGCGATCCAAATCTCATCGACGAATGCTTCTTCATCAGCGAAACTTGAGGCGAATGCGGTCGGCGCCCCGCGCAGGGCTTCAAGGCGCAGTCGTTTTGCTTCCGGCCAGCGCTCCGGCGGCAGACTGATGATCTTGACCGCTTTGACCATTTTGTGAATTCGTTGCAATTTGCTCATCGTGCATATATTATTGTGTTTATTGGTTTTTTGTGCCATGTAAAGATATTTTATGTGAAGTGCCTCTATGAGGCGGTTCTTGTACAGGAGGTGGCGCGCGAACGATCCCAGTTGAAATGTACGCCTGTAGACGAAATATTCCCAAGGAGAGGAGAGACTAATGTCTGAAAAGAAGCTTTCTCGCCGCGATTTTCTCAAAGCGGCTTCAACAGCCTTGGCCGCTTCCGGCTTCGCTGCCCTGCCCGTCGGTATGGTGCGCGCGCAAGACGATGAGGTCACCATCAGTCTTTGGGGATTCGCCAACAACCGTGACGAGTGGATGCAAAATCTGATCGACGAAATCTGGTCGGAATCCTATCCCAATGTTAATGTCGAGCTGTCACTGACGCCATACTCTGATCTGTGGCCGAAGCTGCAGGCGGCATTCGTGGCCGGCGCTGGCATACCCGATATGGTCGATATCGAGATTTCCGCTATGGGTCAGTTTGTGCGCGAGGCCGGCAGCGAGCCGTACGCGGCGTTGAACGACCTGTTGGGCGATCAGTTGGACGACCTTTCGATCCCCTCTGCGACTAAGCCCTGGACCGTTCGCGGAAGTATCTACGGCATTGGCAACGAAGTTAATCCGGTATTGCTCTACTACCGCCATGATATCTTTGACGAGCTGGGACTGGATATCGACGCGCCCGGCACTTGGGAAGAATTCGCCAGCACGCTTGGCGGCGACTCCATGGAAGCGGGCCACGGGCTCTTCGCCATCGGTACGCAAACCTGGGCGGATTTCTACGTGCAATTTCATCAGGCAGGCGGCGAATTCTTCGATTCCGATGGCAACGTGCAGCTGAATTCCGACCTGGCGGTGGAGATCTTGGCCTGGCAGAAGGCGCAGCTCGACAGCGGCGTCTATGTCGACCGCGGCACCGGCGATGCGCATTATGCGCTGATGAATGAAGGCGCCTTCATCACCGTTTGGGGCGCGCCCTGGTACCAGGGTTTCATGAAGCAGAACGCGCCCGAGCTCGAAGGCTTGTGGAAGATGCGCTACCTGCCGGTCTGGGATGAGAACAGCTATCTGACTGTTCCGCGAGGCGGCACCGGCATGGGCATCACAGCCGCCTCTGAGAACAAGCAAGAGGCTTGGGAGTTTATCCGCATCTGCAATTTGACAGCTGAAGGCTCGCTGCTGGCATTCCGCCGCATGAACCTCTTCCCGTCGTACAAACCGGTCTGGGATCGCGAAGAATTGCTGCGTACCGACGACTACTTCGACGGGCAGAAGCCGGGCGAGTTCATCGCCGAAGCGGCTTCGGCCATGGCGGAAGTTAATGTCGATCCCTATTGGACGCTCTTCGTGGATGCGGTCAATCGGCTGGTTGTGCAGCAGGTGTTGCTGGACGGCGTCGATCCTCAGCAAGCGATCGACGAAGCGATCGACGAGTTTGAGTTCAACAAGTAAGTCTCGGCGTTTAGGGTACACACGTAGGGGCGTTTCAACGAAACGCCCTGATTGTGAACTCGAATCTCTTGGCTATTGGCCGAGACGTCCCTGACCTTGCCTTGTGCTGAATTGTTAAATAGCCCTGCAAGGAGAATCAGCCTTGCCCGCTCACACATTGACCACTGGCGACAGTTCCCAGCGCTTCTCAATCGCGGACTGGTGGTCACGCAATCAGCGCCGGGTCATCCCCTATATTTTCCTGGCGCCTTTTCTGCTTTCATTCCTGGTCTTCACTGTCTATCCGGCAGGCGCGGCCTTCTTCCTGAGCTTTCAGCGCGTCCGCGGTTTCATCAGCCAGGAAGAAGGCGGCGGCGTCGTCCTCGAATACAAGGGCTTGGATAATTACGAGCGTCTGCTGACCAAAGACAAGCGCTTCGGCACCGCCATCATGAACGGCGCCGAATTCGCCATAGGCACGGTCCTCATTCAAATGCCCATCGCTTTGGGCATGGCGCTTTTGATGAACGCGCCACATGTCCGCTTCAAAGTCCTCGCGCGATTGGCCTTCTTCGCGCCCTATATCACGTCCGCCATTGTCGTGGGTTGGATATTCACGCTGATATTTCAGGATCGCTACGGCTTGCTCAACGGGGCGCTAGCCGCGCTCGGGATTGAGGGCGTCGGTTGGCTGACGAACAAGACATTTGTCATGCCAGCACTGATCATCCTGGGCTTGTGGACCTGGTGCGGTTATAACTCGCTATTCTTCCTCGCCGGCTTGCAAAATGTGCCCGATGACCTCAAAGAGGCGGCGCGCATCGACGGCGCCAATACGATTCGCGTCTTCTGGCATATCACCATTCCCTTCTTGCGCCCAGTCTTTGTTTTCGTGGTCATCACCGGTTTAATCGGCTCTTTTAGCCTCTTCAGCCAGCCCTACCTGCTCTTCGACAGCGGATCAGGCCCGGGCGACGCTGGCTTGTTCCCGGTGATGTATCTCTTCTTTATGGGATTTGAGAATTTCCGCATGGGCTATGCCTCGGCCATCGGTTATCTGCTGACCGCCATCATTCTGCTCATCACCGGGCTTCAGCTTCTATTGTTCCGCCTCTGGCGGGTATGAGGCGCGCAATGCTGATCAAAGCAAATCGCGGCACCGCTATGGGACCGGGCAGAGTCAATCTCATGTTCATGAATTCGGTCGTGCTTTTCGGCGTCCTGCTGACCGCGATACCCTTCATATACATGATTACCGCCAGTTTCCGAGACCAGGGCGAACTTTATTCGCTGCCGGTGACAATCATGCCGCGCGAGTGGCACGGGCACAATTATCAGAAACTCTTCGGCGATACAAACTTCGTCATCTGGTACGGCAATACGATCTTTACAGCCGGCGTTCGCACCGTGCTTGGCGTATATTTCGCCGCTTTGGCCGGCGCAGCTTTCGCCAAGTACAACTTTCGATTCAAGCGCTTCTTCTTCTTCCTCGTTTTGGCGACCTTGACGCTGCCATTCCAAGTGCTGCTTGTCCCGCTCTTTTTGATGATGGTCGACTTCGGCTGGGTGGACACGTATTGGGCGGTCATCGTGCCGGGAATCGTCATCGCCTTTAACATATTCCTCATGCGCCAGTATATTGAATCTGTGCCGGACGAGTTGATGGACGCCGCCCGCATTGATGGCGCCTCGGAGTTCGGTATTTTTCATCGCATCATCATCCCGCTCGTGCGACCAGCGCTTGGCGTCGTGGCCATTCTGACCTTCGTCAACACCTGGAATGATTTCCTTTGGCCCCTCATCGTACTTCATGACGACACAAAATACATGCTGGCACTCGGCATCGCCACGATGGAGGGGCCTTACGATGTCGAAATCGGCGCCATCATGGCGGCGTCCTTCCTCAGCACCTTGCCCATTCTCATCGTCTTCGTTTTGATGCAGCGGCAGATCATCGCCGGCCTAACGCAAGGAGCCATCCGCGGTTGACAGCGAATCCTTACCACCCTCGGTCCCGCCCAAGCATTGGCGGGAAGCATCGACCATCTCCCCTCACTGATGCGTCGGGGAGCGGTAGATACGGCGCTGAACGGCTGGTCTTCCAACCGGATGCTTCCCTTAGTCTCCTGCGCGGCATTGATGTGGTCGTCGACGCCATTCGTCCGACCCTTGGTCCGGTCACGCGCACTGTCGCCGTCAGCCAGGCGCTGGATGGCAAGCCGCCTGAATTGCTGGACAAGGGCGGTTTGATCGCGCGCCGCATTACAGACTTGCCCGACCCTGACGCCGACATGGGCGCAATGCTCGTGCGCCAAGCGCTCTGGCAGCTTTATGAAGACTGCGGTGATGGCACTGCGGCCGCCGCCGTCATGTTTCAGTCCATCTATCGCGAAGGCTTGAAAGTCATCACGGCCGGCGGCGACGCCATGCGCTTGCGGCAGCAACTGTTAGAGGGACTGAATCTTATCCTCTGCCGCCTGGACCATATGACCATGCCCATAAACGGGCGTGCGCAACTCGCTCAGCTGGCGGAATGCATCTGCCACGATCCGGAGCTCGCAGACAAGCTTGGGGAGATCTTTGCATTCATCGGCGAATATGGTCAGCTTGATGTCCGGCGCGGGCACACACGCGCGATCATGCACGATTACATGAAAGGCATGTATTGGAAGCGTGGTGCGGTATCGCGGGCTATGTTGCGCGGCGGCAAAGAAGCCGACCGCATCGTCATGAACGACGCCGCCATCCTGCTCAGCGACCTTGATATTGAACAGGTCGACGAGCTTGTCCCGCTACTCAATGCGCTGATGCGCGCCGGCGCCAAGTCGCTTCTTCTCGTCGGCGCGAAGTTTTCTGAGGCGGTCATCAATTGCATCCTGGCCAACAAGAAGCCGGAGGAGTTCCGCATCGTCGCGGTTAAGACGCCGGGCAGCACCGATGACGAGCGGCGCGCCCACTTGAGTGACATGGCGGTGATCAGCGGCGCAATACCGCTGTTCAAGGCGGCCGGCGATAGGCTGGCGACGGCGGTCGGGCGGCCGGCAGCGTCCGAAGGCGTCGACCCGGCGCGTCAGCCATGGCGGAGTTATCTGGGCCAGGTGCGACAGGTCTGGGTCGAGCGCACGATGTTCGGCCTGGTGTCGGATCGTGACAATCAGCAAGAGCTCACCGAGCATCTGGCCGATCTGCTGGAGCTGCGGGAATACGCCACGGACAAAGAGGCGGAAGAGTTTCTCGGCGAGCGCATCGGCAAGATTCTGGGCGGCGCAGCCATTCTGCGCATCGGCGATGCCTTACCAACCAGGATGGACAACCGCATCGCCGCCGCCAAAGAAACAGCGAAGTCACTGCGCCGCGCCTTGAGCGACGGTATCTTGCCCGGCGGCGGCATAGCTCTGTATGCCTGCCGCTCCGCGCTGGAAGACAGCGCCGACTGCGAATCCGACAGCACTCGCCGCGCGGCCATGCGCATACTTCTCAAGGCCTTGGAAGAGCCGCTGCGGACGATATGTCACAATGCCGGCTTCGATGCCGCGAAAGTCGCTGAACTTAACGGCGCGGGGAGCGGCGCCGGGGTCGATAGCCGCACCGGCGAAATCACTGACATGCTTGAGGCGGGCCTCATTGATGTGGCTTCGGTGCAAAAGGCCGCATTACGCAGCGCGGTTAGCGGCGCAGCCCTGGCGCTAACTATTGACGTGCTGCTCCACCACGCGGAACCGCAAGCGAGCTATACGCCTTGAGCTCCAGCGCTTGGATGCGTCGCCGTCTTTCGATAAGATTGGCGCATCAGGCAAGTTGTCAGGGAG
>JAGWBC010000093.1:5337-14938 GCA_021296115.1 Anaerolineae bacterium | reverse complement strand
CGCGAGCGCGCTGGTTCAGGGATTCCGGCTTGGTCCACCGCGTTTAACATGTGCTCCAGCCAGTGATCGCGCGCCTGTTGATCGATCGCGAAGGGAAAATGGCGCATTCGCAGTCGGGGATGGCCGCGCTCTTCCAGGTAGGTCCGCGGCCCGCCGAAAAACTGCAGCAAAAATAGATACAGGTGACGTTTGGGAGCTTGGAGACATTCAGGATACATGGGACGCAGTATCGGGTCGTTTTCGACGGCATCGTAGAAAGCGTCGACGATGGCCGCTACCGGTTCTTCCCCGCCGATTAATTCGAAGATACTCTGCGGCGTATAGCCCAATCCGGTCTCCCCTTTGATTCTGAAGTTGACTTCTGGCGCCTCGTACAGCCAGTAACGGAGGCGCTCGTCAGCCGATCGTAGCAGAAAAGTATGGCTTTACAATCGTAGCGCTGACGGTACAATTCGTAGGTTGAGTCAAGCTCAGGTAAGGATACGTCAATACATGGCGAAGTTTAGATTATATACCGGCGCGCTCGTATTGCTTTTGCTCGTGGCAAGCTCCGGATGGGGGCTGGCGCAGTCGCCGGAAGACATCACCGTGATCGGCTCCGGGATCGCCAATGCGCTGATCGAGCGTATGGCCGACGCCAAGGGAATGACATCAGTTGCCATCACAACCAGCGGGACTGCGGCGGGAATTGACCAGTTTTGCAACGGCGAGATTGATCTGGCGACGGCGACGCGGGAAATGTCCGCCGCTGAACGAGCCATCTGCGATGCTAACGAAGTTTTGTACAGCGAGCTGCTCATCGGCCATCATGTGGCTGTATTCGCTACAGGCGCGGATGCCGCGGTCGAATGCATTGGCGAGACGCAACTGCGCGAGCTGCTGAAGCCGAGCGCCAGCAACGCCCTGACCGACTGGTCCTTCGCCAGCGAAGAGTTGGCCGAGCTTCCTCTGACCTTAATGCTTCCGCCGGATAGTCAGATCGCCTATTTCATCGCTGATTCCTTTGTCGCCGGCGACGGCTTGCGGCTTGATGCGGAGACCATCGACGCTGGCGCCGATGCCGCCCGGCGCGCAAGCGAAACCCAAGGCGCTCTGGCTTTGCTGGCTGGTAAAGACGCGAGCGAATCCGCGGACTCTATCACCGTCTTGGATGTCTCAAGCGCAAACTCGGGCGACTGTGCAGCGCCATCGGCTGAGGCTGTTGAGAGCGACAATTATGCCTTTGCGCTGTCGCTCTATGTTGTCGTCAATCGCGCGCGGTTGAGTTCCAGCGATAGCCTCGCCGAGTTCATGCAATTCATAGTGAGCGAAGCGGGCGCCGCGGTCATGCGCGACGCCGGCATAACAGCGCCGACGGCAACAACATCTGAGTTGAACGCTCTCATCCTCACCGACGCCGATGCCCTGGCCAGCGCGAGCGGACTCGGCGAATATCAGATTCCGCCCGACTTGAGCGGAGAAGTCAGGCTGGTCGGCGCGGCCAATGCTTACCAGGCGCTGAGCCGCGTCGGCGATAGGCTTACCGAGTCCTACGAGCGCTTTTCATTCGACTTCGAGGCTGCCGGGGCGCGTTTAAGCATTAACAGATTATGCGCTGGCGAGGCGGACATTGCTCTCCTCGATGCCGCGCCTGATGCCGACGCGCTCGAAGAATGCGCGGCCATGGGCGTGGCCACCATGCCACTGGCATTGGGCGCGCAAGCGACTGTTCTGCTCGGCAATGCCGGTGATGACTACAGCGCTTGCTTGACAACCGGGCAGGTGAACGCGATTTGGAGCGGCGACGCCGGGAATTGGTCGGAAATTGACGCTGCTTTCCCGGATCAGCCGCTGACGCTATTTGGTCTGTCTTTCACCGATCAGTACACTGACATTCTGCTGCAGACCGCTTCCGGCATCATTCCGCCGGTGCGCCGCGACACGGAAAAGGATTACGACCCCTTGTATCGGGCAGCCGCTGTCGGCAATGTCGCGGGCGGATTGACCTACATGAGTTGGTCGGATTATCAGAAGGTCATCGCTAAGGAACAGGCAAATATAAGGCTGATCTCAGTCAATTACGGCGCTGGATGCGTCGAACCCACGGCCGGATCCATTGAAAACAGCAGTTATCCGCTTTCAAGGCGAGCCAGCTTGCTCATCAGCGAGCAGGCGCTGGCCAAGGCTCAGGTTCAATCCTTCCTGTGGCGCCTCGCTGACGACGACAACTGGTCGCTCCTGGAGCGGGAGGGCTTCGTCGGGGCGCATACCCTGGACTTGCCCATCATTCGCCGCAATCTGGCGACTTGGTTCGCCCAAGCCACAGCGGCCTATCCGCAGGACAACAGCGCGGCGGACTCCGGCGACGGGGATGCGGTAGATGAATCCAACGAAGACGCTTCCGAGTGACCGATAGCCGTATAGCTAGGGGCTTCCGCCAGGCTCGCCAGCGAGCGCGTGAGATGGTCATGCGCTGCGCCGCCCACACGGGAAGCTGACATGCACGGCGAGCTAATCGCCCTTGACCTCGAAACCACCGGGCTAAACCCGTCAAGCGATGAAATCATTGAAGTCGGGCTGGCTCGTTTTCGCGACGGCGAGGTGGTGGATGAGTATCAATCGCTGGTTAGGCCGTCGATTCCGATCCCGTCAGATATCACGCACTTGACCAACATCCATCAGGAAGATGTCGATGACGCGCCTGGCATTGATGAAATCCTGCCGGAAATGCGTAGTTTCTTCGCCGACGCGACGGTTATCGCGCACAACGTCGGATTCGATCGTTCCTTCTTGCGGAAACATGATCTGCTAGCGCAGAACGACGCCATCGATACCTTTGAACTGGCATTGATCGTCATGCCCTCCGCGCCGCGATACAGCTTGGGCAGTCTGGTTTCGCAACTTGATATCAATCTCGAGCGGGCGCATCGCGCGCTTGACGACGCTGTCGCCACTGGGCATCTATATTGGCGCTTGTGGCAGAAGCTCTGCACTATGCCGTCGGCGGCGCTGGCGGAAATCATCCGCGCCGGCGACGGGCTGGATTGGCATTTGCGCTCCGTTTTTCAGGCTGCGCTGGACCAAAGCGTCCGCAATTTCGTTCCGCAGCGTCCGATCCTGCCTTTTCAGACCGAGCGCCTGGATGCGCCGCCGCTTGCGCTGGGCAATGCGCGGCATGATCCACTAGAGCCGGCCGCGATTGGCGCGATATTCGGCGCGTGCGGAAGGCTGGCCGCTGACTTCGGCGATTACGAAGTCCGCGACGAGCAACTGCGTATGGCGCATGAAGTGACTGCCGCGCTGAATCAGGGCGAGCATCTCATGATTGAAGCGGGCACAGGCACGGGCAAATCGCTCGCCTATCTCGTCCCAGCCGCGCTTTGGGCGCTGCAGAACGATCAACGTGTTACCGTGTCGACCAATACGATCAATCTACAAGAGCAGCTTTTGGGCAAGGACATTCCCCAGCTGCGCAATGCCGTTGGCGCCCAGTTGCGAGCTGCGATAATGAAGGGCCGCGGCAATTATCTTTGCCCGCGCCGCTTGCAGACTCTGCGCCGGCGCAAGCCCGCGAATCTCGATGAATTGCGGACACTGGCCAAGATCCTGCTCTGGCTGCAGGAGAGCGATTCAGGCGACCGCGGCGAGATCACATTGCGGGCCGGCGAGTGGGCCGTCTGGTCGCGGCTCAGCGCGCAAGACGAAGGCTGCTCCAGCACACGCTGCGTCAGCGAGATGGATGGCGTTTGTCCCTATCATCGCGCGCGTCAACGTGCGGAGAGGGCGCATATCGTCATCACGAATCACGCTCTGCTGATCGCCGATGCCCGAATCGATAATCGAGCCTTGCCTGCCTACAATAACCTCATAGTTGACGAAGCGCACCACCTTGAAGATGCCATCACCAGTGGCTTGACGCGCCACATCGATCAGGGCCAGATTCTCTCCCGGCTTCGTGATTTGGGTAATCGAAGCGGTGGCGTTCTGGGCGAGCTGCTGGGCTACGGGCGTGACTTCTTCCCGTCAGCCGAAACTGAGCGCTTGTCCGTATTCATTGACAGTATCGACGAAACGGTCGAGTTGATGAGGCGTTTCATTCGTCAGTACTTCCGGGCATTGCACGACTTCGCCTCCAACCAAAGGGCCGACAACCGCTACGCCATGCGACTGCTGAATTCGCATCGCGATGCGGGCGATTTCGCCGCGGTCTCGGCGGCCTGGAAACATCTGGGCGCCTATCTGCTGGCGGTCACCGATGCCATGGAGCGCCTTTGCAGCGCCTTGCCGCGTTATGCCGAGTATGACATGCCAGGTTTTGGCGACATCAGCAGCGAAATCAATGGGCATCGACGTTACCTGGCTGATTTGCATGAACAATTGGAAGGCTTTACACAGACGCCGGACGCCAAGTCGGTGTACTCGCTAACTGCCGGCCAGAGGGCCGAGCGCCTTTCGCTGCAGATTGCGCCGCTCCATGTTGGGCCGATGATGGAAGAATATCTGAATCAGCGCATGGAGAGCATCATCCTGACCAGCGCCACGCTGCAGACCCAGGACAACTTCGACCACATCAAGGAACGGCTGCATTCGGAGAGCTTCAGGTCGATCGCGGTCGGCTCTCCCTTCGACTACAAGAAATCCACGCTGGTATACGTCCCGCAAGACATCCCGGAACCGAAAGCGCATCGGGACTATCAGCGCATGGTTGGGCGCGGCGTCATTGAGTTGGCGGACGCGCTCGACGGGCGCATGCTGGTGCTGTTCACCAGTTACGCTCAATTGCGCGAGGTATCCAAAGCGATTACGCCACGGCTGACCCTCGGCGATATAAATGTTTACGATCAGAGCTTCGGGGCCAGCCGCGACGCCTTACTTGACAGCTTTATGAATTCAGACAAAGCGGTGCTCATGGGCACACGCAGTTTTTGGGAGGGCATCGATATTCCCGGCGACGACTTGAGCGCGGTCGTGATCACCAAGCTGCCTTTTGCTGTGCCAAGCGATCCTGTTTTCGCGGCGCGCAGCGAGACCTATAGCCGTTCATTTCAGCAATACGCCGTGCCTGACGCCATCTTGCGCTTTCGGCAAGGTTTCGGACGTTTGATCCGCCGGCGCACTGACCGCGGGGTTGTCGCGATATTCGACAGCCGAGTCATCAGCAAGTCTTACGGCGCCAGCTTTCTTGAATCCTTGCCCGATTGCACAGTACAATACGGCGCCTTGGACAAGCTGCCGGCTGTCGCATCGCACTGGATCAAGCAAGGGTAAGCGACCAAAATGCAAACACCAGCCGGGCGAGAGTGCCCGCATTATTACTCCGACTTCAACCGGCATACCCGTGATGTGGAAGAGTGTCGGCTAGCGAAGAACAATCCCGAATCGGAAAGTTGGCATCCCAAGGATTGCGCCAAGTGCCCGGTGCCGGACATCGTATTGGCTAACGCCAGCCCCGATACGCGGCTTGTGCTGACCATAAAGGCTGGTTTTCTGGGGCTGATGCGGCGCGTGGAGGTTGAGGCCATCTGCTTAAAAAACGGCGAAAAGGTCGATCCCTACGTAGGCTGTCCGGATAATCACCCCGGGCTGGATATTTTCCGGCAAGCCATGGAAGCTGGCGATGATTAAGGCGGTATTGCTCGACCTCGACAATACGCTGCTGCATAATCCCGACAGGCGCTGGGTGCAGACTTTCCGCCAGGGATGGGACCAGCACTTTGAAGCCCGGTACGGCATCACGCAGGCCGCCGACGCCCTGCGGGGCGCTATGGCTCGGCTCAACGAAGGCGGCGACAACTGTCTTAGCAATGCGGATCTGATTCATGACGAGTTGAGCCGCAGACTGTCGCTATCCCCCGAAGAGCTGTCGCGCGCGCTTGATGAATTTTACGCGGCGCCCTACCACAGCTTCAGAGAGACCACGGCGCCGATGGACGGAGCGGCAGCGCTAGTAGAAGAATTGCTCAATCAGAATCTGCTGGTGGCAATCGCGACCAACCCGCTCTTCCCTGAGTCGGCGACGGTCGCGCGCATAGTTTGGGCGGGCTTGGGCGACTATATCGACGAATTTGCCTTCGTCACCAACAGCGAAAACATGCACTACGCCAAGCCCAATCCGGCCTACTACGCCGAGATCATAGCGCGGGTGGGCGTGGAACCGGATGAAGCGCTGGTCGTCGGCGACAGCCTGATTAACGACATTACGCCGGCGCAGTCGCTGGGAATACGCGCCTGGCAAGTCGGCGAAGCATTTGGGCTGGGCGCGGTACTGGATTGCGTTCGTCGACCGCACTGGACGAATGTATTTCAGCCCGGCGAGATGAGTCCGGAGACGCTGCCGGTTCAGTTTGCCGGAAACATGGCAGCTTTATGCGGCCTCTTGGCGGAAGTTAAGGACCATCAGTGGCTGCAGCGCCCGGATCCGGCCGAGTGGTCGATCTTGCAGATTCTTTGCCATTTGTGGCGCGCGGAGACCGAAGTGCATGAGCAGCGGCTGCGTAGGATTCTGGAGGAAGACAATCCTTTTATCCCCTCGCTGCCGCCGCCCGGACCGGACATTCCCGAATGCCATGACGACGGCATGGAAGTCTTCGAGCGATTTCGCGCCCAGCGTCAACAGACCATGGCCATGCTGGCCGCACTTGGCGCGGACGACTGGCGGCGCCCAGCCAGACACAGTATCTTTGGCTTGACGAATCTGCTGGAGATGGCGTATTTCACAGCCCAGCATGATCGCCTGCACATCACGCAGTTGTGTCAGACTTTGGGCAAATGCGCGGATTAGGCAGCGCTTACGGCAGGCGGCGCTGAATTACATTGACGATTGTCGTACTTACAGTACAATACATTTAGATAGTTCTGAACTTCACAATTCTTGAACTGGAGCGGCAGATGAAAGGCACAGCGGCGGGATCGGCAGTCTTTCGGGAACGCGTGGACGAAGGGCTGGCGGCCGTAGAGCGCGCCATGCTTGATGTGACTGACAGCCAGATCGAAATCTTGCGCGATGCCAGCCGCCACATCCTCGGCGCCGGCGGCAAACGCATTCGACCGCGCCTCTTGCTGCTGACGTATATGGCGCTGGGCGGAATCGACCTGGAGCGCGTCGCCAAGCCCGCGGCGGCGGTTGAACTCATGCACACCGCGAGCGTGGTGCACGACGACATCAATGATCACGGCATCATGCGCCGCGGCCGGCCATCCGTAAATGCTACCTGGGGCCGTACCTTCGCCCTGCTTACGGGCGATTATCTGTTCACAGCGGTTTACGAATTGATGGCGCCCTACGGCGACTTAAACCTGGACCTGGCGCAAGCCGCCACCGCTTTGGTCGAGGGAGAAACCTTGCAGGCGACCGCCGTCAAAGAGAATGAATTTTCGCGAGAGGTTTATATGCGGGTCATTGCTTTGAAGACCGCCGCCCTCTTCCGTGCTGCGGGCGCGATCGGCGCCAAGCTGGCCGATGCGAGTCAGCGTGAAATCGAGGCGCTATCCGATTTTGGCTTCAACCTGGGCCTGGCCTTCCAGATTGTCGACGACATCCTGGATCTCATTGCTGACGAAGAGAGCTTGGGCAAGACCTCGGGCATCGATATGGACCAGGGGCGCGGCGTGGCCGTTGCGCTGGGCGCTGACAACGGCAATGGCAGCGTTCCTGCGGCGGACCCGATGGCTGCCATCAAGCGCAAAATGCTGGAAGGCGACACGATCGCAAAGGCTCGGCAACACGCGGATTTGCTCGTCAAAGAGGCCATCGACCGCCTGGCCGTTCTGGACGAGACGCCGGCCAAACAAGCGCTGGTTGAACTGGCGCGCCTGGTGGTTGACCGCGACCGCTAAGCCAATTCTCGTGAAGTGTCAGCGAGACGTGTATCATTAAGGTACGCGTCTTTTTTGTTTTCGTAGCGCGGGAGCAATCGTGATTAAAGTAGCGACAGTATCAGAGTTGCGCAAGATTGAGGCCGCGGCCGACCGCTCGATCATGCGTTACGCGCAAATGATGGTCAATGCCGGGGTAGACGCCAGCGCCTGCCTGCAGCGTAGATTCGACATCAGGTCAGAGACCAGGATTCTGTTCCTGATCGGGAAAGGCAATAACGGCGGAGATGGCTTGGTCATGGCGCATGATCTGGCGCAGATTAGCAAGGCGGATATTCGCCTGTATTTCCTACAGGTTCGGGATCTCGACGAGTTGCCGCTTGAAGATGCAGCGCTCGAGGGTCTCCCGGCCACAGCGCTGCATGAAGACCGCGACAAGGCCCAACTGACGCAGTGGGCGCGCGAATCAGACATTATTGTTGACGCTGTTTTCGGCATTGGCGCGCGTTTGCCTTTGGGCGGCGATGCAGCCGCTGTCCTCCAATGCGTAAAAGACTGCCTGCGCGTGATGTCCGAAGGCGAGCGGGCCGATGTGGTCATCCCGGCGCATCCGGAGACCGGGAATGGCGCTGGCCAACCATTCGTATTTGCTATTGACTGCCCTAGTGGAGTCGACTGCGATAGCGGTAGAGCCGACCCGGCGACCCTGGCCGCGGATCTCACCATGACCTTCATCGCGGCGAAACCGGGTCAGTTCGTTTTCCCGGCGGCTGGTCTTGTCGGCGAGCTCGCTGTAGCGCGCATCGGTATCCCGGAGGACATGCCCGCGCTGCAGCGGCTATCGGCAACGGTAGTCGACGGCGCGCTGGCAGGATCGCTGCTGCCGGGGCGTCCGCTGGACGGGCACAAAGGCAGTTTTGGCAAGGTCATGCTGGCGGTCGGCTCAGCCAATTACATCGGGGCAGCGGCGCTGGCCGGTGAATCAGCCTGCCGCTCGGGCGCTGGGCTTGTCACCATCGCCGCCACAGGCCAGGTCATAGGCATCGTAGCGAGCCAGCTGCGCGAACCGACCTGGCTGCCGCTCCCTGATGCACAAGGCGCTATAGACCAGACTGCTTGCGAAACGCTGGCCGAGTCGGCGACAGCGTACAACGCGCTGCTGATCGGCTGCGGCCTGGGTCTGCATGAGTCCACACGCGCTTTTGTATGGAATCTTGTACACGCCGCCTCGCTGCCGCCGCTGATTATCGACGCCGATGCCTTGAATGCGCTCAGTTCAGGGCCGGAATGGTGGCGGCCCCTGCCAGAAGATACGATTATCACGCCGCATAGCGGAGAGATGGCCCGCCTGACCGGGCTCGCGATGGGAGAGATTAACGCCGATCGCTGGCGTATCGCGCGCCAATACGCAGAAGCGTGGGGCTTGGTCGTGGTGCTGAAAGGCGCCCATACGATTGTCGCGGCGCCGGACGGCCGCACAAGCGTCAATCCATTTAAGACCGATGCGTTAGCGACGGCTGGCACGGGCGATGTCCTGGCCGGTTTGATCGCCGGTTTACGAGCGCAGGGCGCCAGTGCATACGACAGCGCGCGGCTCGGCGCCTACGTTCATGCGCTGGCCGGTTGCATCGCTGCCGACGCTATCAAGAGCAGTCGCAGTGTAATCGCCGGCGATTTGCTCGAGGTCATGGGCCACGCGTTTGACCAAATCGAGCGCAGCTAGGACCAATCGCCCAGCCGGGCTTTGGCTTGCTCTTTGGCGTCATTGATGGCGGCGTTCGTCTCAAGTTCGGCTGTGCCGGCGCCG
>JAGWBC010000093.1:0-5296 GCA_021296115.1 Anaerolineae bacterium | reverse complement strand
ATCGCGCCGAGAAACATGCCCAGCACGATGCCCGCGAAGGTCGCGTTCTCGTCAAGCTTGGGGGGGCTCATCGGGGTCAGGCGGCTCCGCCGGCATGACGATCCCGCGCAGCAGAATCAATTCGCGCAGGAAGGCCAAGAGGCCGGCCAGGAAACTCTTGATTTGAATCACGGGATCGACGGCATTGGTGTTGATAAATTGCGCGGTCGCCTTACCCAGGCGCGTCGTCTCGCGGGCATTGTCCAGAATCGGTTTGACTTCCGACTTCAGCATGATGAGGAACCCGGCCACTCGCAGCAGCAACACCGTGACAGCCGCGATAATCAGCAGAGACTCCAGCAGAAGCGCGACCAGCAGCACATCGCGGAAAATCTGGATAACCGGCGCCCAGGTATCGGCCGCGGTCAAAGCAGCGACCAGCGCGCCGACCAGCAGCAATCCGATGAACAGCAGCAGGACTATCGCGGTGAGCTTGATCAGCCGGCCGATCTTGACCCCTCCCGACTCGCGCGCCGGCGTCTGCGCCGGTTGGCTGTCGCCAGACTCGCTTTCAGGCATGGTCTAGCGCCGTGAAACCGGCGTGTTCGGCTCGGCGGTCAAAATATGGGCAAATATCAGCAGCCCGATGGCGCAAATCGAGGCCGGCAGCAGATGAATAACGCCAATCTTGAACAGGGTTATGCCCAGGTATCCGCCGATGTATTGGCCGAGCAGGAAGCCGAGCCAACTTGTGACGATGAAAAGCACCATGCGCCGGGCATTGCCGCCCATAATCACATGGAAAGCCAAGCCAAACATCGTGGCGATCACAAAAGCGAATATGAATATGGGGTTCGGCATTGTGGTTGCGATTCGGTTCTCGAGTGGTAAAATCTAAAGTCAGTGTAGCACAAAGCGTGAATCCAGTCACGCCATAGCGGCAAAAGCCATGAACGTCATTGATCTTGAAATCCTGATTCCAGCATCGCCGGAATTCATTTGGCGTTTTCTGGGCGATCCTGCCGCGCTGCCGCAATGGCAAGAAGATGTGACGTCGGTGTCCTTCCTTTCGACCCAGCGAGAGGGACAAGGAACGCGATGGCGAGCTACGGCGGACAAGTCAAAAGACGTCGTAGTCGAGGTCAGCGCTTGGTACGACACGCTGGGTTATGAGTATCGGCTGATGGACGGTACCAGTTTCGCGGACAATCAGGGCCGTATTCGCCTGCATGAGGTGCCGGACGGCACCTTGGTGCGCTGGACCTTCCAATACCAATTGGGCGGCGTATTGGGTGGATTGCGCAATGCCATGCGCTTGAAACGCAGCACAACCAACCAGCTGCAAGCCAGCCTGCGCAACTTGCATCAGTTGATTTTGCAGGAGTCCGGCGGCATTTCTACTCACGAAGCCAAAGCCAGCGTGCGCGAGGCGCCGGATGTCGACGAACGGCTCAGCTATCAGCCGCGTCATCCTACGGCCTTTCATGATGTGTTGCCGGATGGCGATGCCGAAACAGCCACCGACAAGCAGCCGGTATCCTACGATGAGTTTGAAGCCGAACCACTGCCATTTGTGGCGGATACGGACACCAAGCCCAACCCCGTAGTTATATCCGCCGGCGCTGAAGAACAGCTGCTGGCAGCGCCAGAGCCCGCGCCTGATGACACTAAGCCGATACAAATCAGCCCGCCAATTGTTGAGGCGCCGGTGAAACACGAGCCCCGCCGGCCTGAACCAGTCGCTGAACCCGAAGGGCGCGAGGAACCGCCGCTAACCCCGCCCGCGCCAATCGCGATGCCGGCAGCGCCAGCTTTGTCTAAAGAAGCGCGCGATTCGGCGCATCTGAGCGTGTTTGAAGTCTTCGGCTTAAAGAAGCCTAGCGAATCCAGCCATTTGGACTCGCCGGCTGCGTCCGCAAGAGGGGCTGAGCGAGATATTGGATTGCCGGCGCCTTACCCGCGACACGATGGTCGGGAACCTGTGCCCCGTATCGAATCTCGGCCAAAAGCTGCGGAAACGGACGGCCGCTACGCGAGCGTCACCGGATGGCGGCGTCAAGCGCGGCGGCGCAAGACGGTGATTAGATCGCATAACTGAGCCTGAGTCAAAACATTGCAGCTTGGGACGCCCAGAAGCAAAATCGCCCGCTCGCGGCGGACGACATCCTGTTTCCAGCTTTTGGGTGGACGAAGGGGCTCGAACCCTCAACCGCCTGAACCACAATCAGGTGCTCTGCCATTGAGCTACGCCCACCACGGACAACCAAGAATCATATCACAAATAATTCGCGCTAGCTAGGCTCAGGTCAGGGCTTGATTCCGCGTTTGCGGCAGCCTTGGTCAGAATCAGCAGCTGAACGGCGCTGTCCGGAAGCGTAACGATCTCGGATTCGACCGTAAAGGCGTCTGCGCCGATCAAGTCGGAAATCGCGCCCGGGCGGCAGAGGAAGGCGTCGCGTTGGCCCGTTAGACGGTAAAGACGCCGGATCAGCGCCCGCAGTATGCCTCCGCCGCGAAGCTGACCGACCAGAACAATGGCGGCGCGTCCGGACGGGCACAGCACCCGCGCCATCTCCGCCAGAACCGGCCCAGCGAAGATGAAAGGCGTCGGGAATGTACAAACAATCGACGCGAAAGAAGCCGATTTGCAGGGCAGATGGACTGCATCGCCGCGAATGAGATCAGCGGCCAAATGAGCGCGACGCAATTTTCGCCGCGCCAGCCTGCCCATTTGCGCGGAAAGGTCAAGCGCGACGGTTTGGTAGCCGGCACGTAGCAGATCAACTTGCAGATCCCCGGTTCCATGCGCTAATTCGAGCACAAGCCCGTCTTCAGCGGCGGGCAAGTAGCGCAGAACGCTGCGCTGCCAAGCCCTCCAGCGCCCAAGCGAGACGGAGGCGCTGACAAGATCATAGGTACAGGCAAGTTCGTAATACAGCAGGCGAAACAGAAGACGCCAGACTTGAGTCAGCATTGATTCAGCGCGCTGATTGTAGCGGCAGGGCTGTCAGTGATTATGCCGTTGACGCCTAAATCGCGTAGCGCGCAGGCGCGTTCGGCATCGTTGACCGTCCAGGCGTTGACCAGGTAACCGGCATCGCGCGCCCAGCGCATATAGGCTTCGTCGATGGCATCGTGCCAGGGATGCCGCGCTTCATGCGAGACTTCGTCCATTAGCGCCGTCGAACGGCCCGGCACATGCAGATAGCCCATCATGATGTCGGGACAATTCGCGCGGAATTCCTGCAAGAGCCGTGGATCAAAGGACGACACGATCGTCTGCTCTGACACGCCATGACTCCGAATGCACTCGGCAACGGCGGCTTCCAAGTGGGGACGGTCATCAAACTGGCTCTTGAGTTCGACATTGAAATAGAGCTTGTCGGCGAAGGCGTCGAAGACTTCATCCAGCGTGGGGATGCGTTCGCCCGCGAAGTCAGCGGAGAACCAGCCGCCCGCGTCCAGCCGCTTCAGCTCCGCAAGGGAATGAGAGGCGACTTCTCCCCGGCCGTCCGTCGATGCATCAAGCGTGAAGTCGTGCACGATCACGATATGCCCGTCTTTTGAAAGATGTACATCCAGCTCAACGCCGTCAGCGCCTTGTTCGTAGGCCAACTGAAAGGAAGCCAAGGTGTTCATCGGCGCCTCCGCCATGGCGCCGCGATGCCCGAATATCAGCGTACGGCCAGTAGCGAATGCTTCTCGGATTGTGAGACGATTCGAAGAGGCCACAGTAAAGTCCTTGTCTAGATCAAAACCTGCACATTGCCACCCTGTATACGCGTCTTGAACCAGGGCACATCAACTTCCGCCGGGCGGCGTGTGACTTTGCCGTCACGAACATCAAAGCGGGCGCCGTGACGCGGGCACTCGATCTCAAATTCGATCAGTTTGCTGGGCTGATCACGCTCGTCGAAGGCCAGCACATTGCCATCGTGGGTGCATAGATCTTCAATGGCGTAAACCGTGCCGCCGATGTTAAACACTGCGATCCAGCGTCCGTCGACGCCGAAGACGTCCCGCTGGCCCGGCGGCATTTCACTTTCCCGACAGAGTGTGACCCAGTTAGACATGGTGGTCCTGACCTTCTTCTATCAAGGTCCACTGCTCCAGGCCGACCTGGCCGTAAGCGCCAACGACCAGCACTTTCAGCGGCAGCAGCGCGCACTTGACGCGGTTGATGCTGAGTGTGAGACCAATGTTGTCGAGTAGATCCTGCTTGTTGATTTGTCGCGCTTCCTGCAGCGTCAAGCCGAGCAATTGCTCGCCGAACATCGAAGCCGAGGCTTGACTGATGGCGCAGCCTTCTCCATCCCAGCCGACTTCGGTAATAAGGCCGTCCGTTCCCAGCCGCAGCGTGAGCCGCAGGCGATCGCCGCAGAGGGGATTGCATTCCTCGTGATCGAAATCGTTGGGAGCGAGCAAGCCCCAATTACGCAAATTGCGCGCATGATCCAGGATGAGCTCGCGGAACATATCTTCCATAAGGACTCTTGAGTCACCGTCTGCCTACAACAAAAAGCGCACCGTGTTGATGCGCTTGCATTCTAGCATTTACCCGGCTTGCGCTGCAATTCGAAGGGCCGCTAACTGCTCAGGCGATGATTTTCGCTTCGATCTCGTCCATCAGTCGCTGACGCACGCGTTCAAAGGGGATGCGCTGCAGCAGCTCGTCGAAGAAACCTTCGATGATCATCAGCTGCGCCTGCGGCCGAGTGATGCCGCGACTCATCAGATAATAGATGGGCTCTTCCTCGAGCGTGCCAAATGTCGCGGCGTGTGAGCAAGCGACATCGTCCGCCTCGATCTCCAGGCCCGGAATGCTGTCCATACGCGCCTCGTCGCTGAGCATCAGATTGCGGCAAACCTGGTAGCCATCGATCTGCTGCATCTTGGGCAAGGACTTAATCATGCCTTGCCACAGAGTACGGGCGTTGTCGCGCGCCGCGCCCTTGAAGAGCAGGTCAGTATTAGTCAGCGGCGCGTTGTGATTCTGCTGAGTATCGAGGTCGAAGAACTGGCCGCGGTCGGCGAAGAAGAAACCGCTCACGCGCGCATTGGCGCCTTTGCCCACCGTATCGACTTCGATGAAAGCCTTGGTGAGCCGACTGCCCATCACGCCGTTGACCCAGTCCAATTGCGCGTCACGGCCGACCACGCCGCGCTGATGGCTGAACTCGAATGTCTCGCGATTCCAGTCTTGCAGCGATACATAACGCAGGTTGCTGGCGTCGCCGACGATCAATTCGGTCACGCCGATGTACGCCGACTGCCGCTCGCGGTCCTGTGACGCATATTCTACTTGCATAGTCGCCTG
>JAGWBC010000092.1:10560-15796 GCA_021296115.1 Anaerolineae bacterium | reverse complement strand
TAGGTCTCGCGCTCGCAAGCCGGGCATACCGTGATCAAGGAGTACTTGGTTAAGGGCTGTGGCGAAGGGACGACGAAACGCGGCTTTTTCGTACGTGGCGCGTCCGCAAATGAGGGTAGGCGGCGAGGTAATCGAGCGACCATGGCTTTCACGTTAAGTCAAGGAAGAAACACTAGAGGCGACGGTGGGATTCGAACCCACGAATGAAGGTTTTGCAAACCTCTGCCTTACCACTTGGCCACGTCGCCGAAGCGCCCATATTATACTGCCTGGCAGCGCCAATTCAAGGACGATTTAAGGTCCTGGCGTCCAGCCAAAGGGCAGGTCCTCATCCAGATTATCGTAGGGACTGTCGCTATCGGCCGCGCCGGGCAGAAATTGATCCGCCGCCGTGTCTGGCTGCGCCGGCCCGTGACGAATCAGCCGCCGCAGGTTACGGGCGTAATACAGCTGCCGCGACTCGTCGCCGGAGATGGCCAGCAGCGCCACACCCCGGGCCAGCACATCGACCGGCATCGGCGCGATCCTGTTCAGGAACAGCCAGGAAAGCGGCGGAAGCACGCCAAAAAGAGACAGCGCGCGATAGAACAGGGGCCGGCTGCGGCCCGGCGCATAGAGCAGGGGCGCCCTGACGATGGCCGCTCGCAATCCCAGCCGAAGCATATACCTTTCCGCATCTCGCTTGGCGTGTATATAGGCGCGGCTGATCCAGGGGGCGCTTGCCACGCTGATCAGTATCATACGCTGGACGCCATCGCTGACGCACATATTGGCCACGTTACGCGCCGATACGAAATTCAGGCGGCTGTGCGACAAACCTTGAGCGGGGTCAGCGGACAAACTGCCAACGGTGTGAATCACCGCGGAATGATTGCGCGCCTTGCCGCGCAGGCTGGCCGGGCTCCATACATCCGCCGTCGACCAGCGCGTCTGCTGCGCCAATGGTCCCAGCTTGTCTTCGCTGTCCGGCCGCAGCAACAGGCTGACCTTGGCGCCCTCGGCCAACAGGGCAGAGGCGATATTATCACCCAGGAAGGTGCCGCCGCCCGTCACCAGAATCCCTCGCGTAAACCTGGCCATGTTTCAGTCTTTGCTCGCCTTTTAGTCGGTGCGCGCCCTGCGTTTGCTGCGCTTGATCGCAGCGCTTAGGATGTGGACGTCCACCGCTTGATGCCAGCGCCTCGCCGCGACTGTTACAAGGCAAGGCTTGCCATTCCACAATTTGCGGTATAATAGGTGGTGGAATGAGGAAGTGATGTTGAGTATAGCCTTGTTCTGAAAAGTAGTCATTTCAAGATCACCTATGATCGCCGCCCTGAACTGTGTATACGTAGCGCGGCGAGATTTGGTAGCAGGCTCGGTCGCGCTGCGGCGACTATGACGAGTATCGAGTCTGTGGCTGCGGCAAATACTGCGCAGATTACGAGCGATCAATCGGCTCAATCCGGAACTAGATGAGATTGGAATGGACTTTCCCGAAGAAAGTTCATTGACGGGAGCATAAAACGTCCTGGCCCAAGCGTTGAGTTTTTCGTGACCGGCGCCTGACCAGTTTGACAGTCAGCAGCCCCCGAGCTGTTTTGAGGCAGTTTGTAATTTTGTAGTGGTATGGCCGTAGCAGCGAACTACAGCGAGTTCTTGCTTGGATTGTTGCGATGCCGGTTATTACCGCCTTGGAAGTCAATCAGCGCGACAAAGAACGTGTCAAGCTTTACCTGGACGATGAGTTCGTCTTGAGCTTGCCGCGTGTGGAAGCAGCCAGGCTGATAATCGGCCAGCCGCTCAGCCAGCGAGAAGTTGAGGCGCTGGCGGATACCGACGCGGAACAGCGCGCCTTCGATCGAGCCCTGCGCTTTCTCTCTTACCGCCCGCGCAGCGCGCAAGAGGTCCGCCGCAATCTCAAGAAGCATAAGGTGGATGATGCGCATATCGCGCCGGTATTGGAGCGATTGGAACGGCTCGGCTATCTGGATGACGTCGGCTTCGCCAAGTTCTGGCTGGAGAACCGCGCTCGCTTCAAGCCGATGGGGCCCCGGGCGCTGCGATACGAGCTGCGATCAAAGGGCGTCGCCGACGACCTCATTGAGACATTGTTGGCTGATGCGCAAGTGGAAGACGCGGCCTATCGCGCGGCGGCAGGGCGAGCGAATCGCATCAAACGAACGACGCGACAAGCATTCAGGCGCAAGTTAAGCGGATTGCTTCGTCGACGCGGCTTCGAGACGGATACGATCAGAGATGTCGTTTTGCGCCTGGAAGGGGAATTCGAAGCAGCAGACGCAGACTACTTTCTGCCGGATGCCGCGGAATAGTTTCGGCGGATAAGCGCCGATTCAATCAGAGAAAGGAGCAAGGACGGATGAATCCCTTGGATCCCGTCAATAGACTATGGACATCATTGGAATCGCAGTTGCAGTTGTAGCCATCATCGCGGGGATCGGAGCAGGCTACGCCTTCGGCAGCCGCCGGAGCGTCAATGCATTACTGAAGCAACAGCAGGAAGAAGGGCAGAGCGCCCTGTTGAAGGCATCCGAGGATGCCAAAGAAGTGCTGAAGACTGCTGAGACCGAAAAGACCAGAATCGTCTCCAAAGCCGAGAGCGATGCGCGCCAACGCATCAGCGAAGCAGACGCGAAAATCGCGCGTCGACGCCGTGATATGGACGACGAGGATGAGCGGATTCGACGCCGGCGTAGCGAGCTTGACAAGCGCATGGAACGCCTCGAGCAGCGCGATCAGCAGTTTAACAAGCGGCAGAGCCGGCTCGACCGGAAAGAAAACGAACTTCAAAAGTCGGAAGCGGTGATGATCGAGAAGCTGGAAGTCATTGCGCAGATGACCGTGGATGAGGCGCGGCAGCAGCTGCTCGACTCGATCGAGCTGGACGCGCGCAACGACATGGCGCGAATCATTCGACAGGTCGAGGCGGAAGCGCGCGAAACCGCCGACGCGCGCGCGCGCAGCCTGATCGCCATGGCAATCCAGCGGCTGGCGTCGGAACAGGTCAACGAGGTCTCGGTCAGCGTTGTGCATCTGCCCAGCGATGACATGAAAGGCCGAATCATCGGCCGCAACGGGCGCAATATTCGCTCCTTTGAATTGGCGACAGGCGTTGACGTGGTCGTCGATGACTCGCCGGAGTCCGTCACTATCAGCAGTTTCGATCCAGTCCGGCGCGAAGTCGCCAAGCGGACGATGGCGAAGCTGGTCGTCGACGGTCGCATCCACCCGGCGCGCATCGAAAAACTGGTGGAAGATACACGCGCCGAAGTCGAGCAGATCGTGCGCGAAGAAGGCGAGCGCGCCGCCTACGAGACCGGCATCCACGGCTTGCACGCCGAAGTATTGAATCTGCTGGGCACGCTGAAATTCCGCACCAGCTACGGGCAGAACCAGCACATGCACGCCATTGAGACGGCGCACATCGCCGGCATGATCGCCATGGAGCTGGGCGCGGATGTCAATATCGCCAAAGCCGGCGGCCTGCTGCACGATATCGGCAAGGCAATCGACCACAACGTGGAAGGCACACACGCGCAAATCGGCGCGGAGTTCGTCAAGCGCTACGGCGGCAAAGACGCTGTCGTCAACTGTATCGCGGCGCACCACCATGAAGTGGAGAAAGAGTGCGTGGAAGCCTTCATCGTGGAGGCGGCCGACGCAATCTCCGGCGCGCGTCCGGGCGCTCGGCGCGAGAGCCTCGACTCCTATATAAAACGCGTCAAGCAGTTGGAAGAGATCGCCAACGGATTTGACGGCGTCGAGCAGAGCTACGCTTTGCAAGCGGGGCGCGAGATTCGCATCATTGTGCGGCCGGAAGTCGTGGACGACTACTCCTCATCGAGGGCGATATGCAGTATCCGGGTCAGATCAAAGTGCATGTCATCCGCGAGACGCGGCGGGTGGAGTACGCGAAGTAAAATTAACAAACCGTCTGGGTAACGGTTGCCGGTTCCAGATCATACAAGAACCGGCAGCGGTTGCGCCGAGGATGGAGCAAGTAGAGTCGCTCCGCCGCCCGTGTCATGCTCACGTAGAAGAGCTTGCGCTCCTGCAATTCATCATCCAGTTTCGTGTCGGAATCTTTGTCAATGTACGGTATGTATTGGTCTGATAATCCAATCAGAAATACGACGGGAAATTCCAACCCTTTCGCCGAGTGCATAGTAATCAATTTGACTTCGTTTTCGAATATTTGGAAATCGTCGTCACGGTGGAAACGACAGAGTATGTTTTGCTTCTGAAGGAAGCTCTGAATGTACTTGGTCAATAGATTCTTGCTTCGGGCAAAAACAGCAATGTCCCCTGGGCGGAACCCGCCCGTTTGACAAAGTTTGATGATCTCATCAGCGAGAAATTGATTGCTTTTTTCAGCATAGGAATAGCTTACAATTATCGGCTTGGCGCCGGGGCGGAATGAACTGGTTGGCGGGATGAATTCCTCGTGCTTCTTCAAGTCTTCACAGCGTTCCACGATTTGGCCAGCGGCCTCCAATATCTGCTTGGTATTGCGGAAGTTCTTATCCAGAATTCGTGTTCGACCTAGAATGTTTATACCTGCTTCCTTCCAAGGAATCCCGCGATAGTAGATGCTCTGCGCCGGGTCCGCCAGCAAAGTCAAACTGCGTTCCTCGCTGTAGTCCGACAGCAGTCGCGTGACCAAATGGATTTCGCTGGGCGGCAAGTCTTGCGCTTCGTCGACGATAACCACATCGAATTGTGGCAGTCGCAGGCAACGCTGCTCGACCAATCGCGCCAGATCCGCCCAATCGCTCAGGTTCGCCCGCTCCAACTTCTGTCGATAACGGCGGCATATCTCCCAGACGATGGGCCGGTGTCGCGTCCGATCCAGAGCTCGGCCGCGTCCAACGCGGTCTATTCCCTGGTACTCTTCCAGGTTCTCAATCCTTCTCGAAAGAATCACGTCATCCAATTCATCCAAGAAAAACTGTTTAGGCTTCTCGCTCACAACCCGGTCGTCAGGGTATCTCGCCGCTACTTCTTGCATTGCTTCGCCAATTAATCGCAGCCTCGAATCGGGTTCTGCAAAGTTGATCCGCACATCAGCATCCCTCAATTGCCGCATCATCCATGCCCGAATGGATTCAACTTGCAGCGAATATGGCAATTCCTCACCATATAGCTCGACATAAAGCTGCTTCAGGGTTTTGGTCAATGTCGTTGTATAGGTGAGCATCAACACTGATGCGCTTTTACCTAACATCTGCCTGCGTTG
>JAGWBC010000092.1:0-10287 GCA_021296115.1 Anaerolineae bacterium | reverse complement strand
GATTTAACTGCGTCCAATAGCTCATCGGGCACGCCAAAGAGCCGAAGAATATTGAGCGGCACATGCTGGAAAGGCTGCGGCAAGTCGCGGGAGACTACCAAGCCTTCGAGTTCAATCGCGCTGTGATCTTTGTCATCTCGCGTGAAGTATTGTGTTCGCTCACTTGGTTTGACGGGAAGGTCATCAATTCGGTCAATGACCTCATGCTTGCCTACGCGCCAGAGCAAGATATTTCCGTTTTTCGCCCATTCCCAGAGTACGCGAAAATTATCATTGACTCGCGAACGCAAAATTTTTCGGTGATGCACTTGCCGATGCGGATGGGTTTCAAGCCCAGGGTAGTATGGGTCTCGGTTGATGCGGTCAACTGTATTCGAGACTCGGCCTTTGATTGTGCTATCAAGTTGATCCAAATCTGATTTAAATTGCGCGGTCAAATAAACGTAAGCCATGTGATTCCTTCTATTCGTAGATTTGGGTCAATAGTCCTGCAAACGCGCCAAATATCATGCAAATGAAAAGCCCCTGCCGTTTGACAGGGGCTCGTTGGTTCTGAGTTGCTCAACTAGCTAGCTCGCTACGCGCAGCACCACGTCAATCTGAATCATCTCGCCATCGTCGCCTGGCTGATGGAAGTAGATGCGATTGCGCAGATCGAGCTCCATGGTGACATCTTCGCCGGCTACGGCTACGATCACATCGCCCACCTGGACGCCTGCCTTGGCTGCCGGCAAGCCCTCGATGACTTCGGCCACATAGGCGCCGTGCGAGACACCGCTGCCTTCAAAGTAGGCATTGTCCGGCTCCAACTGCAAGTAGCGCACACCCAGCGTGACTTGCTTCTCGTGCAAGCCGAGCCACTGCGAACGATCCTGCTCAACCGCCGCATCCAGCCCGTAGAGCAGCAGTGGCGCTACTGTCGCCGGTACGTCAAATTCCAGCGTACCACTTTCACGCGCTACCGTCAGCGCGATTTCGTCACCGGAGAAGTAGTCTTTCGCTTCATCCAGCGGGGCGCCGTTGGCGGCGGTGATGAAGTCGAAGCGGCGGATGCCAGCGCTGTAGAGTTCGTGCGCCGGGTCGATCGCCTGTACCTGGATGAAACCGTCCCCGTAGCCCAAGCCGATGCTATTGCTGACGTAGGTATTGTTGAATTCCAGGCGCGGACGCGGGTGCGGATTGCGGTGGCGCGGCGGACGTCTGCGATGGTCCACAATTACCGTCTTGATGACCAGTTCGCGGTCGCCACGCATGACGACGAAGCTCAACACGTCGCCCTCGCTGAGGTAGGAGACGGCTACGTCCGCTTCACCGATATTGCTAACCGCTTCGCCGTCAATCGCTACGATTTGATCGTAGACTTGGAAGCCTGCGGTCGCAACATCGGAGCCAGCCAAGGCGCCGAGCACCAGCAGCTTGTCATCGCATTGCCCGACATACAAGCCAACGGAAGCCAGATCCAGCGGGATTGTGTACAGCGGATTCTCGAAGAGGTCTTCCGGACGCGCCATCAAGGTCAGATCCTGTTCGATGGCCTTGCCGTCGCGGTCCAAGCTAAGCGTTACCGTTGTGCCGGGTTCATGTTTCCAGACGACATCCCTGACGGTATCCACCTGGATGGCTTCGCCTTCTACAGCGGTAACGACATCTCCCGATTGGAGCTCAGCCGTTTCAGCAGGCGTATTGGCGATTACACCGGTCACCAGCAGGCCTTCGTCGACACCCCAATAGCGAATGCCGATAAAAGGCACTTGCGTACTCAGTGTATCCAGGTCGTCCTGCGCGAACGCGACAGCAGAAACCATCAACAGCGACAGAACGACGACAAGGCGAATGAGTTTGCTAATCTGATTAATCATTGTGGGGCGCCCCCTTGCTACGGACAGAAATGCGAGACAGACATTGCTTACGTCATTACGATGCTAAAGCATACTGTATCTGATTTGACGCCAGTCGTCAAATTGTTCCTTTCGAAGGCGTAATTTCAATTCTGCGCGCTGAAGACGAAGCTCGCAAAGAAATTTGCCGCTGGCTGCCTGTACGCCAAGCTGCCGCGCGATTTCAGGCGCCGATTCCTCAATTGCGGCCGTCTTTGTCGCCGCCAAACAGCCGCTTGCTGATGGCGCCGCCGAACAGCGAGCTAGCGATGGTGTTATCGAGCTGGACGCGTTGCGACGCGTGTTCGTCCCAATCGCCTTTATGCCGCCGATTGATCCAGTCTTGATAATCATCGGAAGCCTCCATCAGGAAAGCTTCGACGGCGGCCTCGTCATTCTCCGCCAGCCGCTCGCGCAAATCCCGCAGCACATCGACCACATCGTCAATGGCGCGGCCGAGACGTTCGCGGTTCGCCATCCATTCGTCGCGAAGGCCGTCGGGATGGTGCGTGAACAGGTAGCGCGTTTGTACGCCAAAGGGCGAATTGGTGAGGCGCTTGGCATCGCCCCAGGCGCTGTGGCGAATGGCTGCCGAGTAGGCCGCCACGCTGAGCAGCTGAGGCATCTGTTCGGTGATGGCGCTCAGGCTGTCGTGCTCGGCCGGGTCCAGGAAGGCGGGTTTGCCCCCCAGAATAACGGCGAAGTTGACGGCCAGGTCGATGGCCTCTTTCATGCTCTTTACCGAGGGCGTCAGATAAATCGTACTTTCGTGAAAATAATCGTCGCTGGCGCGCTCCGCTCCCAATTGATGTTCGAGCAAGTAGTCGGCGTTGACAACAGCTGTAAAGCCGATCCAATGTTGTTCCGCGCTCAGCAGCTGATCCGCCCATGCTTCGGAGGGCTGCTTGATGGCTGCGGTATCCAGCAGCACGACCCCGTCGCGCAGGTCCGAGGCGATGAGTTCGTAGGCGGCGCGCAGCTCATCAAAAGGCAGATTCATGATGACCAGATCAGCCGACGCTACGGCCGAGTATGGTTTGCGCTCGACTTTGTCCAATACCTTGAGCTTGCGCGCCGGTTTCTCATAGTCGTCGCGACTGTCGTATCCGATCAGCTCAAATTCGTGCTTGCCGCCCTTTGCGACATAGGTTCGCAGTCGCAGCGCGATTGACAAACCAAGCCGATCCAATCCAAGTATGGCTACCGTCAATTTCGCCATGAATGCGTCCTCTGGTTTATTCTGTTTCCTTGAGCGCATGGTCGTGCGCGATGTCGTCGCTGGTCCTGGCGCGCTACGAGATCACTCCCGCTTACTATATCGCAGTTTGCCGCCTTCAATCTATAGCAAAGTCTACCCCGCTCAGCTGGCATTATCCGCGGCTTGCAAGCGTCGTAGCATTGTGTAAGCCGGATGCGCCCGGTGCGCGTTCGCCTCTGCCTGGTGATGTTCCACCAGCCAGATTAGCTCCACATCCGAGCCGCAGGCACGCAGAATCTCGCCGCCCCATTTGGGATGCTGCCGCTGAACGATAAAGGGAAACCGCCAGGCGCTGGGCGATTCTTCGCGGCTTAGCTGCTGGCTTAGCCCCGGCGCCAGGGACTGCGCCAGCACGGCCAGCGTCTTCTGCCATACGGCGAGCTGCCGGCGCGATTTGCCCACATCGTGCAGCAGCGCCGCCGCCGTCAATACGCTCGGCGCATACGGCTCGGCAGCCAGTACCGCGCGCAGCACATTCAGGCTATGCAGCTGCTCCGAACGCGACAAGGCGCGGAAGGCGGCGAATTCGCAGTTGGACAGATATTTCTGCGCCAGCGCCAAGTCAGGCGTGATGGCAAAGGCCAGCAGGGCGCGCAGGCCTTGCGCCAGGCGACGACGGACCTGACTCATTTGACTAAAAGAGCAAGAAACTCAGCAGGGCGCTCGTTGGCCTGCCGATGAATACTCCGAAGGGGCTGACGCCGCCCAGCGGCAAGAACGAGAGGAATATCAGCGCGATGAAAACGTAGTAGCTGGCCATCTGCCAATCGCGCCATTTGAAGGCCGGCCGCATCAGAAACTCGGCCAGCGGGCGCAGGCTGCGCTGGATGACCACCGGAATCTGCATGTGGGTCAGCCAGGTACCCGGCAGCAGGCTCAAGACAATGTGCCAGCCATCGATCGGGAATAGCGGGATCATATTGAAGACGAAGAGCAAGATATTCCAGAAGACCATGGCATAGAGCAGGGCCGCCAGGAGGCTTATCGGGTCGACAATTCGATCGGGAGCGTAGTACGCGCTTAAACCTAAGGCGCTGAGCCCAATGAATCTCAGCAGAAGCCCGAACACAACCGCCAGCGCCAGATTGGACAAAGGGCCGGCGGCGACCGCGGCCAGGAATCCCTTGCGCGGATCACGCATGCGCTGCGGCGAGATCGGCGCGCTGCCCAAGATGCCAAAGCCGATGATGGCGAACATCAGCCAGCCAATCCAATTGATATGCACCAGAGGATTCAAGGTCAGGCGGCCCTGCAATTTCGGCGCTTCATCACCCATCTTCCAGGCGACGAAATTGTGCGCGAATTCGTGCACGGTCATGGCGACGCCCAGGACGATCAGGTTGATGATGATGGTAATCGGATGTAAGTTCAGCAACATGTCTCGGCTCGCGGCTTGTCGACGATTCAGCCTAAATATACCTGATTTCAACGTCATTTAGAGGAGCGTTTACGACATCTTTACATTTGGCGCCGCCGCCATTGACAGCTCCGCCGGATGGCGATTCGCCCATAGCCTCGCCCGTGGGCCGCTGCAAGAGCCGCGGCCGAGCCCTGAAACACCGTCGCCTGTTGCGACTTCTCGCGCCGATGTACAATATCAAAGTGGATGCAGTGGCATCCTTCTGAATCGAGGACCATTTTGACGGCCAAACGAGTTCTGTTTTTGTTCTCCGATACTGGTGGCGGGCACCGCTCCGCTTTCCAGGCGATTCGGGACGCGATGGAGATCCGTTTCGGCGACGCTGTCGTATTTGACGATGTAGATGTTTTGCGCGAATGTCGCTGGCCCTTCAACAAGCAGCCGGAGCTCTATCCTCGGGTCGTCAATACCTCGAAACTGCTATGGGCGCTGATGTACCACAGCTTCGATGGCAAACGCCGGGCGCGCCTGGCTCGTCAGTTCATCTATCGCAATAACCGCAGAGCGCTGCGGCGCATCGTCGCCGAGCACCCGGCCGATGTAGTGGTCTGCACCCATTCCGTAATCGCCAATCCCACATTTCGCGCCTTTCTCACACTGGAGGAGCGGCCGCCGTTCTTAACCGTTGTGACGGACCTGGTCACAACTCCCTCCTTCTGGTACGACCCGCGCGTCGACCACTGCTTCGTGCCGACGGAAACGGCTTATCGGCGCGGTCTGCGGCTGGGCATGTCGCCGTCGCAAATGCAGATCACCGGTCTGCCAGTGAATCCACACTTCATCAATTCCATCACGTCCAAAGATGAAGCGCGCCGGCAATTCGGCTTTGAGCCGCAACTTCCGGCCGTGCTGATCGTTGCGGGCAGCGAAGGCATGGGCGGCATATCCAAGCTGGTGCCCGTGCTGGATGCGCAGCCGCTGGAGGCGCAGCTGATCGTGGTCTGCGGGCGAAATGCCGCGCTAAAGGCGCAGCTGGAAAGCCGCGACTGGAATAACGCGCATAAGATCTTCGGTTATGTGACCAATTATGACGAAATGCCGCAGATCATGGCCGCGTCCGATGTCATCGTCACTAAAGCCGGGCCGTCCACCATCAGCGAAGCCGCCATCGCCGGCCTGCCTATGATAATCAGCGACCGCATCCCGGGCCAGGAAACGGGCAACGTCCGGCTGGTGACGGAGAACGACGCCGGCGTCTATGTGCCCAAGCCGGAGAAAGTCGCGGAACTCATAGTAGATTGGCTGCGAGAAGGGCCGGAACGCTTGCAGCAGCGGGCAGACAATGCCAAGCGAATCGCGCGTCCGGACGCCGTTTGGGATATTGCGGATGCTGTTTGGGACTGGGCGAATCGGCCCAAATTCGCCCGCCCGTACGCCTCCTGACTATGCCGAGACGCCCTCGTTTAACATGCCGAGGTAGGTGGCGTCCGCGACCTTGATCGCCTGGCCGTCGCCCAGCTGCAGCTTCCAGGCGCCATCGCGGCCTTCCAGGGCGAAGAGGACGGCGCTGTTGTCTTCGGTCCACATAATAGGACGCGCCAGGGCGTTCATAGCGCTGCCCACAACCCGCTGCCGGGCGTTCACGATGTCGGCGAGGACCAGCACTGTGCGCAATTCCTGCTCGGCGGCGTGAAAGTCGCCCGCTTGAGTCAAAGCGTAGATGGCGAGCGAATCGTCGGGGCTCAAGAGCACATTGCCGGCTTCATCGTAATCGCCGCGCGAGACGGGCCCAATGACGCGCGCCGCGCCGGTTTCGATGTCGTAGATTTCGACTTGTGTGCTGTCAGGATCGCCGCTTGGGGACAGCCGCAGCATCACCTCGTTGCCGAAGCCAATGGCGCAGAAGCAGGAACCTCGGCCCGGCAGCAGGCGCGTCGCCACTCCTTCGCCGCCAAAGTCCAACAGGAACATATTGCTGCGCCGAGCGTAGGGGCTCACGCGCTCCGTGCCATCGGCATGTACATCAATGTAAAGCGATTGGCCATCCGCGCCAAAGGCGACCGGCAGCAGGCGGATGCCCTCGCGCGGACCATAGCTTAGCAATTGGCGGATTTGGCTGCCGGAATGATCTGCCAGCATGATCGAAGTGCTCAGCTGCTGATCGACGGAGCGTCGGCTGACCGCCCAGGCGATCTGCCGGCGATCGTGCGATACGGTCCAATCAATTCGATAGTCCGCGCTCGACTTTGTGATGTAGGGATGTTCGCGAATGGCGCCGTCCGGCTTAATCAGCTTGACTTGCTTGTCAGCAAGATCGAAATAAAGTACGGCGTCGTCTAGCAGCGTAAAGCGCTCCCCGGCAGTTGCCACCGATGTGGTCTCGCCGGTAAGCAGGTCGACAAAGATTATGTCCGTCTCGGCCGGGCGGGTCGGATGCGCGCGCAGGAACACATCCCAACTGTGCCCCTGCACACCGAGTCCGGACGCGTCTTGCCCAAAGGCGACGCCAGCGAACAGCAGGATTATTAGCGAAAGTAGGAAGAATCTCATACGAGTATCGCATCGGGAACAGGCATTAGAATTGATTATAGGGTCAACTTAGATACGCGGCAATTTTGCGAGGCGGCAGCCGGGGAAACAAAAAAGCCCCGCAATTGCGAGGCTGTCGATTGTATGGCGCAAAGCGCTTATCTGGCGTTGCGATGGCGTTGAAGACGTCGCTGCAGCCATTCGTTGGCGTCGCGATGCTTCTTTTCGTGCAAGAAACGCTCGATCCGCGCCTCTTCCATAAGGTCTTGCGCGCGTTGCTTCTGCAGCTGCGCGGCTACCAAGGCAATGTTGTGCATGTTGAATCTCCTATTGATTATGCAGCCACGAAGAATACTATATCATATTCGGGCACAATGCACAGGGTGAGGCGCAGTTTTCTTATACTATTTATATAGGCGCCGCCGGGCAAAGCAAGTATTGGCGGGAAGCTAATGCTGCATAGTCATCTGTCGAATGCGCCACTACAATTCAGTTTCCGCTTGCTGGAAGGACGGCCAAGTTGAAGCCGGTTACGATCAAAGAAATCAAACTGCATATCGTAGCGCTGCCGCTGGTCGAGTTGCTCAAGACCAGCTTTGGCGCTGAGCCATTCAAGACCGCCATCATTATAGAAGCCGTGAGCGAGAACGGTCTTACGGGTTGGGGCGAAACGGCGCTGAAAACCAAGCCCTCGTACGGTTCGGAGACGGTTCTGACTGCCTTGCATATCACGCGCGACTTTCTGATTCCCAAGCTGCTGGGGCAGACGCTGCATTCGCCGACGGAAGTACCGGCTTTGGTCAAGACGGTTCGCGGCAATCATCATGCTCGGGCTGGTGTGGAAGCGGCGCTGTGGGATCTGCTGGCGAAAGCCAATGGCATGCGCCTGGCCGATTACTTCGCTGCCCACCTGCCAGCGGGCAACACGCCGCGCGAATCGGCCGTCGTCGGCGTCAGCATCGGCATCCAGGACTCGCTTGACGAGCAGATGGCGCTGATTCAGAAGCGGCTGGACGAAGGCTATGGGCGCATCAAACTCAAGATCGAGCCCGGCTGGGATTTCGAGTTGGCCCGCGCCGTCCGCGCTCGCTTTCCCGATATCACGCTGATGCTGGACGCCAACAGCGCCTATACGCTGGATGACGCTGATCATCTTAAGCAGCTTGACCAGTTCGATTTGCTGATGATTGAGCAGCCGCTGGCTTATGACGATATCTACGAGCACAGCCTGCTGCAGCCTCAGCTGAATACGCCGATTTGTCTCGACGAAAGCATCTATTCGGCGCAGGACTGGCAGATCGCCATGCGCCTGGGCGCGGGCCGGATTCTGAATCTCAAACCGACGCGGGTCGGCGGCTACACGGAAAGCCTCAAGACTTACCGGCTCTGCCAGGAGAGCGGAACGCCATTGTGGATCGGCGGCATGCTGGAGACCGGCATCGGGCGCGCTGCTAATCTGGCCTTCGCGGCGCTGCCAGCGGTCAATCTGCCCAGCGATATCTCGGCGACGAACCGCTATTTCGACCCCGACATCACCGAGCCGCCCTTCGAGCTGGCGCCGGGCAGCAGCATCCGCCTGCCGGAGGGGCCGGGCATCGGCGTCGACGTACAACGCGAGCGACTGGCCGAAGGCGAAGCCCGCTGGCGCGAGAGCAATCCCTTTGCGCCGCTGTGGGGATAAAGGACTCCTCATTGCAGTAGACCCAGGACAGATCCCGTACTTCATATTGGTAGATTCACCACAGAGACGCAAAAGTAAATGCGAGTAAGTCATGCAACAAAAGCCAACTACAGAGCACGCAGAAAGCGCAGAGAAAGTTCAATTATATGTTTTCATTTTCGGGCGATTCACAGAATCGCCCCTACAGCCGACCAAGTTGAGGATTTCAATTACTTACGTGGAATGACTGAGGGCACAGAGAATTCATATTGGCTGCCGAGGTCAAAGTACAGATGTCGTCAGCAATCTCCATACAAAGAAGCGAGAGTGCGGGCTCGTATTGAGGCGCTCGCGGATATTTCAGCGCTGGCGCTGTATGTTGCCGCGCGCTTAGTAAGGACAGTGGTAAGCGACTTTGGGCAGATTTTGCCGCGGTGAAGTTTGCAGTGCAAATGTCATGATCGAGGCAGTCGCCGGGTAGTCCACCGGGAGCGCATAAACTTGCAGGCGGTCTTTCATCAGGGCAGTGGGCTCGATGCCCTGGGCATGCAGCCAGGCGAAAACCAGAATGTCGCCGTGAGCCACCGCAGCGACTGATTGGCCGCTGTACTCCTCGACGACGTAGTCGAAAAAGTCCAGCACGCGGTCAAGCACTGTGCCGGGAACTTCGTGCGGCGGCTGATTGCCGGTGTACAGATCCCAGCCCATGGCGGCCAGATCGGCGGTCGGCTGACCCTCGTAGGGCGTGCTGACTTCGATGATGCGCTCGTCAGTCGCCGGCGACAACTCCGGCAGGTAGCCCGCTACGATGCCGGCGGTCTGCTGCGCGCGTTCCATGGGGCTGGAATAGATGGCGGTCAGCGGCTTATCGGCCAGCCAGCCGCCAGCCGCGCGCGCCTGTTGCTTGCCGGCTGCGCTGAGATAGTAACCCGGCATGCGCCCGTAGAGTATATGGGCCGGATTATGCACTTCGCCGTGCCGCATCAAATAGAGTGTCGTCGTCAATTGAGTCTCCGTGTCGTTGCGCTAGTCCGGGTACGGTAAGAGTCTAGCATTGCGCCATGCCTGCCGCAAACCGGATTTCGAAGCATGAACCACTGTTGCCACAGACGATTGATCTATTGAGAGCGGATCGGGCAGGCGGGGAATTATCAATAATCTTGTGATAATTCTCATGATAGGGCGAAACATTTTTTGTATCACAAAATCGAAGCTATTGATAATACAGTCTATGGGCGCGTTTCTGTCCGTTTTTGCTGTTTTCTGTCCATTTTCTGTCCGACGGAAAAGTTTTTTCGGACAGATAGCGCTTTTGTCTCCGCGGGTGTCAGGATATGTGCGAAGCGGAAGGCGGTCATGACAAGAGCCTAGCAGGAGATCGGATCGGCGCGGCGACTGAATGGTCGCGTCTGCGTGGGCGAGACCCCAAACTGCTGCGAGGCCACAGCGGAAGGCTGCTGTATTGCAGGGCAATCGCATCAAAATAAATATGCGCTTTGATGAACATATTACAAACTTAAATTTAACCACAGAGTTGCTCGCCCGTAATTCGGGGCAGCCACAAAAACACAACCATGTCGCGAATGCGTGCGTCTAGGTAGTT
>JAGWBC010000091.1 GCA_021296115.1 Anaerolineae bacterium | reverse complement strand
GAGAAGCGTAAGATGACCGTTTACGAATTGCTAGAGGAAGCCAAGAAGCTCAACCAATCCCAGCAGAAAGAGTTGATCAAGCTTCTGGTAGACCATTTGGCCAATCATCCATCAAAGCCCAAGCGCAGACTGCCCGAACTGCAGGGATTGGGAAAAGAGACCTGGCAAGGCGTGGATGCGCAAGAATACATAAACGAACTGCGGGGCAAGTAGGATAAGCGGCGTTGAAGCGAATTGAAGCGGAACTGGAAAATGTAAAGCGCTTGTACGTTGATTCAGCGCCACTCATCTACTATGTGGAAGAGAACGCAGCTTATCTGGATAAGATGCGTAAAATCATAAGAATAATAGATCAGACCGATCTGCTTTCATACAGTTCTGTGCTGACATTGGCGGAAGTCCTGGTTTTGCCGCTTAAGCAGCGTGACCAACAGTTAGTCCAGTCATATCGAGAAGTACTATTATCTGGCGACGACTATGAGCTCATCGCTGTCACGCCCGAGATTGCTGTTTCGGCAGCCGAAATTCGAGCGCGATATGGTCTAGGCACACCGGATTCACTTCATGTTGCCAGCGCGGTCGCCACGCATTGCGATGCCATGCTCACCAATGACCGCGACATGATGCGCATACAGGAGTTTCCGATACTTTTACTTGATGAGCTTGAGTCTTAGCCGCTGGTTGGCCCCCACTCTCAATTGAATTAAGCACTCAATCCGAGAGAGTTTACAGCGCCATCACTCCCGCACGATCCTCGCCCAGCGCGCCGGAATCTCCACCACCTCGCGCTCAACCGACTCATATTCCGCCATGTCAGCATGCTGATAGATGTAGGTCCGCCCGGCTTCAGACGACAGGCCGACGTGCTCGCCATCGCGATCCAGCGCGATCAGGTTCATGCCGCCGATATAGTCGCCGCCAAGGTCACGCAGATCGCTCATGGCGCGCCGACCCGCCTCGCGCAGCGTCATGCCCATCTGCAAATAGAGCGCCAGGCTGCGCGACGTGCTCGCGCGGATGGCCATTTCGCCCATTCCGGTGCAAGCGCAAGCGCCGTAGCGATTGTCGGCATAGTTGCCGGCGCCGATGATGGGCGAATCGCCGATGCGCCCCGGGTATTTCCAGGCCCAGCCGCTAGTGCTGACGCCCGAGGCGATATCGCCCGCGCCGTCGATGGCGATGAAATTCACCGTGCCGGCGACGCGTTCGGGATCGGTCGCCAGTTTGACCCAATCGAGCAGGGACGTGTCGGCAGCCAACTCAGGAGTATCGCCGGAACTGCCACTGGCGGCCAGACGCCGCCGCCAAACCTCGCGGATTTCGTCGGTCAGCATATCGTCCCAGCGCTCGGCGTCGATCTCGCGGGCGAAACGCTCCGCGCCTTCACCCGCCAGCAGCACATGCGGCAGCTTGCGTTCCAGGACCTGGCGCGCGACCGAGATGGCGTAAGGGTAACCGCGCATCAAGGCGACCGCGCCTGAATTGAGCGTCCTGCCGTCCATGATGCTGGCGTCGAGCTCCAATTCGCCGAGGATATTGGGATAGCCGTTGTAGCCAACGCTGTGGTCGTCAGGATCCGCTTCGACCGCGCGGATGCCGATCTCAACCGCGTCCATGGCGCTGCCGCCGCTATTGAGAGTCCGCACAGCGTCGGCGATGCCGATTGCGCCGTTGTGGCTGGCGATGATGATCATGCTTCTATTCCCTCGATGGCGCCGCGCCAGGAAGTAGGCAGTGCCACCGCGATTCTAACAGATTAAGCCGCGTCGGAAAAAGAAAGGGGCGACTTCAAAAGACGCCCCTACAAGACTTGTCTGCTACTCAGAATCCGATGTCGATACGGTTGGGCGAGGCCGGCGCAGCGCTTGTACGGGTTCATGACACTTTTGCCACCGAGGGCACAGAGAGGGATACCGGGAGATATGGAGGCAGGTCGAGTCAAGGATAGCCCGCATCTTCGCCGATTCTGTCTTTGTAGTAAGCATGATGCCTTTCCTCTGTGTCCTCTATCTAACTCGGTGTACTCGGTGGCAAAGATGTCGAAACTTCGCACAAGTCGAGCGAGCGGTGGCGTCACAGTACCGGACGAGCCTTACAATCGCGTACAACAGTTGTTGGACCTTAAGCGGAAACCGCGCAGCGCAGCGTATCGCCCTTCGATAGCGCTTGCGGCTGGTCAAATCGCGCAGCGCCGAGACCGGTCAGCGTCAGCTCGGCGAATTGCACGCTGCCGCCCAAGACGGTGAGTTCTACCTCGCAGCTGGCGCCATTCGGGCTGAGCGCGCAGCTGCCCCAAGCGTAGCCGGTCGACCAGAAGTGACGGCAATCCTCCTTAGGCGCGGCGAAGCCGATCGTCTGATCTACAGCGGAGTACTGGAAGCCGCTGAGCGCCAGGACGGCCGCCCAGGCCACCATCGCTCGCGCGTAGTGATGCCCGCATTCGGCTTCGTCGAAGGGGTTGCGCTTGCGCCCGTCGTAGCGATCGCGGATGGCTTGTATGCAGCGCAGCCCGTTTTCGATATCGCCTTCGTATAACATGCCGATGGCCGCTGTGTATTCGAAGCCGGTCATCACTTCGTTGTAGTAAGGAAAAGGACGCGCCGGACGCCCCCCGCGCGGATAGGTCGCCATCAACAGCGCCGACTCCTCGTTGAGCACGTAGGAGCGCATGTGGTTGAAGTGCCCGTACATGTTCTCTTTGAAGTTGTAGCGCTTGATGCTGCTTAGCGTCCGCTTGACATTTTCTTCCTCTGTCAGATAACCCAAGCCGGAGACGTGGGCCAGCAATTGCCCGACCAGTTGATCGACCAGGCAGCCGGCGCCCAATTGCAGCACTGGTTCGCTGGGGTCGGCCGCGCCCATACTGCTGTGGATGAGCATGCCCAGAACAGCGTCGCGTCCCGCGGCCGGCTGAATCAAGTGCTCGTAATAGTCGCCGTTGAAGAGGCGCTCGTCGATGTAGCGGCTGCCGCTCTCAAAGAGCCGACGGCACTCCGCGGCGAAGTCGTCCTCGCCGAGATGGCGCGCCATCTCCTCCATGGCCCGCAGCGCGCCCAGATACCAGATGCCCATCTGCGGATTGGGCCCGTAATATTCCACATCCATCGTGTTGTGCTGGCAGCCTTCCATGACGCCGTCTTTATCGGCATCCCAGCCGCCGGGCAGCCAGCAGAATTCCAGCGCTTTGCGCGCCTTAGGCCACATTCCCCGCAGCGCCTCGCTATCGCCTGAAAGTTGCCAGTCGCGGTAGAGTTTCATGATGCAGCCCATCTGCCCATCTGCGGCAGCGAGGGACCAGGATTGCGCGTGCTGCAGCGGCAGATCGACGCGGAAGCTCATGCCGCCGTCGGCGCGGGTGGCGTAGTTGAATTCGACCTCGCGCATGCCCAGCGCCAGCCCGCCGAAGAGAAAGGCTGTCGCCTGCTCGTAATTCCAGACGTGCGTGCAAGAGCCGAAGCAGCAGCCGGCGGTATCGTCGCAGCCCTCCCAGCCGAACATAAAGCCGTCGGGCGTGCGGAAGACGGTCTGCGAGCGCAGCGTACTGAGATTGAACAGCGCCGCTTCCTTGACCACCGGCGGCAGATCGGCCGCGCAGACGGCGTCCACGAAGGCGCGCGTCTCGGTCTCCAGCATGTCGAGATTTTGCGCCGTGTATGCGGCCGCTTCCCAGGCGTCGGCGTACTGGGTGGTGTAGAAGTTGCCGATGCGCGTCCCGTCCTGGACCGGACTCTGCGGGTGATTCAAGCCGGCTTCCTTCCAGGTGATGCGATTGGGAAAGTGCCAGCTGAGCAAGAAGGTTATATCAGCTGTTCCGCCGGCGGGGACGCTGACTGATACTGACAGCGAGCCGGTTGGGTTGTCTTTGCCGTCGCGCTCGCGCTCGTTGAGTTGGCCGTCCTCGCTGAAGTCATCCCAGAAATCGAGCAGGGAATCGCCCCAGCTGTAATTGGCCCAGGCCCTGCGATGGGTAATGCCGGCACGCTGCGGCGTGGTCAGGGCGAGTGTGCCCCACTGCGGCGCTTCGGGATCGACGCCGGCCGATTGCATGAATAAGCCGGTCAGTCCGTCCGCTTCGCGATAGCTGTTGAAGTTGTCCCTGGCTGCGCCACTGGTTCCGTCAGCGCCGATGAAGTTTTGCAGGCTGCCGCAGACGGCGGCTTCAATGTCACTATCGCCCTCATTGCTGAGCACAAAGCGCAGGATGGCGACCGGGATGCCACTGTTGTCGCTGTCTGCCGGGATGAGCGGGTTGAAGGCTTGCAGCTCAGCGCGCAGCGGGACGTCGGGGTCGCTGAGCGAAACCTTGCCGAAGGGATATGCCGCTTCAAAGCTGCATTGGCGGAAGCGCGGCAGGCCGTGGTTAGGGATGGCAGCGCCGCGAGCGCCTTCGTAATCAGCCAGCGGAATGACGCCTTCCAGCGCATGCGCGGTCGTGGCGCCGTCGTTAGCGCGCGTATACAGGGCGAAGAAAGTCTGCTCAATATCGAAGCCTTTGGCCGGGCGGTTGACGATTTCCCAGTCGTGCAAGTTGCCGCGGCCGCCTAACGAGACGACGCCGGTGCCGATGCCGCCCAGCGGCAAGCCGATTTGCCGCAGGTGGTCTTGGTCGTAAGATTTTAGCGCGGGGAAGTTGCTGCCGTTTGAAAGGGTCATGTTCTTTCCTGATTATGTACTTAATTGACGAATTAGCCCTTAATACCGGAACGCGTCAAGGCTTCAATAATCCAGCGCTGCAGGGCGATGAAAACGATCAGCACAGGCACGATGGCCATGGTAACGGCCGCCATAACAACCGATGGATTGCCGGCGCCCATATAGCCGGTCAATAGGGCGATGCCTTGCGGCAGGGTCATCTTATGCCAGGAATTGAGGAAGATCAGTGGCAGGAAATAGCTGTTCCAGGTGGCGTTGAAGGTGATGATAGCAAGCGTCGCCATGGCCGGCCCGGCCAGCGGCAACGCGATCTGTATGAAGGAACGGACGTGCCCGGCGCCATCCACCCGCGCCGCGTCGAAGAGCTCCTGGGGCATCTGCTTGAAAAACTGACGCATCAAGAAGACGCCGAAGGCGCTGATGAGACCGGGCAAGATGATCGCCAGCGGGTTGTCGATCAAACCCAGGTCGCGCATCAGCAGGAAGATGGGGATGATGGTCACCTGGCCCGGCACCATCAGCGACGCCAGCAGCAGCAGAAAAAGCAGCTCGCGCCCGGGAAAGCGCAGACGGGCGAAGGCATAGCCGGCCAGCGAACACGAGATCAGCTGGCCCAGGGTTACCGCCACAGTGATTCGCAAGCTGTTGATGAACAAACCGACGAAGGGCACGCTCGACTCAAATGGCGCGATGTAATTCTCGATGCGGAATTGCGTCGGCAGCCATTGCGGCGGCAGCTGAAAGCTCTCGGTTGTGGGTCGCAGCGAGGTGGAAAACATCCAAAGCAGCGGCATCATGACCAGGATGGCCGCGATGGTCAAGATGCCGAAGGACAGGATGTCTCCAAACTTGATCGGTTTTCTGCGTTTACGCTGCATGCTTTCGCTTCGCCTCGCGCTTGCGCCCATCGGCGCCGTCGGCTTATTCGTAATGGACCCAGCGGCGGCTGATCCAGAATTGACAGGCGGTCAATACCAGTATGATGGCGAATAAGGTCATTGATACGGCCGCTGCATAACCCATGTTAAAGGTGCGGAAAGCAATTTCGTAAATGTAGAGCACGACGCTGCGGGTGGCGTCGCCCGGTCCGCCCGCCGTGAGCACGATGATGGTGTCGAATACCTGCAAGGCGCCGATCATGAAAATGACGAGGATGAAGAAGATGGTTGGGCTGAGCATAGGAATGGTAATACGGAAGAACAGTTGCCGCTCATTGGCGCCGTCGAGCTGTGCCGCCTCGTAATACTCGTTGGGGATGCTCTGTAAACCGGCCAGAAAAACCAGCATGGCGAAGCCGGTATTTTTCCATACATCAAGGATGATGATGGCCGCCATCGCCCAGTGCACATTGCTCAGCCAGGGTATGGGTTCAATGCCCAGGAAGCTCAGGTAATAGTTGATGACCCCGGTATCTTGCGCATAGAGAAATTCCCAGATCACGGCGATATAGGTATGCGCGATCAGGACCGGAAAAAAGAAAATCGAGCGGTACAGGTTGCGCATCAATATCGGCAAGCGCCGATTGAGCATGACCGCCAGGATCAGACCGATGCCGGCGTTGAAGAAGACGGCGAATAGCGTGAAGACGATAGTATTGGCATACACGATGCGCAGGCGCGGATCCTGCAGCATCTGCATATAGTTGTCCAAACCGATGTAGGTGGAACCGCGCAGAATGCTGAAGTCCAAAAAGCTGATGCGCATGGATTCGATCAGCGGATAGAGGATGAATATGATGAAGCCGACGTAGGTGGGCAAGATGAAGAGGTAGCCCACAAACGCTTCGCGATGCCTCGGCGTCATCTCGGGCAGCAAGCGGCTACTGTTAGCCTTGCCTTTTCGCATATCGATTCCGTTACTCAGCCGAATAGTGGGCGTCTCGCTGAGCCGCCCACACAGAACTGCTTTGGTTGATTGCCCGGACTGCCGGACGCCGTCAAGTGTCCTAGCCCGCCATTCTTTCAGCCAGCTTCTGCATTGCTGCGCTGAGCTCGGCATGGGCAGCTTCCAGGCCCTGCTCGGGTGTGACGGAATTGGCCATGATCTGGCTCATGTGGCGCATGAAGATGCTCTCGACCTCGGCGAAGTTGGCCGGTGACGGCACTGGCTTGATGTCTTCCAGGCTGCCGAAGAAACGATGGGCGTTGGCCGGGAAGCTGTTGAAGACTTCGTTCTCAGTGGCGCTGCGGCGCGCGGGCAAGGAGGTGCCGATGGCGACTGCTTCTTCGTCGGTCGCAAATGCCGCCAAATCCTTGATCAGCTCAATCGCCAGCGGGACGTTATTCGCCGACTTGGAGACGGCCCAGCCGCCGGAACCGAAGACGGTTGTGCCGGCTGCTTTACGCGGCCAAGGCGTAATGTCTACATCGCGATAATCGGTGGAGACGTAATTGGCGAAGGGCCAGCGACCGGCGCCGGTCATGGCGACAGTGCCCGCCGGGAAGAGCTCGTACGGGTTGACGCCTTCAACCGCTGGGGCTACTCCATGCTCGTGCACCAGCGAATGCACGAATTTGACCGATTCCAGCATCTTGGGATCATCCAGGTTGGAATCCGACCAGTCTTCGGTGAGGGTCGCCGTGCCATTGGTGTGCCACCAGGGCGTCAAGCCGAAGTTGAAGAAGGGTAAAGCGAAACCGAACTGCTTGTCGCCGCCTTCGCCGTGCGTCAGCGTCAGGGCTGTTTCGAGGAAGTCCTCCCAAGTCCAGTCGGTAGCTGGCGGATCCAGACCCGCTTCTTCAAATTTGACCGGGTTGTAGTGGATGATCATATTGTTCCACTCGCGGGTGAAGTAATAGGTCGTGCCGTCGGGTCCCTTGAGCGCGTCGTGCAGCACCGGCTCAACTTCATCGACGATCGCCTGCAAGTCTTCGTCCGCGGCAATGGCATCATCCATTGGCAAAACGAGGTCTTCAAAGATCGTCTCACGCGTGCCTTCTATGGCGATGGCGATGATGTCAACGGGCAAACCGCTGGCGGCGCGAAGCTTCAAGTTGGTGATATAGTGTCCCCAGCCTTCCGGCCATGGAATGTAAAGGTCTTCGACGACCACGTTGGGATAACGCTCGTTGAAGCGGCCGATGGCGTTGTTGTACATAGCTTGCTGCTGAGCGCCGCCGAAGTTGTAAATGACCAGGTGGCCCTCGGTATCGCCCGGAGGCGCCTGCGCCAAGGCAGTGCCGAGCGGCATACCGTAGGCGGCGGCAAAGGCGGCGGCGCTGCCCATGCCTGTGTACCGCAAAAAGTCACGGCGTGATATTCGCTTGGACATAAGAGTTCTCCTTATAGGATTCTTTTCGATTTACATACCCGCACGATTATAGCGCGGCGCAAGGATGTTGCAAAAAACGGTTGCAAGCGCCGCCCGCGCGGGTGTCGAATTATTCAGCCTTTCGTCTATAATAGGGCGCTGCAAGTGACGTTGGCGCCTGGCAAGGAGTCTCGCGCCAAGACAACGAATTCGATGAGGAGCAGTTAATGGCTGAGCAAGGTTTTACCCCTCCAACCAGCGAATGGTATCGCCCGTCGGCGGACATGGTCGCCCAGTCGAAGGTGCCGGATTATGACGCTGTGTATGACTTGGCGCGCCAGGACTTGACGGCCTTTTGGGCGGAGCGCGCCGAGACGCTGGACTGGTACCAAAAATGGGACAAAGTCCTTGATGACAGCAAGAAGCCCTTCTACAAGTGGTTTGTCGGCGGCAAGACCAATATGGTCCTGAATGCGCTGGACCGGCATGTGTCGACTTGGCGGCGCAACAAGCTGGCGATCATCTGGGAGGGCGAAGACGGCGAAAAAGTCTCGCTGTCGTATTGGCGGCTGTGGCAAGAGGTCAACAAGTTCGCCAATGTGCTGCGCAGCATGGGCGTGCAGAAAGGCGACCGCGTCACGATCTACATGGGCCGCGTACCGGAGATCGCCATCGCCATGCTGGCTTGCGCAAAAGTCGGCGCGCCCCACAGCGTGGTCTACGGCGGCTTCTCGGAGCAGGCCCTGGCCAGCCGAATCGAGGATGCGCAGAGCAAGGTCCTGATCACCTGCGACGGCGCCTGGCTGCGCGGCAAGATCGTGCGGCTGAAGGATACGGTCGACGAGGCGGTGCAGCGCTCGCCAGTGGTGGAGACGGTCATCGTCGTCAAGCGCACCGGCCACGACATCAACATGGAGCCGGACCGCGATTACTGGTATCACGACTTGATGGCGCTGCCCATCGCCTCGACTCGCGCCGAAACCGAGGTCATGGATGCCGAAGACCCGCTCTTCATTTTGTATACCAGCGGCACAACCGGCAAGCCCAAGGGCGTGCTGCATACGCACGGCGGCTACCAGGTCTACACCTCGACCACGCTCGAATGGGCTTTTGACCTCAAAGAAGAAGACCGCTGGTGGTGCGCGGCTGATCCGGGCTGGATCACCGGGCATAGTTACATCGTCTATGCGCCGCTGATTCTGGGCGCGACCAGCATCATCTATGAAGGCGCGCCGACCTTCCCCTACCCCGACCGCTGGTGGAAGATCGTGGCGGATTATGGCGTGTCGATACTGTACACAGCGCCGACGGCCATCCGCGGCCTGATGCGCTTCGGCGAGGCTTGGCCCGCGCGGCATGACTTGAGCAGCCTGCGCTTGCTGGGTTCAGTCGGCGAGCCGATCAACCCGGAAGCCTGGCGCTGGTATCACCGCGTCATCGGGGCGGAACAGTGCCCCATCATCGATACCTGGTGGCAGACGGAGACCGGCGGCTTCATGATCACGCCGCTGCCGTCCATGGACTTGAAACCCGGCAGCGCCACCCGCCCCTTCCCCGGCATTGACGTCGATATCGTCGATGACGACGGCGTGCCGGTCGGCGCCAACGAAGACGGCAACCTGGTCATCAAGTCGCCCTGGCCCAGCATGATCCGCACGGTCTACGGCGATGACGAGCGCTTCATCAGCCAGTATTGGGAGAAGTATCGCGATCAAGGCTGGTATCTGGCGGGCGACACGGCGCGGCGTGATGAAGACGGCTACCTGTGGGTGA
>JAGWBC010000090.1:9580-19262 GCA_021296115.1 Anaerolineae bacterium | reverse complement strand
ATCGAGTTGTCCTAACCACCGGCGCGTCCAGCGGGATCGGCTGGGCGGCGGCGCTGGCTTTCGCGCGAGCCGGTTATGACGTATGCGCTTTCGCGCGGCGGGCCGACCGGCTCAAGGCGCTGCGAGCGGAGATCGAAAACCTGCCGGCGTCGCATGGTGGATTGCTGCCCGTCGTCGGCGATGTCCGCAATGGACAGGAATTGACCGACGCGGTCGAGCGCGTGATGGCGCGATTTGGCCGGCTGGATATTCTGGTCGCTAACGCCGGCGTGGGGCAGCAGGGCGCAGTGGCTGACGCGGACTGGGACGACCTACAGACGGTGCTGCAAACCAATATCGACGGCGTGATGCACAGCGTTCGCGCCGCTGTGCCGGCGATGCGGGCTGGCAGCGGCGGCCATATACTGATCATATCGTCTGTGGTGGCCGGGCTCCACACGCCCTATACCGCGACTTACGCCGCCAGCAAAGCCTTCGTCTCCAGTCTGGCGGGTTCGCTGCGGCTTGAACTGGCGGATGACAATATCGCGGTGACCGACGTGCTGGTCGGGCGGACGGTTACGGAGTTCAATCAGAATCGGTTGGGTTCGCGGCAGGCCAATCGCGGCGGACTGCCCACCAAGACCGCGGACGACGTAGCTGCTGCGCTTGTGAAAGCTGCGGAGCGGAAGCCAAGGCATCTCATCCTCAGCCTGTTTGACCGGCTGATACTGGCAGGCGGAGTCTTCGCGCCGGGAATAATGGCGCGCTTGGCCCGGCGGCAGTATCAGCCGCGCGGTAGTGACTAACAGACTCACAGAAGTAGAACCAAGAAAGTACTGCAACAAAAGCTAAAACAGAGAGCGCAGAGATAATCTAAGTAGACGTTTTCATTGTCGGGCCTTGCAACGAAACGTCCCTACAGCCGACTATATTCGGGATTTCAAATACTTTCTTGGAATTACTGAGGCGAGCGAGAATCAATGTCGAAGACGAAGAAACTCAATTCAATGCGCCTGCTCGAAGCCCGAGCGATTCCCTACGAGACGCATCATTACGACCCGCGGATTCGCGATGCCGAAGCGGTGGCGCAGGCCGTGGGGCTGCCTCCGGCAGAAGTCTTCAAGACCCTGGTGGTTGAGCGACCTGCAAACAAGAAACCGGTCCTGGTCATGCTGCCCTGCGACAGTACGCTCAACCTGAAGCGGCTAGCCAAAGCGCTGGGTGAAAAGAAATTGGCGCTGGCGCCGCATGCCGCGGCTGAGAGGTTGACCGGCTTAAAAGTCGGTGGAATCAGCGCGCTCGCTTTGATGCAGAAGCGATGGGACATCTACCTGGATGAACGCTGCGCGGCCAGCGCGTTTATCGTGATCAGCGCCGGGCAGCGCGGTACGCAGTTGCGCCTTGAGACTCGCGCCTTGATCGACTTGCTAGGCTGTCGGATCGTGGATGTGGCGGACCCAACGACGGAGTGAACCCGGCTGAGATTAGCGGGAGAGAATCCGGGCCAGATCGAAGTATTCCGGCGTGATTTGGCGGGTTTGCGCTGTGCTTTCGGCCAGGGGCACCGGGACCTGTTCGCGGCCGACGCGCGCCACCATCATGCCGGATTCACCGGCGAGCAGCTGATCAACCGCATAGACGCCCATGCGCGTGGCCAGCAGCCGGTCAAAGGCTGTCGGGCTGCCGCCGCGCTGGGTATGACCCAGGATGGTCAAGCGTATTTCAAAGCCAATATGCTTCTGCTCGAGGAAATGCGCCAGCTCCGGGCCTTGGTAGGGCGCGCCTTCGGCCAGGACGGCGATGGCGTGTGCCTTGCCGCGGACATAAGCGTCTTCGAGCGCGACGGCGATTTCATTCATGGTGACGCCGTTCTCCGGCGTGACCACAATTTCCGCGCCACCCAGGATGCCCGCCATCACCGCCAAGTAGCCGCAGTCGCGCCCCATAACTTCAACAACAAATGAGCGATTATGCGAGGTCGCCGTATCGCGCAGCCGGTCGACCGCATCAAGGATGGTATTAAGCGCGGTGTCCACGCCGATGCTGGTATCCGTGCCCCAAATGTCGTTGTCGATGCTGGCGGGAATGCCGACCGTCGGCACGCCCATATTGTGCAGCGCCAGCGCGCCACGCAGGCTGCCGTCGCCGCCGATGACGATGACGCCTTCTATGCCGTTTTCGTTGAGCCGCCGCTTGCCTTTGCGCTGCCCCTGCGGCGTCTTGAATTCCTCATTGCGCGCGGTTTGCAAGACTGTGCCGCCGCGCTGCAGGATGCCGCTCACTTCGCGGCTGCTGAGCAGCGCCATGTCGCCGGCCAGCAAACCCTGGTAGGCCTGACGAATGCCATAAACCTCGACATCGCGGTCGAGGCCGGCGCGCACAACGGCCCGCACCGCGGCATTCATGCCGGGCGCATCGCCACCGCTAGTCATAACGGCAATTCGTTTCATTGTTGCTGTCTCCACTCCGGCATGATCTCACATTGGCGCCACCAAAGGGAGGGCGCATGAGATACCGTCCGCGTATTTTAGACGATTCTGCAAGGACCTTCAAAGATGAATGCAGCCTTGCGTCAACCGTAGATGCAGCGCTCTTCAATAATGCTGACTGATGCTGCCCTCAGGCGTCGGCGTCTTCCACCGCGATATATTCGTCGGCGCCGACGATGTTGCGCAGGTCAGCCAGGAGCGCGTCGCAAATTTGCGTCGTCTTGCCTCGGAAACTTAGCCGTTTATCGGTTTCGCCGCGGCGGATGACGATCGAAAACTTGTCGTTGCCGGGATACTTGATCAAGGTGTTGTGAATTCGGGTCAGCTTGCGCTTGTCTTTGTCGGGGTCATCAGTGGTGTCCAAGACGACAGCGATATGGCGCGCTGGCTGCGTTGCCGGCCTGGCCTCATCGGGCATGGTCAGATGTCCGTCGCCATTCACCCATTCCGGCTCGGTTTCATCCGCTTTTTGAAGCTGCGCAGACGGCTCCTCAGCTGCGGCGCTCGGCTCGCTGAATTCGACTTCTACATCGGGCTCGTCGCCATTGGGTCCGCGCCAGTCATCGTCAGGCGGCGGCTCGTCGTTGGAGTCCCAAACCATGGGGCTGTTTTCCATTTGCTCCGGCAGCGGATCAGCGGCGGCGGCGTTGTTAAAGTCAGTCGAAACGCTCTCGGCGATAATTTGCGGTTCGCCGCGGCTCTCATCGTAGCTTCCGTTGATCAGTACAATCTCGCCCTCGGCCAAAGAGACTTGCCGCACGCCTTCAGGCAGCTGGGCGTTGATTGCGGCAAAGGTATTGACCACGCTGGTGTAGGTGCGCGGGAAGAGCACCACTTCCATGATGCCGGCGCTGTCATGCCAATCTTCCAGGCTCAATACGGCCATCATGTCCCCGCGACCGGTGGTGAGCTTTCGCACCGTCGTAATCTCGCCCGCCACGCGTACGCCTTCCGGTTTGACAGACGCTGGATTCTTGAGATCGTGAATCGAGTGCAGATTCTGGCTGGCGAAGAGATGGCGATGACGGTCGACCGGGCGCCCGGTGAGATAAAGCCCGAGCAGCTCTTTTTCCCACTTGAGCAACTCGCGCGGGCTGTACTCCTTGATCGACTTCAGCGCTTTGAGTAAATCGTCATCGGAAGCGGCGGCGCTATCGAACATCACCTTCTGGCCGATTTCCTGGTCGCGGTGATAATTGCTGCTGGTGCTGATGATGCCGTCGAGCGCTGCGATTAATGTGGCGCGTGTGCCGAAGCTATCCAGCGCGCCGACTTTGATCAGGCTCTCAAGCGAGCGCCGGCCCAACTTGCGCAAATCAGCGCGCTGGCAGAAATCAACCAGGCTGTAAAATGGCGCTTCGCCACGCTCTTCAATCAGGTCCTGCAGCGCTTTCGCGCCGGCGTTCTTGATGGCGGCCAAGCCGAAGCGGATGCCGCGCCGGCCGTCGGGCAGCGTTTCGATGTCGAAATCCAGTTGGCTGAAGTTGACATCGGGCGGCAGAATCGGGATGTCGAGCCGGCGGCACTCTTCCAAGAATGTCGCGACTTTTGTCAGGTCGTCGCGCTGCACGCTCAGCAGAGCGGTCATGTATTCTTCGGGATAATGGCACTTGAGGTAAGCCGTTTGCACCGTTATGACGGCGTAATCAGCGGCGTGGGGTTTGTTGAAACCGTAATCGGCGAAGAATTCGATCATGTCGAAGATGTCTTCGGCGGCCTCGTGCGGGATGCCATTGGCCGGGCCGCGCTCCATGAAGATAGCCCGATGTTTGTTAAGGTCTTCGGGTTTCTTTTTGGATACGGCGCGGCGCATCAAGTCGGCTTCGCCCAATTCATATTCAAAAAGCTCGCCGGCAATCTGCATGATCTGCTCTTGATAGACGATGATGCCGTAAGTTTCGCTGAGGATGGGCTCGAGTTTGGGATGCAGATACTTGATCTCTTCTTTGCCGTGCATGCGGTCGCAATACTGTTCGATGAACTGCATCGGGCCAGGCCGGAAAAGCGATATGGCGGCGATGATATTCTCGAAGACACGGGGCCGCATTTGGCGCAGCATCTGCTTCATGCCGCCGGATTCCACCTGAAACACGCCGATGGTCTCTCCCCGCCCCAGCATCTTGAAGGCGTCGTCCAGCATGACGCGCTGTTCGTCGCTGGCGGACTCATGACGATAGGGCAGGCTGTCGATGTCATAGCTGGTGCCGCGGTGGCGTTCGATGAGCTCACAGGCTTTGCGCATGATCGTAAGGGTAGAAAGGCCCAAAAAGTCGACCTTCAGCAAGCCGATGGATTCGGCCGTCTCCATTGGAAACTGAGTCACCGCTTTGAGCGCGCCACCGGATGGATCTTTGCCGGTGATGCGGTGCAGCGGCGTCAACTCCACCAGCGGGCGGTCAGCCACGATGACGCCGGCTGCGTGGGTCGACGCGTGGCGGGTCATCCCCTGCAATTCCATGGCGGTGTCGATGACCTCGCGCAAATCCAGGTCGCTATTGTAGAGGTCAAGTAATTCCGGGCTGGCGTCGACATATTCGCGGATTTTCCTCTGCCGCGCCTCTTGCGGGATCAACGCGGCGGCGCGGTTGATCTTGCCCAGGTCGACATCAAGCGCGCGCCCGACATCGCGCACCGCCGCCTTCGCCCCCATAGTGCCGAAAGTGATGATGGCGGCGACCTTGTCCTCGCCATATTTCATCGCCGTATAGGCGATCATTTCGCCGCGGCGGTCGTCCGGATAATCGAGGTCGATATCAGGCATGCTGACACGACCCGGATTGAGGAAGCGCTCAAAAAGCAAACCGTTCTGGATGGGATCGATGTTGGTGATCCCCAGGCTGTAGGCGACCAGGCTAGCCGCGCCGGAGCCGCGCACATTCCACCAGATATCGGCATTGCGGGCGAACTCGCATAGGTCCCAGACGATCAAGAAATAGGTGTCGAAGCCCATGCTGTGGATGATGTTCAACTCACGGTCGATACGCTCCACAAAAGTCGAATTTCTGCGCCAGTCAGCGTCGAAGCGCCACTCCATGCCGATGTCGATCAGATGTCGCAAGTAGCTGTACTCATCGAAACCAGCCGGCACCGGGAAGGCCGGCAGGTGATAGCCTTTCGGGCTGAGATCAATCTCGGTCATTTCGGCGATTTTCAGGGAGTTGGCGAAGGCTTCGTCAACCAATTCTGAGGGCGCGGCGCCGAAGCCAGCGCGCATTTCGGCGGCGGACTTCAAGTAATAGCTGCTGAAAGGCTCCATGCGCATGCGGTCGTTTTCGCTCTTCAGCGCGCTCGTCTGAATGCAGAGCAGCGTATCGTGCGCATCGGCATCATTCTGGCGCACATAATGCACATCGTTGGTCGCGACCAATTGCACGGCGCTATGCCCGCTGCGGCGGTAGTCGCAGAGCCAGCGGTTGAGGCTTTCCAGCTCCGGAATATCGTGGCTTTGCAACTCGAGGTAGAAATTCTCCGCGCCAAATACATCTTGATACCAGCCGATTTGCTCGCGCGCAGCCGCCTCATCACCGTCGTTGACCAGGCGCGGGATCTCTGACGCCAAGCAGCCGCTGGTGGCGATGATGCCGTCGGCGTGCGCAGCCATGAATTCCTTGTCGAAGCGCGGACGATAATAGTAACCTTCGAGTTGCGCGGCGGACGCAATCTTGAGCAGGTTCTGATAGCCGGTCATGTTCTTCGCCAGCAGCAGCATGTGATAGGGACGGCGATCGAAACGAGGATCGCGGTCAGTCATGCTACGTTGGGCGAGATAACCTTCCATGCCCACGACCGGCTTGATGCCGGCTTCGGCGCAGGCGCGGTAGAAGTCAAGCACGCCGAACATCACGCCGTGATCGGTGAGACCGAGGGCGGGCATTTCCAGCGCTTTGGCGCGCGCCACCAACTCTTTGATGCGGCTCTGGCCGTCTAGCAGTGAATATTCGCTGTGCACATGAAGATGGACAAAATCGCTGGTCATGGCGTCAGTTTCCGCGGGGGCGCTATGGCTTCAATTCGGCGAAGGATAGCCGTATTATAGCATTCGCGCTGACAAATCGTTCGGCTGGATCGCGATGTTTGCAGAGATTATCCGGTCGCCGGATAAGTGGGAATCTTATGCCTGAATTGCCGGAAGTTGAGACCGTCGTCCGTGGCTTGCGCGGGCCGCTAATCGGGCGGCGGATTACGAATATGTGGCACGATTGGGCGCGGACGATTCACTCCCCGGGCGCGGCTGAATTCGCGGCGCGCATAGCGGGGCAATCTATCACTGCGGTCGACCGGCGCGGCAAGTACATCCTCATCAAGCTTGAGCACGATGCGCTGGTCGTGCACCTCAAGATGTCCGGCCGGCTTTACGTGGCTGATGCCGAATCGACGAATGAGGCGGACCGCTGGGTACACGTCCGCTTCGACCTGGACAATGGGCAGCAACTGCGCTTCTCCGATATGCGCAAGTTCGGGCGCGTCTACTTGACAAACGACTTGGCTAACCTGCTGGGTCACCTGGGCCCGGAGCCGCTAAGCGTGGACTTCACTTTGGCAGGTTTCCGCGCCGGAATGCATGGGCGCAAGCGGGCGATCAAAGCTCAGCTGCTTGATCAGGAATTCGTCGCTGGCGTGGGCAATATTTACGCCGACGAAGCGCTATTCCGCGCCGGCATCCATCCAGCGGCAGCGGCCGGAACGCTAAGCGATGAAGAGAGCGCACGACTGCGGGGGACGATTCGCGATGCGCTGCAATCCGGCATTGAGCACGAGGGCGCCAGCATCAACTGGTATCGCAAGCCGGACGGCCAGAAGGGCGAGTCGCAGAATCATTTCACCGTTTACGGACGGACGGGCCTGCCCTGCCTGCAATGCGGCACAGCAATCAGCAAGATTCGCGTGGCGCAACGGGGGACTCATTTTTGCCCGCTGTGTCAGCCGGCGCGGACATAAAATTCACCACAGAGACACAGAGGGCACAGAGAAAATCTCTATAGAAACCCGAGTCTAGTCGTCTATAGGATTGTCGTAGGCGACATCCTCGGGCTGGAATTTGGGTCGGTCGCGGCTGTCAAGTGTGAGACGGCCAGCGGGCCCTACGATATCGTGAGGGAAAATGAGCAGCGCGTTGGTCTCCAGCGCCCAGCCCTGCCAAGCGCGCTTGGTTTCCAGGGTCACCAGCGGCTCGACATCGTAAGCGGTCATCCAGGCGAGGCGCTCGAAATGCACCGCCAGCGAGGCCAGGTCGCAGAGGAAGGCGGCATGCTGCCCGCCGCTTTCGATGCGGACGCTCGTATGGCCGGGGGTGTGCCCGGGCGTCTTCAAGACTGAGACTCCGCTTACAACTTCGCAGTCGCCATCAAGCAGCCTGAGCTGACCGGACTCGTATAGCGGGACGTAGTTGTCCGGCAAGTAGGTGGCGCGAGTCCGCTCGTTGGGGTGGATGGCATCTTCGTACTCGCGGCGCTGCGCGAGGTACTCGGCATTGGGAAAAGCGGGCGCGCGCGATCCGTCAGCGCTCAGCCTGAAGTTGCCGGTGCAGTGGTCGTCGTGCAAGTGCGTGTCGATGACGATGTCGATATCAGCCGACGCGATGCCAAGCGACTGCAAGCCGCGATGTGTGCCATCAAAGTCTGTGATGCCGCCGCGCCTGCGCTGAGATTCGCTGAGACAATTCCCGTAGCCCGTATCCACAATGATGTTTCGCCCGGCGGCGCGGATGAGCAGATTGTGATTGGCGGTCTGGATCAGGTTGCGCGCATCGGCCACATGGTAACGCGACCAGAGCACGCGCGGAACTAAACCAAACATGCCGCCCGGATCAACCCAGGTTGTGGCGTCGTTGAAGAGATAGATTTCTATCTCGCCGATGCGAAACATAGCTGGTTGAGGTGTCAGCCGGCTTGCTGGAATTTGCCCGAAAGCTGGTCTTCGCGCATGTGGCATTGCTTGTATTTTTTGCCGCTGCCGCACCAGCAGGGTTTGTTCCGGCCCGGGCGGCGATTGCTCTTGCGTACGGTTTGCTGCGCGGGACGGTCCGTATTGCCTATAAAGGCGTCGGGGCGGTATTCGCGCATCTGACGGCGGCGCTGCGGCGTCTGCACGACGGCCGGCTGGACCAGGAATATATTACGCGAGGCAAATTGTCGATAGGTGTCTTCGACCACGCGGAACATCTGAAAGCCTTGGCGCTGATATTCAACCAGCGGGTCTTTCTGCGCGATGGCCTGCAAGCCGATTCCCTCGCGCAGGATATCCAGATCGGTCAAGTGGCGCTGCCAATAATGATCGAGCGCGCGGATCACCGTCTGGCGTTCGGCGACTTCCATCAGCCCTTCGCGCGCCTCTTCCAGCAGCTGTTTCTTTTCTTCAAAGAGCGCGCCGATGTGTTCATTGATCGCCGCAGTCAGGTCTTCAGGCTCAGCATCGTCGATATTTTCGGCGGTGATAGCTTCCGGCAGCGGCAGGCCGTTGCTGGCGAGCTGTTGATACATCGCGGCGGCGTCCAAATGCTCGCCCTGCGAATCGGCCGCGAATATATCTTCAACAGCGGCGGCAACCTGGTCGTCGATCATCGTCAGATAATCGCTGTGCAATTGGTCGGCGTCTTTGGCCAGCCAATCCAGACGCTGCGCGTAAATGATCTCGCGCTGGCGGTTGACGACGTCATCGTACTCGACGACCCGCTTGCGAATGTCAAAATTGTGCCCCTCGACACGGATTTGCGCCTGCTCGATAGACTTGCTGATCATGCCGTGCTCAATAGCTTCGTCTTCCGGGAAGCCGGCCGTTTTCATCAAGCGCTTGACATTGTCGTTGGCGAAGCGGCGCATGAGGTCATCATCAAGGCTCAAGTAGAAGCGCGTTTCGCCGGGATCGCCTTGACGGCCGGAGCGGCCGCGCAGCTGATTGTCGATGCGGCGCGCTTCATGGCGCTCTGTGCCCAGGACGAAGAGCCCGCCGGCATCGAGGACCACTTGCCGATCGCGTTCGACCATGCTTTCGGCTTCGGCCAGGGCTTTCTGCCATTGCGAACCGCTGGCGGCGGTGAGGTCAACGCCCTGACGGCGCAAGGCCGCGCGGGCCAAACCTTCGGGATTGCCGCCGAGCAGGATGTCGACGCCGCGCCCGGCCATGTTGGTGGCGATGGTGACGGCGCCGGGACGCCCCGCCTGCGTGATTATTTCAGCTTCTTTTTCGTGCTGCTTGGCGTTCAAGACTTCGTG
>JAGWBC010000090.1:0-9437 GCA_021296115.1 Anaerolineae bacterium | reverse complement strand
CGGATCACCTGACGGTGCGTCGGGATGGGCACCACCTCCAACTCGTAAGTCTTCTCGAATTCTTCCGCTTCGGTGAGCGCGGTGCCGGTCATGCCGGCGAGCTTGTCGTACATGCGGAAGAAATTCTGGAAGGTGATGGTCGCCATGGTGATGTTTTCGCGACGGATCTGCACGCCTTCCTTGGCTTCAATGGCTTGATGCAGTCCTTCGGAGAAGCGGCGGCCGGGCATGAGGCGTCCGGTGAAGTCATCGACAATGACAACTTCGCCGTTCTGTACGATGTATTCCTTGTCCTTCTCGAACAAGGTTTGGGCGCGCAGGCAATTATCGAGGTAGGGCAGCATTTCCGCATTGTCGGGATGATATAGCTGCGCCACGCCCAGAGCCCCCTCGACCTTTTCGACGCCGCGCTCGGTCAGGTAAACGATGCGATCTTTGATATCGAGCACGTAATCGCCATTGGGCTCTTCCGCCTCGACGCTGTCTTCGCTGCTGATTTTCAAACGCTTGACGATAGAAGCGAAGCGGCGATAAAAGTCGGAGGGTTCGTCCGATGGGCCGGAGATAATCAGCGGCGTGCGCGCTTCATCAATCAGAATATTGTCGACCTCGTCAACAATGGCGAAGCGCAATTCTCGCTGGACCAGCCGGTCGTGCGTCAGCACCATATTGTCGCGCAGATAATCGAAGCCGAATTCGTTGTTCGTGCCGTAGAGGATATCGGCCAGGTAGGCCTCACGGCGGCTGATGGGACGCAAATTCTGATAACGGGCGTCATCGGAGATGAAGCTGGGATCGAAGAGAAAAGAGCCGCTGTCGGGCTGGCCGCCGGTATTTTGGATCACTGCCGCGGACAGACCCAGCAAGTGATAAATCGGCCCCATAAATTGCAGGCCGTGTTTGCTCAAGTAGTCGTTGGGCGTCACCAGATGGGCGCCCTGCCCGACCAAGGCGTTGAGATAGAGCGGCAGCGTGGCGACCAGGGTTTTGCCTTCGCCGGTTTTCATCTCGGCGATTCGCCCCTCGTGCAGGACGATGCCGCCGATGAGCTGGACATCGTAATGACGCAGGCCGATCGTCCGCACCGATGCCTCGCGGACGAGCGCAAACGCCTCAACCAGGACGTGATCAAAGTCAGCACCGTTTTGCAGCTGCGTTTTGAATTCGGCGGTCCTGGCTTTCATCTGCTCGTCGCCGAGCCGCTGCATGGCCGGCTCCAAGGCGTTGATCCGGTCTACCGTCTCTTGATAGCCGGAGAGCGCTTTCTCCATGGGGTCGCCGAATACTTTTTTGACGATGTTGCGGAACATAAGTCCTCACGCGATCCGTGTTGACATGCTGGAGCCAATTATAGCATAGCGTTTGCGGCAGAAGACCGCTGAGCACCTTGCTCGGCGGTTCAGAGTCTTTTTTGCAGCTTTGCGATCAGCGCGGACACAGGACGCCGGAACAAAATGAAGGCGACAAAGACCACCGCTGCGCCGGCATAAATCAGCAGCAGGACGTCCTGATTCTGCGCCGCCCGGCTGCCGATCAAGACGAAGATATAAGTTGGCAGCAAGCCGCCGACGAAGGACACGACCACGTACACCGAAAGCCTGATCTTGCCGAAGCCGACGGCGTAACTGATGAAGTCGTAAACAGAAAACAGCAGCAAGCGGGCAGCGAGCAGCGATTTCCAATCTTCGAGATGGCGCTCATAGAAGCTGTCGACGCGCTTTAATGCCGATGCGCCAACGAAGCGCGCGACGATGCGCCGGCCCAGATGCCGCGCGATGAGCACGTTGATCGTCCCGCCGATGACCTCGCCCAGCACGGAGTACAGAGTGCCCGGTATTACACCGAAGAGGATGCCTGAGGCGAACTGAATCGGACCGGCGGAGAGCGGCGCGAAGGTGAAGGTCAGCGCCTTGAGGCCGACGAATAGCAGCGGTCCCCAGAAACCGGCATCGGCAATCATCTGCTGCAGCTCATCAATGCCGATTCGGTCAACCAGCGCATAAAGAAAGGTGATCAGCGCCAAAAAACCGACCGCGCCCATGATGACTGCGGCTGTAGAAATCTCGGAAACGGAATCCGCTACAGCAGGAGGGGCGGCGCCATCGGCCTCATTCATTGAACAGAGCGCCGACGCTTCTGCCCTCGTGGGCGCGCAGGATGACCTCGCCCAGCAAAGGCGCGAGCGAGAGCACGGTCATATTGGGCAGCAACTTTTCTTGCGGGATTGGCAAAGTGTTGGTGAAGATAATCTCGCGCAAGTCTAATGAGGCAAAGCGCTCAAAGGCCGTTTCGGAAAAGAAGGGGTGGGTGAAGGCGAATAACACATCTTTAGCGCCGTGATCACGCACGACATTTACGGCTTCGACGACGCTGCCGGCGGTATTGACCTCGTCATCGACGAGCAGCACGTTTTTGCCTTCGACGCTTCCGATAAGCGAGAGGGCTCTTGGATTCTCTGCATTGTCAACGCGGCGCTTTTCCACAAAGGCCAAAGGCACACCCAGGATTTGCGCCCAATTGCGACCCTTCTTGGCGAAGCCCAAGTCGGTCGCGACGACAACCAAGTCTGACAGGTCGCCGCTGCGCATTTTCTCCAAGACATAGTCGCTCAAGAGATGCATGGCGGTCAGCGCATCGCCCGGAATGTTGAAGAAACCCTGAATCTGGCCCGAGTGCAGATCGACGGTCATGTAGCGATCAACGCCGGCGATCTCAATTATGTTTGCCACGAGGCGGGCGGAAATCGGCACGCGCGGCTGATCTTTCTGGTCCGAGCGGGTGTAGCTCATGTAGGGAACGACCAGATTAATGCGCCAGGCGGAGTCTCGCTTGAGCGCGTCGATCATGATCAGCATTTCCATGAAGTTGTCATGCACCGGCGAGGCCATGGTCTGTACCAGGTACACGTCCTTGCCGCGCACGCTTTCTTCCAGCTTGATAAATATGTTCTCGTTGGAGAAGACCGCGCGCGTGTAAACGCCGGGCTTGATGTTGTATTCGGAAACGCCGCAGATGTAATCGACGATCTCGTCGCCGAGTTCCTGCGACGCGCTGCCGCAGAAGACCTTCATGGAACCGAAGCGCATGGTCGAAGACTGCTGCACCTCTTCCTGGTCGATTTCCGTTACTGGTTCCGGGTGGAACTTCGCGCCAGGCACTTTCACCAGATTGGTCATTTGCATCTGCTTCACGGCAACTCCCGTTGGCTACTTGAGGCGGCCGAAGTCGCGCTCGGAAAGCAGCGCATGCACGGCGCCTTGCGGATCGATTTCGAGCGAGTCGATGCGCTCGATGATACCAGCTAGTTCTTCGGGCGTGATAGTGTCAAAGACGAGGCGGCAGGCGGTTTCCTTTAGGCGCGTTTCAAGATCGGCGCGGAGTAAACAAAAACGCTCACCGAGTTTCGATGAGCGCTGAGCAAAAGCATTCGCAGTCACTAAATATGCGTGGCCAACTGGCTGACGATCTTGCCTTTCGGCTTGAAGCCGGTAATGCGTTCGACCGCTTCCCCGCCTTTGAAGAGGATCAGCGTCGGGATGCCCATGATGCCGTAGTTCATCAGGATTTCCTGATTCTCGTCGGCATCGACTTTGGCGACGCGCAGCTTGCCTTCGTACTCGTTTGCGATTTCATCCACGATCGGCGCGATCATCTTGCAAGGGCCGCACCATTCCGCCCAGAAATCGACCAGGACCGGCGTGTTGCTGTCCAGCACCTCGCTTTGAAATTCATCTTTGTTGACATCGAAGGTCTTGGCGCCCATTTGTGTTTATCTCCTGTTATTTTGCGCGGCTGCGAACATCCACAAGTCCCCGCTTCAATTGTCTATGACTTGGACGATTAGCCCGAGCGACATCTTACATCAGAACTTCGTTTGAGGCAGCGGCCAAAGCGCGTCGGAGACGATTCTGTCGTGGCCTCGGCCCCGCGAGCATTGGTCATCGGTCAATTGTCATTATATCAGGCGCGTGATAGCATCTGTTCAACTCGCATCGAGTCCCAGCTTCGGATCGCCGTGAGAAGTCATGAGTGAAGAGCGCCGTTTGCCCAGCCTGAGCAATCGTCAAGAGGATATTCTCACCTGCATCGTGCAGGCCTATTCGGATAAGCCGGAGCCGGTTGGCTCCCGCTATCTGGTCGAGAATTTCCAGCTGAACATCAGCTCGGCCACCGTGCGCAATGAAATGGCGCAGTTGGAAGAATTGGGCTATATCGCCGCGCCGCACAGGTCGGCCGGGCGCGTGCCAACCGCCGCCGGCTTTCGTTATTTTGTGCGCCGGCTGCTGCAAACCCGCAGCCTTACACGCGGCGAGCAGAGTCATATATCGGAGCGGGTCGGGACCTTGCAAAGCGGCATGGAACAATGGATGCGGCGGACGGCAGCGCTGCTGGCCCGCTCGATTCAGACCGCGTCGATCGTAACGCCGCCGGTATCGCAGGCCAATTCCTTTAAGCACGTCGAGTTGATTTCCATTCAGGGCCGGCTGGCGCTGATGGTGCTGGTGCTGAATAGCGGCAGCGTCCACCAGCGGATGCTGACCTTGGCGGAGCCGGTTCCACAGAACAAGCTGGGCGAGGCGGCCAAACGCGTGAACGAAACCTGCGCCGATTTGGGCGCGCGGCAAGTGCGCCTGCGCAGCATCAACCTGCCCATGCTGGAACGAGAAGTGGCCGAGCTGACTGCCGAGTTGATCGAGAATCTGGACAACAATCGGGCGCGTTACATTTATCGCGATGGCTTGAGCCGGATCATGGACAGTTTCGCTGACGAGGAAGGCGCGCAGCAGGCGATGCGAATCCTAGAGGAGCACACGGTGCTCAACGCGCTGCTTACCGAATTGCTCGATCGGCTGCCGCCATCCGATATCGACAGGGAGGATGTGCAAGTGGTGATCGCCGGCGATGGCCGATATGAGAACCTCAGCCGCACCAGCGTTGTGCTCAGCCGCTATGGCGACCCCGACAGGATGAGCGGCGCGGTCGGCGTCTTGGGACCGACGCATATCAATTATGGACACGCCATCAGCACCGTCCGCTACGTCTCCAATCTGATGACGAACGTGCTGGCGACGCTTTACCAAGACAATGTGGAAGATACCGGGCAGCTAAACATATAATCTTCGTTAGACTTTACCGCTTGCCTCGAAAAGCGCCATTTTCCTGACTATAATTCTGCCCATTCTGACGTTGGTCATACATAGGCCCGGCATAATAAGGTCGTGCTTGACCGTTTCACGATTACACCAGCAGAGGAACATTGCATGAGCGATATCAAGAGCCCAGCCGACGAACTGGAGCGCGAGGAAGAAGCTGTCGCCAGCGCTGACGATTCGGAAAATGAAAGCGCGCCGGAACAGGCGGAAGCACTCGTCGAGGAAGCAGAGGAGCTGCTTGATTTGCCCGAAGGCGCCAATCTGCTGCAGATGCTCATCGAGGCGCAGAAAGAAGCGCAAGCCAACGAAGACGGCTGGCAGCGAGCCCGGGCGGAATTCAGCAATTACAAGAAGCGGATTGAGCGAGAGCGTACGGAACTCTTTCAGCGCGCGGCGCTTGATACCCTGCAGGCGCTGCTGCCGATCATCGACGACTTCGACCGCGCATTTGAGAGTGTGCCGGCGGCCTTGGAAGAGGATGCCTGGATCGGCGGCGTCTCGATGATTCAACGCAAATTCGCGGGCGTGCTGGAGCAGTACGAAGTCGAAGCGATTGACCCCACCGGCGCTGCCTTCGACCCGAATCTGCATCAAGCCATCGGCGCGGAAGAGAGCGACGAAGTGGAGAGCGGTCATGTCATCGCGACCCTGCAGAAGGGTTACCGGGCGGGCGACACGGTGCTGCGGCTGGCGCTGGTCAAGGTGGCCAGTTGAAGGCGGCCAGTTCGCCAAAGCAGAAAACAGAAGACGATGCAGTAAGGAGAAACAACAATGGGAAGAATAATCGGCATTGACTTGGGCACAACCAACTCGGTCGTCGCTGTGATGGAAGGTGGCGAGCCAACCGTGATTCCATCGTCAGAAGGCGGCAATCTGATTCCCTCTGTGGTCGCCATCAACACCAAGACCGGCGAGCGGCTGGTCGGGCGCGTGGCGCGCAATCAGGCGGTGGTCAATCCGGAGAATACCATATTCTCGGTGAAGCGCTTCATGGGGCGCAAGTTCAGCGATGCCGAAGTCAGCGACGCCGCAAAGCTGGTGCCCTACAATATCTCGGCAGCCTCGAACGGCGATGTGCGCATACGAATGAACGACCGCGACTACAGCGCGCCGGAAATATCGGCTATGGTGCTGCAGAAGATCAAGGCCGACGCCGAAGCCTACCTGGGCGAGACCGTAGACCAGGCCGTAATCACCGTGCCAGCTTACTTCAACGATGCGCAGCGCAACGCCACCAAAGACGCCGGCAAGATCGCCGGGCTGGAGGTGCTGCGCATCATCAACGAGCCGACGGCATCGAGCTTGTCTTACGGCCTGGGTGATCGCAACGAAGGCATCATCGCTGTGTATGACCTGGGCGGCGGCACCTTTGACATTTCCATCCTGGAAGTCGCTGACGGCGTCTTCGAAGTGAAGTCTACCAACGGCGATACCTATCTGGGCGGCGACAATTTTGACGACCGCGTCATCAACTGGATCGCGGAAGAATTCAAGCAGGAGAATGGCATCGACCTGCGCCAGGACCGCCAGGCGCTGCAACGGCTGAAAGAGGCGGCGGAGAAAGCCAAGATCGAGCTGTCTTCAACGCTTTCTGCCGAAGTCAACCTGCCCTTCATTACCGCCGACGCCAGCGGTCCCAAGCACTTGAACATTAGCCTTTCGCGCGCCAAGTTCGAAAGCCTGGTGGATGAGCTGGTGCGCAAGTCCATCGAGCCCTGCAAGAAGGCGCTGCAAGACGCGGGCCTGTCCACCGGCGATGTGGACGCCGTTTTGCTGGTCGGCGGCATGACGCGTATGCCGGCCATTCAAGATGCGGTGCAAGGCTTCTTCGGCCAAGAACCGACGAAGGGCGTCAACCCGGATGAGGTTGTGGCGCTGGGCGCGGCGATTCAAGCGGGCGTACTCGGCGGCGATGTCAAGGACATTCTGCTGCTCGATGTCACGCCGCTGACGCTGAGCGTCGAAACGCTGGGCGCTGTGGCGACGCCGATGATTGATCGTAATACCACCATCCCGAGCAAGAAGTCGCAGGTCTATTCCACGGCTGGCGACAACCAGACGCAGGTCGAGATTCATATTGTGCAGGGCGAGCGGCCTATGGCGGCGGACAACAAGTCGCTGGGCAAGTTCATCCTCGATGGCATACCGCCGGCGCCGCGCGGCATGCCGCAAATCGAAGTCACCTTTGACATCGACGCCAACGGCATCCTCAACGTCAGCGCCAAAGACAAGGCGACTGGGCGCGAGCAAGCGATCACGATTACCGCCAGCAGCGGTCTTTCCGACGACGAGGTCGACAACATGGTGGCCGAGGCGGAGAAATTCGCCAGCCAGGACGCAGAGCGCAAGGAGCAGGCTGAGGTGGCCAATCAGGCGGAAAGCGCCATATTCCAGGCAGAGAAGCTGATCGAAGAGCATAAGGACAAACTGCCGGAAGACGCCGTTCAGCAGACGCAGGAAAAGATCGATGGGGTACGGCAGGCGCAAGCTAGCGCCAACGTCAGCGAAATCAAGGCGGCCACCGAGGCGCTGATGGCGCAGCTGCAGACCTTGGGCGCGCAGATGTATCAGGAAGCGGAAGGCGCGCCGGCGGGCACGGCAGCGCCACCTGAGGACGAGGATGTCATCGACGCCGAGTTCACCGAAACCTAATCGCCGAGCTACACAGATTGCGCAAACGGGGTATATTGGCTTATGCCCCGTTTGTCATTGAATCTGGAAAGATAAAAGGACACCGAGAGCTACGGGAAATATTCCATGCCACGAGACTATTACGAAGTGCTCGGTGTTTCGCAGGGCGCGGATACGGGCGAGATTAAGAGCGCCTTTCGCCGTCTCGCGCGTCAGTACCACCCCGACGTCAGCCAGGAAGCCAACGCTGAAGAGAAATTCAAGGAAATCAACGAGGCTTACGAAGTCCTGTCCGATGACGAGAAACGCGCGCGCTACGACCGCTTCGGCCACGCTGGCGTCAACGGCGCGGGCAGCGGCTTCCCCGGCGGCGGTTTCGGCGGCTTCGAGGACATCTTTGATATCTTCAACAGCGCCTTTGGCGAGCAGCAGGCCGGACACCGGCGATCCGCCAGCAGAGGGCGCGACCGGCGCGTCGATGTCACCATCGATTTCGTCGAGTCGGTTTTTGGCGTCGAGAAAGAGATCGAGTTCCAGCGGCTGGAAGTCTGCGATGACTGCGATGGCAGCGGCGCAGCAGCCGGAACGCGCCCGACAACCTGCCCGCGCTGTAATGGCAGCGGCGAAGAGCGCAGCGTACGGCAGACTTTCCTCGGCTCTATGGTGCAGTCGCATACCTGCCCCAATTGCGGCGGCAAGGGCAAGATCATCCAGAACCCCTGCCGCAATTGCGATGGCTCAGGACGCAAACGCAAACGCGCCGTCTTGAATGTGAAGATCCCGGCAGGGATCAGCGACGGCTTGCAGATGCAAGTGCGGGGCGATGGCGATGCCGGCGAAAGAGGGGCGCCGCCCGGCAACCTCTTCGTCCGCGTGCGCGTCAAAGATCACGCCTACTTCAAGCGTAATGAACACGACATCATTCTTGATATCGGCGTCAACGTGGCGCAGGCCGCGCTGGGCGACAAAATCACTGTGGATACGGTGGACGGCGCGCAAGAGCTTTCAATCCCGCCGGGAACCCAAACGGGCAAGGTCTTCCGGCTGCGCGGCAAAGGCTTCCCCCGTTTGCGCTCGGACGGCTCAAGCTCGGGCCGCGGCGATCAGCTGGTCTACGTGGAGGTGCGGACGCCGACCCAGCTGACCGAGCATCAGCGCGAACTGTTTGAGCAATTGGCCGACTCCCTCGGGCGCGAGATCACAGCGCAGACCGGCGGACGCGGCTTCTTCGACAAGGTGATGGACTTCCTCGCCGGCGATGACAAATAATTCCGCCTGGATAGAAGTCTCCCTGCAAGTTGACGGCGAAAGCGCGGAAGCGGTCGCCGAGGTGCTGGAGCGCTTTGGCCACCAAGGCGTTTCGCTGGAGCAAGACGGCATCCCGCCCGATATCTGGGACGAAGGCCAAGTTCCCCCGCCCCAAAGCCTGACCTTGCGCGCCTATTTCCCCGATGATGACGAACTGGAAGCCACACAATCACAACTGGAGACGGCCCTGGGCCACATGCGGCTGATGTATCCGATGCCGACGCCGGTCTATCGCAAAGTTGAAGACGACGACTGGGCCGAAGCCTGGAAGGCGCACTACGAGCCGCTTCGCGTCGGCAAGCGTCTGCTGATTCGCCCTCTTTGGATTGACCTGCCGCTGGCGCC
>JAGWBC010000089.1:2616-12825 GCA_021296115.1 Anaerolineae bacterium | reverse complement strand
CAAAGTTATGTCGGTCTGTTTTCGCTCGCCCCAGAGTTTGTTCATTTTGTCGAAGCAGGTGTTGAAGTCGCGGATATGACCTGAAGCGGCTAATTGCAACACGTCTTCCAGCATTTCGAGCTTGCCACTGTCATTCTGCTGGAAAGGCAGGGCGACCATATTGAGTTTCTGGGAGCCGAAGGGCAGCAGGTGTTTGCTGAGCAAGGTGGCGTAGACGTAGGGGCTATGCACCGTGCCTTCCAGTTTGATGCCCTTCCAGGGCGCTTTGGCGTCTTTATCGAGTTCAGGATCGGTCTCGACTATCGGTACAATCGGTAAGCCCGCCGGCCGCACGAAACAAAGGTTGCGCGGGACAAGCGACGCGCCTTGGGCAAAAAGCTCGTAATAATAGATGCAGGCGATTTCAGGATCGACGAAATTCGTCAAGGTCTCGCCGGCTGTCAGCAAAGGCTCTGCTTCAATCAGCGGCAGTTCGTGTTTGTCGAATGTTGCCCGGAAGGTCTTGGTAGGGATGTCNNNCGACAGGATAAGGACGGCGGCAGGCACATTGAACAAGGGAGTGACATCCCCGAGATCGAGTATGCGCGTCATGCCTTGTCGCTGGAAGGGGCGGTGCTGCTTGGCGCCGGTGAGCACGCTGCGCGGCATGACAAAAGCTAATGTACCGCCATCTTTAAGGTAACGGTCCTTGGCGTGGGCGAAGAACAAGGTGCTCAAGTCCATCTGCGTGAAGAGTTTGACGTCGCCGGAATCGATTAGTTGGTAATGGATATACAGAGCCTTAACTTCGTCTTGCCAGACGGGGCTGTTGATGTAACGGTAAGACAGCCAGGGCGGATTGCCGATGACGACGTCAAAGCCCTTTTCGGCCAAGACCAGGGGGCGCGAGAGATTCTTCAAGATGTATGCCCAGATGCTGTCGCGGCCGTCGCGGATTAGCTCGACCAGCAGTTGGAAGTTGCTCGCCCAGAGATTGCGGAAAGTCTGGTTGGTAAGACCCTTGTAGATCTGCTGTAGGTGCATTATGAATAATTTTACCGTTTGCTGCGGATCACCGGCGATTTTCGCGGCCGCGTCCATGTAATCAATCGTATTCGTCAACTTATCGGCATCCACTGCCGACTCCATAGGGATGCGGAAAACTTCGTCTCTGTCCCAGTCCACTGCGAAAGTAACAGAATCCGGTCTACGGTTCTCCAATGGACGAATCAGCGCGTCGGCCATGAAGACAGGCAAGGGTGGCGCTTCACTTCCGCCGTTGCTCGTATCCAAATGCTCGCTTAACGCCAGCAAATAATTGATGCGCGCAATCGTCACCGCCAGCGGGTGAACGTCAGTGCCGACGATATTGTTCAGGGCGAAATCGACCAGGTCGCGCCCGCTCAAGCCCTTATCGGCCAGTCGGCGTATGGCGTTGAATAGAAAGGTGCCGGAGCCGCAAGCGGGGTCGAGCAAACTCTGCGGCGCGGCGTAGTCAATTTCCTGCAGGGTGAGCTGCGCTAGCCAGTCGGGCGTGTAATATTCGCCCAGATCGTGGCGCGTGTCCGGGTCAACCAGGTCCTGATAAAGTTGTTTGAGCAAGTCTTGGCGGATGGCGCTGAGGTCGTAAACCTGCAACTCGGCGGACAAAGAATAGAGCAGGTCCAGTGATTCCGCGCGAATTTGCGCCATCATCAGCCAGGAGAAGAAGTCGTTTTCGCCGATATTGCTGATGCCGTGTTTATGAAAGGCTTCGCCATTGACGACGCTGGGAATATTGATTTTATCGGGACGGCCTTCAAGCGCGCCAAATACAAGCAGTTTGGCGAATTGCGACAGATACGTGTGCCTGATGAACAGGTTGTCGTCGGCGATGTCCGAACCGTATACCTTGCTCAGCAAAGACTTCCATTGCCCGCGCCAGACATCCAGCTCCGTATCGTCTGCGATTTCGCCGAGCAGGCCTGTCAGCGTCTGCTGAACGAGTTGGAATGTCGGGCTTCTGACGCCGAAGCGCTGCACGATGTCGTCCGCCGTCGGTTCGATATTGCTGCGGCTGAATAGATAAGAATCCAGCCAGAGGTAAGCGACATCGGCATCGGCGCTGGCGATGTTAAATACATCTACCTCTTTCGCTTCTCCGGCAACATCCAGCACATAAGTACGAAACTCGATGCCGTCCGTCAGCATGCCGATATAGCGGTGAAGCTCTGGCATATCGCGCATATAATCGGAAAGTTGGTCAATATTGGCGCCGAGGTCTGTTTTGATGTCGCGCTTGAATTCGATGATCAGGTCGCCGAGCAAGGCATCTATGTAGCCATGTTTCTGCACTTTAGTCATGGTAACGTGATGCTCTAGCTCAATGTCTTCATATTGAACGTTGAAGGCATCGCTGATGAATCCCAGAAACAGGTGACTGACTTGCCGTTCCGATAGTTGGTTCTTGCGCGCGCTTGTCAAGTTTTCGATATATGATTGCAGTTTTTCAGCGAAGCTAGGCGCCATGCCGTCTCTCCTGGATTGTGGCTAGTATATTCTACCATGTCGCAATATTGGGGAGGAATCGCTAGAGCATCGCGCGCATAACTGAAGGCCGTTGCGCCTTCCCATTGAACCTTTGCGCTCTTAAGTGGCTCTTAAAGGTGTAGGCAACGACGAAGGAGCGTTTATGGAAGATTTGAGCGGGCTGATCATCGCCGCCCGTAACGGCGACAGCCCCGCGTTTGAAGAACTGGTACGACGTTTTCAGGATATGGCGGTGGGTTATGCCTACAGCATTTTGGGCGACTGGCATGAGGCCGAGGACGCGGCGCAGGACGCCTTTGTCAGCGCCTATTGCAGCCTCATTCAGTTGCGCGACGCGGCGGCATTCCCGGGCTGGTTTCGCCGCATCGTCTACACGCAGTCGCAGCGGCGCTTGCGCGTCAAGGCGCCAGCATGGGTCTCGCTGGAGCAGGTGAGCGAACTCGCAGTCGCGGGTCCTGCGCCATCAGCTGAAGCGGTCGACGACGCAGAGCTGTGGGCGCTGGTCGACAGCCTGCCGGAAGCCCAGCGCAGCGTCCTGCTGCTCTATTACATGAGGGACTTTTCGCAGAAGGAGATCGCCGCTTTTTTGGATATTCCGCTGGGAACGGTCAAGACGCGGCTGCATCATGCTCGAAAACGTCTGAAGGAAAGGATGAGACACTTGAACGACATATCGGCAAAGCGCCCTTCGCGGGACGGTCAATTCACGGAGAAAATCATGCGGCTGTTTGAAGCGGCCAAAACCGGCGACATCGAAGGCGTCCGCGGCCTGCTGGCGCAAGACGGTCGCCTGGCTAATGCCAGCGGCTATGTACGCAGCTCGCTCTGGGCTTCGGACGCGCTGGCGCTGCACGTTGCGGTGATGCACGGGCGCAAGGACATCGTCGATCTCTTGCTGGCGCATGGCGCCGATATCAAGGCCCGCGACGAAAAGTACGGCTTTAACGCCTTGATCCACGCCATCGACCTGGCCGATTTCATGCCCGAGTATGCCGCGCTGGGCATGGTCGATTTTCTGCTGGAGCGCGGCGCGGAGAAAGACGTTTGGGCTTGCGCCTGGCTGGGCGATGGCGCGGGCGTCGACGCTTGGCTGCAGCAGGATCCGGCGCTGGTGAATCAAGTCGGTCCCGGGCCCAGCACGTTGCTGTCCTTCTGCCGCGATGTGAAGGCGATTCAATATTACCTGGATCACGGCGCGGACCCCCTCGTCCCCTATGAGCGCAGCGGCAAATACGGCCGCACGACGCCGCTGCGCGATATCGCCTACCGCCGCAATTATGACTGCGTCCGGCATTTGCTGGCGCATCTGGGCTGGGAGATCGACATTTTCTGGGCCGGCATCATGGGCGATCGGGCGCGCGCGCGAGACTTGCTAGCAGAGGATGCGGCTCTGGTGAATGTTGAGACGGCGGCGGATCACGTCCTGGGCGGCGGCTTGAGCCCGCTGCATCTGGCGGCGCAGGGCGGTCATATCGAGCTGATGGCGGCGCTGCTAGAAGCGGGCGCCGATATCAACGCGCGCGATGCGAGCGGCTACACGCCCTTGCACTTCGTCATCTGTTTTGGCCCCAAGGAATTTCTAGATCCCTTGCCCGATCTCACAGCGGCGGCGCAGGATGTGGGCGTATATCGCTTGCTGACCGATGTGCCGCGTTTCTTGCTCGAGCAGGGCGCGGACTTGATGGCGCGCGAAGCTGAGGAAAGCCGTACACCGCTGGAGTTGGCTCGTTCCGCTTTCGAGGACGAGACCGATCGGGGCGATGTGATCGCGCTGCTGGAAGCGGCTGAAGCGCAGGGACACGCGAGCGACGGGCCAGGCGCCAGCTGAAGCGCCAAAAAGAACCCGCAAGAATGAAGGCGCGCAGGGGCGACTCGGTGGGTCGCCCGTCTCTGAATTTGCGCCCTGACAGCGTGGAAGAAAGTGATCGTTGGTCTCTGCAAGAGAGCGTTAAACTGTTCGTGCTGGCGCTAGAGCGCTGGCTGGAGCTTGCGCTTTCTTTTGCTTACGAGGATGTAGAGCCAGAAGAGCGCGGTGCCGATGAGCGCCGTAAGCGTCCCCAGCAAGAATAGGTCGCGGAAGGTGAAGGCGGTCAGCAGCAAGCCTCCCCCCAGCGCCATCATTGCGAAGCTTAAGCCAGCCGCCATTTCGCCGCTGCCGGCCATAATGGGCTGCTGCGCCTTCGGCGCCAGGTCGAGGATGTAGACGACGAACGAGGCGTAGCGTATCGAGGTCAGCGCCAGCGTGCCGATGAAGCCGATAGCCGCGGCCAGCCAGTGCTCGACCAAAGCCATCGGCAGCAGGCAAAGCGCTGTCAGCAGCGAGGCCCACAAGACGACCTTGACGATGCCCAAACGTTCGATAAGCGAGGGCGTGAGCAGCGCGGTCGGCACGCCGGTCAAGCGCCCGACAGCCGCTACGGCGCCAATCAGCGCGGTAGAAACTGCCAGTTGCTGATCCATGTATACGTTGAAATAGACCATGGCGGTGGCGGTGCCGGCGACTTGAAATAGCCGGATGAAGGTCATAATGCCGATCACGATAAAGACTGGGCTGGCCAAGTTGAGGCGACTGCCGGCGGGCTCGGCGAGCATGTCTTCTGCCAGGGGCTCTGATGCGCGCAGCAGCGGCCGGACCCGTAGCAGACACAGGGCGGTTATCGCCATAACGCCGCCCGCCATCGTCAATGTGAGGCGGTAGGGGGCCGGCTCGGACAGCGTCGTGCCCAGAGGCCCGGCGACGATTCCCGGCAGTACGCCACCCAGCAAACTGCCCGCGAAGCCGGCTAGCGACCAGCCCGCCGTCTTGAGCGCAAAGGCGCGATGTTTCAAGGCGGTATCGACCACATTCAGTAGATAGGGCGCGCCATTCACGAAGAATAGTGAAAAGCCCGACAGCATCAAGGCGTAGACGACCACGAGCCAGACTTCGCGGGGGCCCGGCGGCAGCAGCTCGGCTTGAGGCAGCAGTAGTCCGCCAACGACGCTGATGGCGACGCCGGCTTTCATGAGCAAGGTGGTCGACAGGCGCGAGCCCAATATGCCGGCGGGCAGGCTGACGCAAGCGAATGTCAGCAGACCGGCAGCGTTGACCAGGCCGATGAACTCCGTCCCGTAGCCCAGGCGCAACATGTACAGGTTGAGCAGCACCGTATAGACGCCGTCAACGACGAAGCACATGCCGATAAGCACGATGAAGAAGAGCCGCGCCTGCGGGTTGAAAATGCGGATCGGATTAACAATGCGAGCGAGCATGCGCTTACTCTGGCCCTCTCCCGACGGCGTAGCGTCTACGCTACCGGAAACATCATGGAGGAGGAACGTGCTTTTGCGGCACGACAAACAGTGTCCAAGCGCAATGTCTAGGACAGGTCGCTTGGGAAAATGGCCGCTCAGTCTACGATTTCGAATATCGCTTCGATTTCCACGGCGAATCCATTAGGCAGCGAAGCGAAACCCAAGGCGCTGCGCGCGTGCAGCTCGCCATCGTAAAGCTCCCAGAACAGTTCCGACGCGCCATTGATGACCAGATGCTGGTCGGTGAATTCGGGCATGGAATTGACGCAGCCGAGCAACCGGCGCAGGCGCAGCTTGTCGACCGAGCCGGTGACGGTGTAAGCGGCTTTGAGCAGGTCCTCAGCGCAGACGCGGGCGGCTTTCTTGCCGGTCTCCACATCCAGGTCGCGCCCGAGCTTGCCTTGGTAGCCGGTCGACACATGGCCGGAAACAAGAATCGTATTGCCGATGCGCGTGGCCGGCGCCAGCGTGGCCGAGGGTGTGAAGTCTTCAATGTCGATGCCCATCGCTTTGACTTTGTCGTCGAGTGACATGGCGGGTCCTCCAAAAAAACTGATTTCGTTTGCGTGGCAATGCGAGGATTATAGGCGCGTCGGGGGGCTAAGCCATACCCAAAAGACTATCTAGCTAATTGGCAAGTGGCGTCTGAAGCGGAGCCCGATCGCCAATCCGGCGATGCGCGCGAGTTTTTGCAATGTCACCCGCGCTGCGATATGATTTCCGCAGATATCATTGTCCACCTAGCCGGGTCGTGTATTCATTGGCCGAGTGTGTACATCGGCATGAATTCGGCGGATTCAACTGTGAAAGGAGGATTGTAACCAAGCGGCTAAAGTATTAGAGAGAGCATTAGATTCACTAGTTTTTAAAGGAGCTTTTATCATGTACAAAGGCATTAGCAGGCGCGACTTTTTGAAGGCATCGGGAGGCTTGGCTGCGGGTAGCTTGCTCGCTTCCGGTTTGCCCGCCTTTGCTCAAGATGGCGTCACTATCCGATCGCACACGCGCAGTGGCCGGCAGGCGGACGCGCAGCGGCACTGGGCGGAAATCTTTAACGAGGACATGGCCGGCGAGGCCCAAGCCGTCATCGAAGACTTCCCCGGTTCGGAGTACTTCCAGAAGATCAATACGCTGGCGGCCGGCGGCACCATGGGCGATGTGATCTGGATTTCGTCCATTGAAGGCTACTTCCGGTTGGCGGCGACAGGCGTTCTCGCGCCGATTGACGATGTCATCGAAAGCTTGGGCTACGACCTTGAGGAGCATTACCCGGCCACGACCTCGGCAGCGCGCCTGAATGGAGAGTTATACGGCATTCCCATCCTGGCGCATCCGGGGCGTGTCGGTTTGTTCTTCAACAAGACCATCTTTGATGATGCCGGCGTCGATTATCCGGACGAAACCTGGACCATGGATGATTTCCTCGCCGCCGCGATCGAGGTGACCGACCCCGATCGGCGCATCTGGGGCTTCTTCGATCCGGAAGGCTCCTACTTCACCTCGATTGTATTCATCCGCGCCTTTGGCGGCGACACGCTCAGCGCGGACGGTACCGAGTCGCTGCTGACCTCGGACGAAGCCAAGGCGGCGCTGAAGTTCCAGAGCGCGCTCTATAACGAGCACAAGGTCGCGCCTGCGCCCGGCACTGCGCTTCAGGGGCCCTACCAGCTCTTCGCCGCCAACCAGCTGGCGATGTTCCAGTCCGGTTTCTGGGGCAGCGGCGTCTCCCAGTTCGTCGAGGATCCGGATATCGTTGGCGTGGCGCCCATGCCGATCGGTCCTTCGGGCCACCGCGGCAGCATGTTCGAGTTTGATCCGCTCTGCGTGACTTCTTTCACCGAGAATCCGGAAGAAGCTTTTAAGTGGGTGGATTACAATACCAGCTTCGATGCCCAGTTGCGCGTGACCAAGTTGCATAATGTCACGGCCAGCCGCCCGGCGGTGATGGCTGACGATGTCGTGCAAGAGAGTGACACCTTGCGCGTTTTCTCGGGCGTCATGGAGGATGCCCTGCCCTTGGTGCTGCCGGCCAACTTCCGCGAGACGGAGCACTTCAAGTTCATCGGCGATCAGATTCAGGCGCTATGGCTGGGTTTGGCGACCGTCGACGACATCATTGAAGATCTCAACTCCGGCGCCCAGGCGATCCTGGACAAACCGGCGCTCGGCTAAATTGTAAATTGCGTTTACCGGTGTGGAGGTCCGCGGCGATCTCCACACATTCGTTCCTGCCCTGGTTGACGTTGAGCTAAGCAGCACGAGAAACTGGATGTTTGCCCCTATCAAGCGGCGCCTTGGTTTGAGCACGCCTCTGACTTTGGGTCAGAGAGAAGCGGTGCAAGGCTTTATCTACATTTCGCCCTGGATCATCGGGTTCCTGGTCTTCACAGTGGGGCCGATGATCGCATCGGCTTACCTCAGCCTGACGGACTACAACATCGTCACCCCGCCGCGCTTCGCCGGCTTGAACAACTACGAGTATATGTTCCAAGACCGGCTGTTTTGGAAATCCATCGAAAATACACTGTATTACACTGTCATCTTTGTTCCCATCGCCATTGCGGGCTCGCTGGCTTTGGCCATGCTGCTCAATCAGCAAATCGCGGGGCGGGTCGCGCTACGGACGCTTTATTTTCTGCCATCAATCACCCCGGTGGTGGCGGCTGCCTTCCTCTGGCTTTGGATATTCCAGCCGCAGATCGGGCTGATGAACGCCATTATATCGGCGCTGGGCCTGGGAGACGGCCCGCTCTGGTTAGCGCATCCTGGTTCCTCCAAGCCGGCGCTGATCATCATTAGTTTGTGGGGCGCGTTGGGCGGCAACACCATGCTGATCTTCCTTGCGGCGCTGCAGGGCATTCCCAAAGAGCTGTACGAATCGGCCGATATCGACGGCGCTGGAGGGGTGGGTAAGTTCCGCTACATCACCGTGCCCAGCATATCGCCGGTCATCCTCTTCAACACCGTGCTCGGTGTGATTGCGGCGCTGCAGATGTTCACGCTGGCCTATGTCGCTAGCAGCGGCCGGCAGCAGCAGTTTTCGCCGGGCGGCCCGCTGAATTCGACCTTGTTTTACGTACTGCATCTTTACAACAGCGCCTTTGATTTTTGGGAAATTGGCTACGCCTCGGCGCTGGCTTGGGTCTTCTTCATCATCGTGCTGGCGATCACCGGCTTTCAATTGTGGACGTCTCGCCTTTGGGTCTACTATGAAGGGGAAGAATAGTTGGATATCGGCAATGAAAGGGCAGGGGAAGCGGCGCCGTGTTGAGTGAGATGTTGCCGGCTTGGCGGGTGAAGAGAATCATCCGCAATTTACTGCTATACGCCTTCGCCTACGGTCTGACGGTCATATTTGCGCTGCCGTTCCTGTGGGCGGTGTCGTCGTCCTTGAAGCCGGTCAATGAACTGTTTCTTTGGCCGCCGCAGTTGATTCCCAAAACCTGGCGTTTTGAAAACTATATCGAGATCTGGCACGTAGCGCCGCTGGCGCGCTTTTTTGTCAACACCGTTTTCGTGACGGTCTTTTCGGTTATGGGCCGAATTCTGTCCGCGGCATTGGTCGCTTACGGCTTCGCGCGCTTCCGCTTTCCCTTCCGCAACGTCCTCTTCCTGCTGCTGCTGAGTACGCTGATGCTACCCTACCAGGTCACGATCATTCCGACGTTCTTGCTGTTCAAAGCCTTCGGCTGGCTGGATACTTACAATCCGCTGATTATCCCGAATTGGTTCGGCGGCGGCGCCTTCGCGATATTTTTGTTCCGGCAGTTTTTTCTGACCATCCCCAAAGACCTGGACGAAGCGGCGAAGATTGACGGGGCGAATACACTTTGGATTTTTATTCGCATTATCTTGCCGCTGTCCAAACCCGTAGTCATTACTATGATCGTCATTGGTTTCCTGGAATCCTGGAACGACTTTTTCGGGCCGCTGATTTATCTGAATACGCCGGAGAAGTATACACTGTCGCTGGGTTTGGCGAACTTCCAGCGGGTGGTATCGGCAGGCGGCCAAGCGACCGAACACTTGCTGATGGCGGCGTCTATGGTCATGACCCTGCCTAGCGTATTGGTATTCATATTGTTGCAGCGCTATTATATTCAGGGCGTCGTCATTTCTTCGGGCAGCAAGTAGCCGCTGGATTTGAATTGCAGCGCAACGGGCCGGCGCATCAGCGCGCGGAGGATTGGGACAACTTATGAAAAACACTAGCGTTCTCTTCACCGGGCCTAATCAAGTCGAAGTGAGAGCGATCGAGGGCGACTTTCTTCCGCTGGGCGAGCATGAGGCGCTGATCCGCACGCGCTACTCGCTCATCAGCGCCGGCACCGAGCTGGCCTGCCTGTCCGGCGTCGAAGCTTGGTTCAGCTTCCCGCAGACGCCCGGTTACGCCTCGATAGGCGAGGT
>JAGWBC010000089.1:0-2532 GCA_021296115.1 Anaerolineae bacterium | reverse complement strand
TGCGTCAAGGCGCCGCCAGGCATGAATCTGGCGCAAGCGGTCTTCACGCGTATGATCTGCGTGGCTTTCACCGCCCTGCGCATATCAACCATCGAACTGGGCGACCACGTGGCGGTGACCGGCCTGGGCCTGGTGGGCAACTTCGCCGCGCAGCTCGCCGCTTTGCAGGGCGGGCGCGTCATCGGGCTGGATCTCAGCCCAAGGCGCGTCGAGCTGGCGCGGGAATGCGGCATCGCCTATGCGCTGGTGATAGACCCGGCTGCCATCAAAGCGGATGTGGCCGCAATTACCCGTGGCGCTGGCGTGACCACGCTGATCGAGGCGACCGGCAATCCGCGCGCGCTGCCTCCCGCGCTGCCGCTGGTAGGGCGCTTTGGCGAGGTAATCTTGCTGGGTACGCCGCGCGGCGCTTACGAAACCGATTTGACCGAGGTGCTGCGCCACGTTCACCTTGACGGCCTGGGCAATGTGACCTTCAAAGGCGCGCATGAGTGGCGCTATCCCGTGCCGCGCAACGCCTTCGTCAAGCACTCGATACGGCGCAATGCCGAGCTGGCGCTGCGGCTGATTCGGTCCGACAGTCATACGCTCAAGCCGGAGCAAGCCGAAGAAGCGTATCAGGGGCTGAAGCACAAGAAGGACGAGTACATTGGCGTCGTATTCGACTGGACCGATGTCTAGTTGCTCGGCAGAGCGTGGCGCAGCTATTCCCCTCGCAAGCGCGGGTCGAGGATATCGCGCAGGCCGTCGCCGATGAAGTTAAACGCCATCACCAGCCCAGCGATGGCCAGCCCGGGAAACAGCCACATCCACCATTGGTCGAAGAAGTCGATACCGATGCTGACCATCCGTCCCCATTCCGGCGACGACGGCTCCGGCCCCAAGCCGATAAAGCTCAAAGCGGCGAAGCTCAGGATGGCCGTGCCGATATCAAGGGTGGCCAGGATGACCGCCGGGGCGACGCAGTTGGGCAAGATAGTGCGAAAGAGGACATAGGCCCCGCCGGCGCCGGCGCTATGGGCCGCCTCGACAAATTCTTGTGATTTGACCTCCAGCACCAGCCCGCGCAGGATCCTGGCATAACGCGGCCACCAGACGGCGCTCAGCGCCAATACGGCATTGCGGATATCGGGACCAAGCGCGGCAGTGACGGCCATCGCCAGAATGATAAAGGGAAAGGCCATGAATAGCTCGGTCAGGCGCATCAGCAATTCGTCGACGACCCCGCCGGCGTAACCGGCCACCGCGCCGATGATGACGCCGATCGTGCTGCCGATGATGATAACCGCCAAGCCGGCCGGAATGGTAATGCGCGAGCCCCAAAGGACGCGGCTGAATATGTCCCGGCCCAACTCGTCCGAGCCCATCAAGAAAAGCTGGCCCGGCGCCGCCAAACGGTTCACCAGGTCTTGCTTCAAGGGCTCGACCGGGGCGATCGCCGGCGCGATGAAGGCAATCACTATCCATACGATGGCGATCACCAATCCGAGCGAGACCAGCGGGTTACGGCGCAGATGATACGCCGCCAACTGACGTCGGCTAGGCGACTCGAATTCGTGGGTCGAGGAAGAAATAGAGGATATCGACGACAAAGTTCACTCCGACATAAATGAAGGCGAATAGCAGGCTGACGCCCATAATCGCCGGAAAATCTTGTGACGTGCTGGCTCGGAACATGTAGAAACCGATGCCGGGATAAGCGAAAATCGACTCAACTACCAGATTGCCTTATGACAGGCCAATGACCGACTCCACCGGTATCAGTGAATTACGCATGCCGTGAAAGCCGATGACCTAGGGATCCCGCAGACCTTTGGCGCGGGCCGTGCGCATATAATCTTGATTCAGCACTTCGAGCAGGGATGATCGGGTGATGCGCGAGTAGATGCCGCTGATGCACAGCGCCACCGTCACCGCAGGCAGGATGAGATGCGACAGGGCGTCGCCGAAGGTTTTCCAATCGCCGTTCAACAGGGCGTCGATGGTGTACATGCCGGTGACGGTCGGCGGCGGACGCAGCAGGACATGCAGCCGTCCAGGGCCGGCGGCGATGCCTAGCTGGGCGTAAAACACGTTCAGGAATATCAAGGCGAGAAGAAACACCGGGAAGCTGACCCCAATGAGGGCAACGACCCGCGCAAGATAGTCGGCCCAGCTGTCCTTCCAAATGGCGGAAACCAGCCCCAAACCCACACCCAAAGCCACGCCATAGATGATGCCGAGCGTGGCCAGCTCGATCGTCGCGGGCAAACGTTTGGCGATGTCCTCTGACACTGGCTTGCGCCACTTGATGGATACGCCCATATCGCCCTGCAGCAGATTGCCGAGATAGGTCAGGTATTGTTCATGCAGCGGTTTGTCCAAGCCCCATTTCTTGCGGAAGGCGGCAATGGTCTCTTCGTCGTTGAGCGCGTTGGGCGGCAGATTGGCGTTGATAGGATCGGCCGGGATGGCGTTGGCGATGATGAAGGCGACCACGGTGATGCCCAGCAAAATAGGAATCACCAGCAGCAAGCGGCGGATGAAATAGCG
>JAGWBC010000088.1:8282-22334 GCA_021296115.1 Anaerolineae bacterium | reverse complement strand
TGAAATCGGCCGCCTCCGAAACGCAACCTTGATAACAGGGCAGTGTTAACAACATTTGAATTCAATCTGATTTACGAGCAAAGGATGGAAAAATGCTAAATCAGGAACAGATCGATTTCTTCCATGAGAACGGCTTTCTGCGTATTCCGCAGGTCTTCAATGAAGAGGAAATCACCGATTTGTCGGACAGTCTCGATCGTCTGATTCAAGACTGGGCCATCACCAGCCCGGGCTGGTCGGGCCCCTGGCGCGATGTCTATTTTGACGAGGAGTTGGAGAAGCAGGTCAAGCTGACGGCCATGCACGATCTGCACCTTTACTCCGATGCCTGGATGCGCGCCGTGACCCACCCGAAGCTGGGCGCCTGCCTGGCGCAGCTGCTGGATTCCAGCGTGGAATTGCACCATACCACCATGCACATCAAACCGCCGCAGACGGGTCATCCCTTCCCCATGCATCAAGATTTTCCCTTCTACGAACATGCCGACGGCCGCTTCATCGACACCTTGGTGCACCTCGATGACACCTTCCACGAGAATGGCGAAATCCGTTTCCTGGCCGGTTCGCATAAACGCGGCAAGATACCGCATGTCCTGGCTTATCCTGATGGCACGCCCTGTTCGCCGCATCTCGATCCCGAGGCCTTCAAGCTGGAGGATACGGTGCCGGTGCCGGCGAAACGCGGCGATGTGGTCGTCTTCCATCTCTATTGCATTCACGGCTCTTACATCAACCAGACCAAGGAGCCGCGGCGCATGGTGCGCATGGGCTTCCGCGACCCGCATAACGACCAATTGGCCGGGCAGAGCAACGGCCGCCCGGGCCTGATCGTACACGGCTATCGCGAACGCCGCGGCCAGGAAGAACTCCTGAAACTCTCATAAACAGCCGCTCGGCGGCGCTCACACAGTACTCGGCCGCGGTACAACACAAAAAAGAGGCCATCTCGGTGGCAGAGCATTCAACGCTGGTGGTCGGCCTGGACATCGGCGCGACCAAAACGATAGCGGGTTTGGTGACGAAGAGCGGCGGGCTGCTGCGGTCGCTGCAAGTCGCTACGTCCCCCTCACCCCCGGCCATCCTGGAGGCGGCGCGCGCTCTCTGCGAAACGCTCATCGCGGAAGCGGGGGCGCCCGTGCTGGGCATCGGCATCGGCAGCGCCGGCGTAATCGACACGCGAAGGGCTACGGTCATCCACGCCAACGACAATCTGCCCGGCTGGGGCGGGACGGATCTCAGCGCGCTTTCGACCGGCGGCTTGCCGCTAGTCGCTGAGAACGATGTCCGCGCGATGGCTTATGGCGAAGCGATGCTGGGCGCCGGAAGCGGTTACGACTCGTTGCTCTGCGTCACAGTCGGCACGGGCATCGGCGGCGCACTCATCTTCAACGGCGAGATCTGGCCGGGCGCAAACTTCAGCGCGGGCGAGATCGGCTATTTGGCAGTCGGCTGGGACGGCGACGAGCCGCTGATTCTGGATCAGTACGCTTCCGGCCCCGCCATTGAACGAGCTTATCAAGCGGCCACAGCAGCCGGCGAGCGCCCCCCGCTCACCGAAATCAGCGCCCGAGCGCATACGGGCGACGAGGCAGCGCGGACCGTAATCACGCATAAAGCGCGACAATTTGGCGTCATCCTGGCGGGTTACGCCACATCGATCAATCCACAAGCCGTGATCGTTGGCGGCGGCGTCCCTCAGATTGGCGCGCTGTGGTGGGATGCATTCGCCGGGGCCTTCCACACGCATTTGCCGCCGCTGCTCGCTGGGACGAAGCTGCTGCCTGCCGCGCTGGGCGTCGAGGCTGCCCTGTTGGGCGCTGCGCTGCGGGCTTGGCGCGAGGTGAGGGCATGAAGGCCGCCGCATTCCTCGCCGCTGTCAAAGGCCAGCTGATCGTCTCCTGCCAAGCGCTGGAAGATGAGCCGCTGCATGGCGCGCAAATCATGGCGCAGATGGCGGTGGCGGCCAAGACGGGCGGCGCTGCGGCTATCCGCGCCAACGGTCCGGCCGATATCCGCGCCATCAAGCGCGCCGTCGATCTGCCCGTCATCGGCTTATACAAGCAGGGCGACAGCGGCGTCTACATCACGCCCACTTTTGCAGCCGCTGCCGAGATCGCCGCGGCCGGGGCGGATGTCATCGCCCTCGATTGCACTCAGCGACCGCGGCCGGATGGACTGCCGCTCGCCGACTTGCTGGCGCGCATTCATCGCGACTTGAAACTGCCGACCTTCGCCGACGTAGCTGCCTTGCCGGAAGCGCGATTTGCTGCCGCAGCCGGAGCGGCCATGGCGGCGCCGACCCTGTCCGGCTATACCGACGCGCGGCCGCCGCTGGAGGGACCCGACTTCGAGTTGCTGGCGCAGATGATCGACCATTTGCCGATACCGGTAATCGCCGAAGGCCGTGTCAATACGCCGGAGCAGGCGCGGCGCGCGCTGGATTTGGGCGCCTGGGCGGTCGTGGTTGGCTCGGCCATAACCCGCCCGCGCAGCATCACCGCCCGTTTCGCCCGCGCGTTGCAGTGATGTATTAAAGACTGTTCTATCCATTTGTAGCTTGCCAGGAGAATACATGAAGACCCTTGCTTTTCTCGGTGTGGCGCATATCCACAGTCCCGGCTTTGTGAAGCGCTTGCTGGAACGTCCGGATGAATTCGCGGTAAAGGCAGTGTGGGATGATCAGACGGCGCGCGCGGAAATCGCCGTCAAGAACGTTGGCTGCGCGGCGGTCGCGGACTACCGCGATATCCTGCGCGATGACTCGATCGACGCCGTCATCGTCTGTTCGGAGACCTGGCTGCACCGCGAGCTGGTCGAAGCAGCGGCCGCAGCCGGCAAGCATCTTTTCGTCGAGAAGCCGCTGGGCCTGGGCGCGGAAGACGCCTACGCCATGCAGCGCGCCATTGATGCCGCCGGCGTCATCTTCCACATCGGCCACTTCATGCGCAGTTATCCCTTCAACCGCGCGCTCAAGGGCTGGATTGACGACGGCGTCCTGGGCGCGATCACGCGGGTGCGCCACTCCAACGTGCATCACGGCGCCATCGGCAAGTGGTTTCATGCCGGCAGCGGCTGGTACGAAGATGGCTGGCTGTGGATGACCGATGTCAAGCGTTCCGGCTGCGGCGGTTTCGGCGACCTGGGCGCGCATTCGCTGGACATCTTGATGTGGCTGATGGGCGATGTGGACGCGGTCACCGCGCAGATGGATCGGCTGCTGGGCAACTATGCCTGCGATGAGTATGGCGAGGGCATGCTGCGTTTCGCCAACGGCGCTATAGGCACGCTGGCGGCCGGCTGGGCCGATGTCTTGCGTCCGCTGCCGATTCTGGTTAGCGGCACGGAGGGCGTGGCCTATGTTGACAATGGAAAATTATTCGTAAAGTCGGATAATCTGCCTGGGACGGACGGTGGCGAGTGGACGGAATTGCCGGAGCCGCTGCCCCACGCCTTTGATGTCTTCCTCAATGCGCTGAACGGGGAAGATGTCGCCTTGATTTCGGCGAAAGAAGCGGCTGACCGCAGCGCCGTTATGCAAGCCTTTTACCAAGCTGCGGAGACAAATTCCTGGGTTCAGCCCCAAACATCATAAAAGGAGCCAACGAACATGAGTACCTTGAAAGTGGGTGTGGTCGGAGTCGGAGGGATCGCGCGGACGCACATGCCGGGCTGGGCGGCATCGCCCCATGCCGAGGTCATCGCCGGCGCCGATCTTGTGCCGGAGGCGCTGCAGCGCTGGGGCGCCGATTGGGACGTCAGTCGCCTCGAAACCGACAGCACCGCGGTCATCAACGACCCCGATATCGACATCATCGACGTTTGCACACCCAATAGTTACCATGCGGAGCTGTCGATCGCCGCGCTTGAAGCGGGCAAGCACGTCATCTGCGAGAAGCCGCTGGCGCCTACCGCCGCCGAAGTGCAGCGCATGATCGAGGCGCGCGACAAAAGCGGCAAGATGCTGATGACCGCGCAGCATTTCCGTTTCGCCGGCACTTCCAAAGCGCTCAAGGCGGAAATCGATGGCGGCGCCCTCGGCGATATCTACCACGCCCGCAGTTGGATGCTGCGCCGCGCGGGCATCCCCACCAGTCTTGCTTTTCTATCCACTCAACACGCTGGCGGCGGCGCATGCATCGATATCGGCGTGCACATCCTTGACTTGACGCTGTGGATGATGGGCAATCCCGCGCCGGTGTCGGTGACGGGCGTGGCGCGCCGCGAGTTGGCCGCCAACCCCAAGGCTTTCGGCCGTTGGCCGCGTCACGGGCGCATCCCCGAAGGCATGGACGTGGAAGAGATGGCCATGGCCTTTGTCCGCTTCGAGACAGGCGCGACCCTGGTATTCGAAATCTCTTGGCTGCTGCACCACGACATTGACGGCGAAGACATGCAGATGTGGCTCTATGGAACCGGCGGCGGCTCGCACTGGCCCAAATGCGAGGTCTACGATACCAACTATGATGCCATGCAGCTCTACAATCGCAAGCTGAAGCTGACGCAGAATATGGCCGAGCCGCACGCGCAGGAGTGCATCGAATTCGCCCAGGCGATTGCCGATGGCGCGCCGTCGCCGGTGCCCGCCGAGCAGTCGCTGCAGGTGATGCAGATCCTCAACGCCATCTACGAGAGCCAGAAAACCGGCCGCGAAGTGTTGCTCTAAGCTCTCAAACTAAGGAATCGTAGGGGCGACTCTGCGAGTCGCCCGAATTTCATAAGCGGACAGGAACGGGCGATTCACAGAATCGCCCCTACAGAACCCGGTCGTACTTGGTGCATACGATGAGTACTCGTTCTCTATTCAATGCTACGCAATGTCTTGCATTGCTTCTGCTGCTTTCCGCCTGCGGCACGATGCAGCCGGACATGTCGCCGGCAGCGCCGAGCGTGGGCGTCTGGTCGCTGGAATATCGCGGCGGCTGTACCGGGCAAGAAGCGGAAAAGTTACGGATCACGCGCTTGGACGAGAGCGAAATCGCCTTTGACGACTTTCGTCTGCTGCGCAACGACGAGGGCGAATACAGCGGAAGCGCCATTTTTATTGCGCCCATGCCGGTTGATGGACGTGAGATACCTTACGAGATCATCTATGCGCTGTCGTCCAGCGACGACGGCGGCTTTGTTGGAACCGAGACCATCATCGAGGGCGGCGGGCACGGGCTGGACTGCCCGGTAGAGCTGGTCTTCATCGGCCGGCGCAACTTGAGCTCAACCAGCGGCGAGAGCAGAAGTCCGCTGTCAAAAGGAAAGTGACAATGAACAAAGTAGAGACCTATGAATTTGACCGGCTGGGTTACCTGGTCATCCCCGGGCTGCTGAGCGCGGACGAGATCAAGCGCTTGGCGGCGGCGATCGACGCTCTGGAGGATCGCGCGACGCGGCAGTTGAAGCGCCCGGTCGACAAGGTCAGCGCCTGGGGACCCGAGTACCGCTACGATGCGGATTACGGCTACTTCGTTCAGGGCGCGCGCGAAGAAGGCGAGACCATGATCATCGAAGACTTCTTTAATGGCGACAGCGCCTTTGATATGCTGGTCGATCACGCGCCGACCATGAACTACATTCGCGCCATCGTGCAAGAGCGCCCGACGATCAACAACTCGGAGATTCGCATCCGCTATCCGGGCAACCAGACGGGCACGCATCTGGGTGGACCGGTCGCCTCAAAATATCGCTATTCGTACACCGGGCAGGGCATCAGCTGCATGATGGTGCGGATGATCTACTTCGTGCACGATGTGGGGCCGGGCCAAGGCGAGTTCTGCGTCGTGCCGGCAACGCATAAAAGCAACATGGAATCACCCTACGAGGGCAGCGACCCGGACAAAGAACCGGGCATGATCGGCTTGCCGGTCAAGGCGGGCGACGCCATCTTGTTCACGGAGAATCTGCGGCATGGCGGGCTGACCAATCATTCGCGGCAGACGCGCAAGACCCTGCACATCGGCTACGGGCCCTATTGGATGAAATCGCAGAATATCGCCACGATGGATGAAGAACCGCATATCCTGCCCGAGACCTTCGCGCGCTACAGGCCCGAGCAGCGCCTGCTGTTCCGCGCTTGGCCCACGCTCTTGAGGGAGTAGGGCGTCCGCCGCGGGCGTCTTATGTGACCGGATAGGCGATGGTGGTGATCAGGCTCTCGATTTGCCCGCCGCTGGCGTACATGCGCGAATACTGCACCGATATCGGCACATCGCTGCGCACACGCACGCCGTAGGGCACATCAAAGGGAATAACGTACCCGCCGAGCTGCTCGGGCTTGTCCAGCCGCACATGCGGGCAGCGTTTGGCCGGCACAGTGATGGCGACGCCTTCGACCGCCTCGCGGTCTTCAAAGTAAAAGTCGAGCAGCACATTGGCATCGTCCGCGCTGACGTTAAGGATGCAGATTGATTCGTGGTTCTTGTTGACCGGGTCGTCATCGGCTGGCGCCGCCAGGTAAGCATCGGGGATCAGCCAAGTCAAAGCGCCGTGAGTGGGCATGGGAATCTCTCCTAATGCGTTGGGCGAATACTGGGCGTAATTCTAGCTGTTGGAATCGCTGGCGACAAATAGTTTGCGGCGGTAGATCTCGTCCGGGCGCTGGTAAAGATGCTGTACTTCGTCGTCAGGCAGACGCGTGGGCTTGCCGGTCAGCAGCGCGCCCAGGAAAATCCGCGCCGCCTTGACCGCCATGGCCGTGATCTTGAGGATTTCGGCGGCTGTGTCGCCGAGGGCGATCATGCCGTGGTTCTCCAGCAGGATCAGCTTGGGCGCTTCGCCATATTCCACCATGTAAGCGCGCGCGCGATCCCGCATCACCAGCGCCAGCGGCAGCCCGGGATCGGCATAGGGCACTAGCGCCGATTGCGGTCCGCAGAGCACCACTTCGTCGGGGAAACGCCGCTGCAGCGCGAAGTCCGCGGCATAATCGCTGCACATCACCTGGTTGATCGCGGTGGGATGGGTATGCCCGACGGTCGTCACGCCGCACTCGTGCAGCAGCATGGCGTGGAAGCTGACTTCGATTGAGGGGCTGCGCGCGTCGGCGGGGTCGACTTTTGCCGCCTGCGTGATTGCCTTCTGCTGGCTGAGCGTGGCCGGCGGGTCGTCCAGCATAGCCAGCATGGGCGCGAATCGCACAGCCACAAAGCCTGATTCGCCGATGCCCTGCATCTGATGACCGCTGGCTTTGACGAGGAAGCTCTCGTCGTCCAGCCGCATGGAGGTATTGCCCTCGCCGATGATGACGTAGTCCATGGCCGGCTCGCCCAGGGCGCGGGTCATCTTGATGAGGCTTTCGAGCGGATTGGTCATCTGTCTACCCCCTCTAAATCTCCCGCCATTGCGATGGGGGAGACTTAATCGATTCAGAGCACATGCCCTTCAACGATGACAGCTCTCAGCTAGCTTAAGCCCCTCCCTGATTTATCGGGGAGGGGGTTTGGGGGTGGGGTAAAATCCCCTAGAAGTCGAAGTCGTCGATGTTGTCCATGTTGTAGACGAAGGGTGGGCCAAGCAAGACTTCACTGCCATTGACGACCATCAGTTCGCCCAGCTTGCCGGCCATGACGGAGCTGTCGCCCGGCTGGAACTCGCCATCAACAACCGCGCGCAGAACGTAGAGCGCGGCGTAGCCGAGATCGACCGGGTTCCACAAAATCACATCGCGGACGCAACCCGTGCTGACGTAGGGCTTCATGGCGTTAGGCAGCGCCAGACCAACTACGGCGACATCTTCGCAGACATCAGCCTGGTTGACGGCGTCGGCGCTGGCGGGCGTGGCGACCGACGTCAAGCCGATGATGCCGTCCAAGTCTTCGCCATATTTGTTGATCAGAGTCTGCGCCTGCTGGAAGCTCAAACCGGCGTCTTCCTGCGCTTCCAAGGTTTCCAGCCAGTCCAGATCGGGGAAGCACTCGCTGGCGTAAGCCCACATTTCCGAGACCCAGCGGGCCTGGTTCGGTGTGGTGAAGGTCGAAGTGACGATACCGAAGGAGGCGTCTTCGCCCTTTTGGTCGACGAGGCTGTCGATCAGCGCCTTGCCGATGCCGTTAAACTCGGCCTGGTTGACAAACCACTGGCGCGCGTCAGGCTCGGAATTGGCATCGTAGCCAACCACGTAAATGCCGGCTTCCAGCGCTCTGCGCAGTACCGGCGCGATGGCGACCGGGTCGTTGGCGGCGAAAAGGATGCCGTCCACGCCCTGCGTGATGTAGCTGTCAATGACCTGGATCTGATCGTCGATATTGGCGTCAGTCGGGCCATCGGTGGAGACGCTGACGTTGCCCAGCTCTTCAGCCGCTTGCTGCTGGCCGAGGGTGGTGGCGCCGAAGTAGCCGATGCCGATCAGCTTGGGAACATCAACCACGACGATGTCCTGGCCGGCCATGTCCATATCGCCCATGGCAACCATGCCGCCGTCATATTCGGGCATGTCCATCATTTCTTCGCCGTCTTCGTCGTCCATCATTTCCGCGCCCATACATTCGAGCGGATTGACGTCGAGTTCGTCGGAGCCGTCCCAGCGGTCTTGCGCGCTGAGCGGCATGCTGACCAGCGCAAGGAAGAGCGCCAGTATCAGGGTTATTGCGAGTGTCTTCTTCTTCATGACTTTGACTCCATAAGACTAAATGGGTAAACGAAGTTGGAAGTTGCAGTTTGTACTTGGCGCGACGCACCTCCTTTCTTTGGAAATCAGTACCAAATCCGGGTGAATTCCCAACTATCCTGACTAACTCTCATCTTGCCTCCGTTGAATGAAGTTGTTCACCAGTATAGCAAAGATGAGCACGCTGCCGATGACCACTATCGTCGCGTCGCTGGTGACGCCGGTCAAAACCAGGCCATTCTTTAATAGCTGTATCAGCACGACGCCGATTATCGTTCCCGGGACGGAACCAGTGCCGCCGAATATGCTCGTGCCGCCCAGGACGACAGCGGCGATCACATCCAGCTCAATGCCCGTGCCCATGTCCGAGCGGGTGGTGCTTACGCGCGATACGAAGATGTAACCGGCGACTGCCGACATGAAGCCGGAAAATGTGTAGATAAAGAGCAAGTGACGGTTGACGGTAAGTCCGCTGAAGCGCGCGCCCGTTTCGTTGTTGCCGATCGCGTATAGCCCGCGCCCGAGCCGCGTGCGCGCCAGCACAATGGCGAAGATAATCACCGCCACAATCAACAGCCAGAGCTGGGTAGGGATGCCGAGCAACTCGCCCTGGCCGAGCTCGAAAAACCACTCCGGGTAGCCCCTGGCTGAGCGCGCCTCGCTGATGCCCTCCGCCAGCCCGCGGTATAAGGCCAGCGTCGCCAGTGTCATGATCAGCGGCGGCACACCGACGCGCACAATGAAAAGCCCGTTGACGAAACCGGCCAGCGTTCCGCTGATAATGGCGGTGACGATCGCCAGCTCCAGCGGGAAGCCAAGTTCTTGCCAGGTCCAGCCGAGCACAATGGCGGCCAACCCCAGAATCGACCCCACAGACAGATCGATGCCGCCGGTGATGATGATGTAGGTCATGGGAATGGCGATGAGGCCGATCTCGGTCATGAATCGGCCTTGCTGCAAGAGGTTGTCGACGGTGAGGAATTTGTCGGTGCGGGTCGCCAGAAACAGCACGGAAACCAACATGATGACGAAGAGCACGCCTTCTTGACTGATCAAGAGGAGACGCAGCTTTTCACCGATTCGTGTCTGACCATATTACTTGGCTACTCGTTCATTGAGACAAAAGCTATCTTGGCATCACTTTGAAATCTTGACGCCTGCTGGAAATTACGCAACACTAGTGCTATATTATGGGTGGATTTGACGTAGGCGAAACGCGTGGATATTGAAGACAGCATCAATCGGCACGAACGCAGTATCGGCAGAATCGAGGGCTGGCTGGATTCGCTGGCGACAAAGGACTTCGTCCGCAAGGAAGTTAATGACGCGAGAATAGCGATTGATGCGAAAATCGACAAACAGACTGAGGATATGCGCAACGGATTCAAAGAGCTCAGCGACATGATAGAACGCGAGCGCCGTTGGCGCATAAGAATCACTGGCGGCGCCAGCGTTCTTGCCTTGGTCTTCGTCGCCATATCCAGTCTAGTCACCACGCTTGTAAGCCTTGGAATCATTACAGTATAGTATAGTGCTGAAATTCGACTTCTCCCGCTTCGGAATACAACATACGTTCTCTCCTCGCTTGAGCAGCTAACTGGCGCGGACTTTTACTGCCGCTGGCGCCGACGGCGAATCAAATCGGCTAGCACCGTCACCAGGATCAGCAGACCTTGCACTGTCTTCAGCCAGAAGGGCGAGACGTTGATGAAGATCATGGCCGAGCGGATGAAGTTGAGCAAGAGCGTCGCCAGGGTCGAGCCGATGGCGGTGCCGGTCCCGCCCAGGATGCTGACGCCACCCACGACAGAGGCGGTGATGATCGACAGCTCCAGCGCCGGCGGCGGCGTCACCTGAATGATCTGGAATTGCGTCGAATACATGACGCTGGCAACGCCGACGAAGACGCCGTTGAGTGTGAAGACGGTCATCAGCAGGCGCCGCTGGGACAAGCCGGAAAGGCGCGCTGCTTCCGCATTGCCGCCCAAGGCGTAGAAGGCGCGCCCGGTCGCGCTGTAGCGCATCCACAGCACCACCACTATGGTCAGCGCGACCATGATAATAATCGGCATGGGAATGCCCAGGGGCCGCATCTGCGAGAGGTGATAATCGGCGGGCATATCGGTGACGCGCTCGCCAGCGGTCCAGATGATCAAGATGCCTTTGATGATGCTGAGCATGCCCAAAGTCACCACAATCGAGGGTATTCTCAAGTAGGCGACCAAAAAGCCGATGAATGCGCCGATGCCCGCCCCGACGAATAGTGGTATCAGCCAGGCGAGAGGCGAGGGCAGGCCGGCAACCACCAGCCGCCCGCTGATCACCGCCAGCAAGCCGATCAGCGAGCCGACGGAGATATCGATATTGCCGGTGACGATCACCATGGTCATACCCAGGGCCGCTACGGCAATGTAGGCGTTGCCCTGCAATATGTCGGAGATATTGCGCTCCTGCAAAAATCGCGGATTGGCGATGCCGATCACGAAAATCAGCAGCAGCAAACCAAAGAGGATGACACTCTCCTGATTGCCGAAGAGTTTGGTGATGCGGTAGCGTTCTTCCGGCACGGCGCGCGGGATCACGATTTGCAGGACGGCCAGCACACCTGCGACCAGCATGATCCAAAAGGCGCTGTCCATGCTGTTAATGAATGTGGCTTCGTCAGCGGCGTAGTCGCGGAAGAAGTTGATGTAATAGACGACGACCAGCAAGCCGGCCATACTCATCAGCAGCGAGATGGCGCGGCTGGCTGCCGGCGTAATGACATTCCAAATGCCCAGCAGCAATATGCCCAGCCCGGCCAGCGGGATGACTTCCAGCCCGGTCTTGAACAAGCCCAGCTCATTGGCGCTTTTGCTCTCGGTCAAGACGGCTACGGTCGAGGGGCCGCGCTCCGGCTGGACGACGAAGGGCAGCAGTAAATAAGCGCCGAGGATGACCAGCGCCAGCGCGATGCCGATGAAGTGCAGCGGACGGCGCTGAACTGAGGGCCCGCGTTTCGTCTTGCTCACAGGCCCGCTCCCGCCGCTTGACGCGCTTCTTCGCTCATCATGGCGTGGGCTATTAGTTCCTGGGTCGCTTCCGCGCGTGAGAATTCGCCGACCAGGCGCCCCTCGCGCATGACCAGAATGCGGTCGCTCATGCCCAGGATTTCCGGCAATTCGCTGGAAATCATCAGAATCGCCAGCCCCTGCTCGGCGGCCAACTGGCTCATCAAGCGGTGGATCTCCGCTTTGGCGCCGACATCAACGCCGCGCGTCGGCTCGTCCATGATCAGCACTTTGGGGCTGCTCGCCAGCCATTTGCTGACCACCACCTTCTGCTGGTTGCCGCCCGACAGCTTGTTGGTGATTTGGTCGGGACCGGTGGCGCGGATGCTGAGCTGCCGGATCGAATGGTTGGCGAGCGCACGTTCTTTGGCGCGGCTGATGAAGGTATTCTTCGAGACCAACTCCAGCACCGCCATCGAGTTATTCTCGCGGATGGTCATCTCGCGGATCAGCCCTTGATGTCCGCGGTCTTCGGGCACGTAGCCGATGCCGTGATCCACCGCCTCGGAGGGGCGGCTGATCTTGACCGGCCGGCCTTCGAGCAGGATCTCTCCTGATTCGGCCGGCAGCACGCCGAAGACGACTTGCGCGGTCTCGCTGCGCCCGGAGCCGACCAGACCGGCAAAACCCACGATCTCGCCGGCGCGCACGCTGAATGAGATATCGCGGGTCAGCGGCGGCCGATTGAGGTTGCGTACCTCCAGCACCACATCGCCGATCTTGGCTGTCTGCTTGGGGAAGAGATTTTCGATGGTGCGCCCGACCATCATGCTGATGAGTTCGGCTTCGTTGGTGGCGCGGACGTCTTGCGTGCCGATGTACTCGCCGTCGCGCAGCACGGTCACGCGGTCGGCCAGCTCAAAGACTTCGTTGAGGCGGTGGCTGATGTAAATGATACTGACGCCGCGCTCGCGCAGCAGGCGCACAATGCTGAATAGCTGTTCGACATCGCTTTCGCTGAGCGCCGCGGTCGGCTCGTCCATGATCAGGATTTGCGCATCCAGCGAGAGCGCCTTGGCGATCTCCACCCGCTGGCGATTGCCGACATTCAGCGTGCCCACTTTCTCGCTGACATCAAGATTGTCGATGTTGAGCTCCGCCAACAGCGCAGCCGCCTGTCGTTCCATTTCCTCCCAGTCAATAGCCTGGAAGCCGAAGCGTTTCATAGTGGGGGCGTGCCCCATGAAGATATTCTCGGCGACCGAAAGCTCCGGATACAAGCCGAGTTCCTGGTAGATCGTGGCGATGCCGGCGGCGTGCGCCTCGCGCGGGTTGTTGAATGCTACGCGCCGCCCGTCGAGCAAGATTTCGCCCGTGTCGGGCTGATACACGCCGGAGACGATCTTGATCATGGTGGACTTGCCGGCGCCGTTCTCGCCGATCAGCGCATGCACCTCGCCGCGTCGCACATCAAATTGCGCGTCTTTCAGCGCGTGCACGCCGGGAAAATGCTTGTCGATCCCACGCAGTTCCAGCAAGGCGTCGTTCATGCGCTCAATCCAGTAAGGCGCAAAAGCGCGGGTAATTGTCATCCCAGCTGGCGCTGTCCTGCGGCTCATACAGGCGATTTTCAGCGGATTGGCTCAGCAGCGCGCGTGATTCCGTCACGCCGCCCAATTCGCCGATGGCGATGAGCTGCACGATGGCGTTGCCCGTGGCCGTGGCTTCCGCCGGTCCCGCGATCACCGGACGGCCGATGGCGTTGGCCGTCATCTGATTGAGCAGGGTATTACGCGAGCCGCCGCCGATGATATGCAGCCGGTCCACCGCCCGCCCGCTTACTTCGATCAACTGCTCCAACACATAGCGGTATTTGTAAGCAAGGCTGATATAAACGGTCGCCATGATCTCGGCATCGCTTTCGGGGATGGCTTGCCCGCTGCGGCGGCAGAAGTCGATGATCCGCGCAGGCATGTCGCCCGGCGGCAAGAACGAGGGGTCGTCCGGCTCGATAAAGGCTTTGAAGGGCGCCGCGCCTTCCACCATCGCCGTCAATTGCGCGAAGCTGTAATCATTCCCCTGCGCAGCCCAGGTCGCCCGACACTGATCGGCCACCCACAGCCCCATAATGTTTTTCAATAATCGGAACGTGCCGCCGTAGCCGCCTTCGTTGGTGACATTGGCTTGATACGAGGCATCGCTGATGATCGCCTCATCCAGCTCCAGCCCCAGCAGGCTCCAGGTGCCGCTGCTCAAGTAGGCGTAATTCTCCGTGGTCGTAGGCACGGCGACGACTGCGCTGCCGGTGTCGTGGCAGGCCGGCAGGATAACGTCAATGCCTTGGTACTGGCCGATGCGCGTGCCGGGCGCGAGGATTGGCGTCAGCAGATCTGTCGGGATGCCGACGGCGTCCATGATGTCGCGGTCCCAATCGCCGAGCGTCGGGTTGTAAAGCTGCATGGTGCTCGC
>JAGWBC010000088.1:0-7998 GCA_021296115.1 Anaerolineae bacterium | reverse complement strand
CCGCTGATGCCGACGGTGATCTCGTGCCAGAGACGCAGGACATCCCAGTGCAGCAGATTCGGCGTCCGCACCGGGATATTGGGAAAGCGGTGGACTTCTTCCAGCGTCAATCGCCCGCCGTCAAAAGCGATGTCCATGACGCGGCCGGAAGTCGCGCCCAGGTCAATGGCGATGACATGGGTGGCGGTCATGCGGTTTTACGACACTGTATACGGTCTGCAGTATTTGTGGTCAAGCGCATTTGCTTGGCACCGCTTTTGATATGTCAAGGGCGATTCTAGCCTTTGCCGCGCCGACTGTCAATTTGCCCTGTGTTCGGGCTGAATCCATCCGCAATTGCCCTTTTCAAGCGGCTGGAGGGGAAAATAATCAAATGTTCATTAGATTGTAAGAAATCGCGCTATCCTGTATGAATAAAGGACTACGGCGATTTGCGCAGGGCGGGTGTAGGCTTTGCGTAGGCTACGCGTAGTGTAATTTGACAGGGGAAACCTTTCGCTATTTGTCGAAGCTGCATATATTCTGCTGACCTATTCACGCAATGCAAAGGGAATGGTCATGAAACACTTACACATTGCAGTTGGAAGCGACGGCGTGTGGCGCGGCTACTCACTGTATTGCTTCTGCTCCTCGTCTTGGGCGCGGTCGCTTTGCCGGCCGTCCAGGCACAGGGCATAAATATGTACGTTATCTTCCATAGTCGCGGCGGCAACATTTCCGAGTACAATTGGGACAATGCGCATTTTCATGTGAATCGCGTTTCTCTTGGCGCTGGCTGCGGGCATGAAGCGCACTTCCGCCTCTGCTTCAGCGGCAGCGCCACCTTGGGAGTGGACTACAATGTGTTCAGCAATAGCGGTTACCTCCAACCAAATGGGAGCTGCGTCACAGACAAGTTCTCCAGTGGACACAGCAACTATGGATTCTACATCAGGCCCATGAATGACGCGGCTGACGAGCCCAACGAAACGGTAACCGTAACCATGTCGCAGGACAGCGGCAATCCCTTCCCCAGCGGCTACTACTTCCCGTCTCGCTATTGCAGAGCCACCTTCCGGATCATCGACAACGACTAGCGCGCCAACTAGCGGACGGCTTTGGCATTCGTCAGAGCCGTCCGCCTCCCGCAATCCCCCGAACGAGATCAACAGTGAAATCTTCCAGCGTACTGATATGCGCGTCCGCCTGCGCGAGAATGTCGTCCGGCAGCGGGTAATCCGGGCTGGGCGCGGCTACGGCCAACATGCCGGCCGCCTTCAGCGAGCGCAAGCCATTGGCCGAGTCCTCGATGCCGAGGCTGACCGCCGGCGCGACGCCTAATTGCTCCAGCGCTTTCAGGTAGATGTCCGGCGCCGGTTTGCCCCGCTTGACCTCATCGCCATAGATCATGACTTCGAATATCTGATCCAAACCGGTGATGCTGAGCACCGCTTTGATGATCTCGGTGGGCGAGCCGGACGCCAGGCCGACGCGGAAATGCTGCTGCATGTGGCTGACCGATTCCAGGGCGCCGGGGCGGGCGGGCAAACGTTCTTCGTAGTGAGCGATCACCCGCGCTTTCATCTCGGCGATGATGTCGTCGATGGACTCGTCCAGCGCCAGCTTCTCCTGCATGACGCCGGCCCAGCCGACCGTGCTGCGGCCCATAGCCAGGCGCTGAAACTCGTCGGTCCAGACTTTGCCGCGGTCACGGGCGAAGTCGACGCGTGATTTGTCCCAATAGACTTCGCTATCGACCAGCACACCGTCCATATCAAAGACAATTGCTTCTATTGGCATGTTCTCACTTCACCTGAAAGCGTAGGGGCGACTCTGTGAGTCGCCCGTATTTACATGAAAAGGGACTACCGCCAGAAATCCGTTTGCGGCCTACACCGCCTGCTCCGCCGGCGGATCCACCACGCCGATAGTCAGCAGGATATTGGCGTAAATCCGCTGCTCGCCCGTGGCGATGACCAGGCAGCAGTCGTCCTTGCGCGCTTCGTCGTAGAACTCGAATCGTTCCAGTGGCGTCAGCTCGACATCGTCCGGCAGCATGTCGCGGAAGTCGGCATAAATGCTCGGCTCGGCGCCATCATCGCGCCGCATGACCTGAGCGGCTTCCACGGGCGTCGCGCTCAAAACCGCGTCCAGCACATCGGTGACGCTGACCATGCCGGGCGCGAGATTGAGGTAAACCCGCTGGGCGCGCGGGTTGGCGCCGGTGGCGAAGGGGTAGTTGCCGTCGGGTATCAATATGGTCGAGCCGTGCCCGGCTTGCCCCAGCGCGTCGAGAATTTGCGGGTGTATCAGTTTGCCCTGTAACATGGGGTCTCCTGCTTTGATCTACGAGGTTTGCCCGGTAGGGTAACGACGGTGCGGTGCGTAAAAGCGCGGCGTCCGCCCTGCCCAAACGTACCGACGTCGGATTTTGAGTACCGGACAATCCTTACAGCTTTTGGATGCGATCGCCCACTCTAATCTCGCCGTCCACGATGACTTTGGTGTAGACGCCGCGCCGCCTCTCCCGCTGGCCCTGGTCGGTCCCCGTCCACTTGCGCGCCGCCCCGCCAAAACGCCGTGCGAATTTGGTGCAGCCGGTATGCGGCAGGCTGGAAACTTCCATGACGACCTCGCCGATCTGCAGGCGTGTGCCCGCGGGCAGGTTGTCCTGCGATATATCCAGGTCGACGAAGAGCTGATCGCCCGCCAGCGACCAACGCGAGCGGTCGCCGCTGAGCAGCTGAATCACGCGGCTGTTCATCATGGTGATTTGCGCGTCGGGGTCGGCGCTGCGCCGCAGCCAGTCATCGCCGGCCAAGCCCGCCTGCGCGGTAAAGGCAGCGCCTTGCAATTCTTCGCGCTCTTCGGGCTTCGGCCGCCGTGCGATCATTTCCACTGTGCCCATGTCCTGCGGCGATTTCTCCGTCTGCTGCCAGCTCGCTTCCAGGTCGGCAACGGTCAAGGTGGCTTGCATCATGCTCTCCGGAATTCTAATGGTCGTCTGCCGACCGACTATACGTCAAAATGCGTGAATTGTCTTGTGGAATCTGGGTCGATGCTGTTATGTTAGTCCTAGGATAAGAACAGATGATATAGAGGAGACAAAGATAATATGTCAATTGAGCACAGACGCTTGGGACGACACGGCGTATTGGTGAGCAATTTATGCCTGGGCACGATGAACTTCGGCTGGCAGACAGCAAAAGAAGATGCCTTTGCCATTATGGATCGGGCTCTGGAATTGGGCATCAACTTTTTTGATACGGCTGATGTTTACGGCCGGCAGGTCGAATACGGCTTGACGGAGGAGATCATCGGCGAGTGGTTCGCTCAAGGCGGCGGGCGCCGCGATGCCGTCGTGCTGGCGACCAAAGTCTACAACCCGGTCAGCCGTGCGGAGTACTTGCCCGAGCCCAATCGCGACATCCGCAGCTTGTCCGCCTACAAGATCCGCAAGCACTGCGAAGGCAGCTTGCAGCGCATGCGGACGGACCGTATCGACATCTACCAAATGCACCACGTCGATCGCGACTGCCCCTGGTCCGAAGTCTGGCAGAGTTTTGGCAGCCTGATCGGGCAGGGCAAGGTGGTCTATATCGGCTCCAGCAATTTTGCCGGCTGGGATATCGCCACCGCCTGCCAGGAAGCTGACCGGCGGCATATGCTGGGATTGGTCAGCGAGCAGAGCATTTATCATCTGGATAACCGGGCGGTCGAATTGGAGGTCATCCCGGCTTGCCGTCATTATGGCGTTGGGCTGATACCCTGGAGCCCGCTGGGCGGCGGCCTGTTGGGCGGCGCGCTGGAAAAGGTCGAAACGGGCCGGCGCAGCAATCCCGATTTTGTCGCCAAGGTGCAAGACAAGCGCCCGCAATTGGAAGCCTGGGAGGGCCTCTGCCGCGAGATCGGCCATCCGCCCGGCGAGGTTGCTTTGGCCTGGCTGCTGCACAATCCAGCCGTCAGCGCGCCGATTATTGGTCCGCGGACCATGGAGCAATTGGAGAGCGCCGCCCGCGCGACAGCCATCAGGCTCGACCAGGAAACGCTGCGGAAGCTGGACGAGATCTTCCCCGGACCCGGCGGCGAAGCGCCAAAAGCCTACGCCTGGTAGATGATGTTGCGCACAGCAGTTTCCATGGCAGCCGGCGCTAATGACTTCGACCTGGCTGCGGTGGTCACAGGCACAGATTTACGTCGTCGCGCGGCAAGGGCTAACTTGCATTGCCCAAGGGCGACGTATAGTATTTGCATATGAGACGTGAATTCCCATTGGAGTAAGATATGTTAAGGTTGACGAATGTTGCCAAAAAGCGCGCATTACTCGTGCTGATATTGAGTCTGATTTTTGTGACTGCTTGGCCTGTCGCGGCAGTAGATATCTACATCGACTACACATGCACCTTGCATAGCGCGATCAACGCCGCCAATAAAGACAGAGAGCGACAGGATTGCGAGGCGGGCAGCGGAGACGACACCATCATCTTCACGCGAGATGACAAACCCCGGTCAGGAGATCAGCCATCGATCACGGAAGACCTCTTAATAAACGGCAGAAACCACACAATCAACGCGGACAAATCTGACCCTGTCTTCGAGGTCAAAGACGCCCACCTGATAATCAGGGATATTAAGATCAGGTTCGAGGGAACAAGGAGCGGTCCGGCTTTTGAAGTTCGTGATGGCAAGCTGACGCTGATCAATGTCGTAGTCGAAAATTGCAAACGAGGAGTCAAGCAAGACGACAGTCACACGACCATTAGGGGCGTTTCGAATATCTGCGAACTGGACGCCGATGAGATTGTGGAGGGGACCGGGACTACTAATCTTTCTCTGCCGCAGCCAGAAGTCCCGCAGACCTGTGGCCAATTGCCGGCTGAGGTGGCAGTGGTTTCGGCGACATACGGTCTGGCGAGCGGCGTTCAATGCACACAGCTTGATGGGGCAGGCGTCGGTATTCAGTCCGTAGTCGACGCCGGCTTTATCTCGGCAGTTAATCTTTGGGGATACGTCGAGCAGGGCGTCGAAATATGTTTCCCGCAATTGGGCTCGCTAGTCTTCATTGATTCGGCCAACACTCCTCGCACGGTGTCAGCGATAGACGCCTACCGCAAGGGCAATAGCTCCTGCGCCCACTTGAGGCGCCCCGGCACTGTGGTCCTGACGCCGGGCGAGCCGCCGACGGCCAGTGTGCCTGTTGCGGCCGAGCCAGCAGAGAGCCAACCGGCGTCTGCTCAGCCGGCGGCGGTGGAAGGTTGTCCTATCCACACGACGGGCCATCTCAGGCTGCGCGCCGCCCCGTCTCAGGAAGCCGAAACACTGGAATATATCCCGCGCGGCTCAAACCTCAATTCGCTCTCCAGAACCACCTTTTGGTATCAAGTCAATTACCGGGGGCTGACGGGCTGGATCGGGCAGAAATACGTCAGGGCGAATTGCTGACGAGGCGGAGCGCCAGGCTGAACTAAGCAAAGCGGGGCGGGTTAGTAGGCCGCCCCTTTTTGTTCCCGCCGGTCCCGCGCCAATCCCGCAAATTGAATTTACACATAATTTACAATTCGCCGCCCGCGATTGGTCATTCATGTGATATTGTACTTTTACAAAATTCTGAATATACAGAATTCTAGCAAAGGACAGAATCACATGTACCGCATCATCGTCGCAATACTTGCCGCGTTTGCTCTGCTCGTTGCTTTGCCCGCCCTGGCTGATGGCCACGACGCCACCATCGCCGACATAGTCCTTGCCTCTGCCGAAGCTGAAATGCCGGAGTTTAGCGCCTTGCTGGCTGCCGTCAGCGCTGCTGATCCGGGCATCGTCGCCGCTCTGGCCGATCCTGAGGCTGAGCTTACCGTATTCGCCCCGACCGACGCCGCGTTCGCCGCGCTCGCGGAAGCCCTTGGCGAAGAGGCATTCGGCGCGATCCTGTCTGAAGAAGGCACGTCGCGCTTGAATGAAATCTTGCTGTATCATGTTGTCGCTGGCAGCATCGGCTCGGCTGATGTTGTGGCTGCGTTGGAAGGCGCAGAGGCGGATGATATGGGGCATGTCAGCGTACCTGTCGTCACGCTCAGCGGGCAGGCATTTGATGTCGCCGGCGCCATGGGCGAAGAGGCTCTTGACCTCGGCGCAGGCATCACCGTTGCCGAAGCCGGGCTCGTCCTGGACATGATCGACATTGAAGCCAGCAACGGCGTCATTCACGTCATCGACGCGGTCATCGTGCCAGAGCTGCGCACCATCGCCGACATCGTGGTTGAGCTGGCGGGCGCTGAAGAGCCGCAGTTCACCACCTTGCTGACGGCTGTTGGCGCGGCTGATCCGGGTGTGCTCGAATTGCTGGCCGACCCAGCCGCCGCAGTCACCGTTTTCGCGCCAGTGGACGCCGCCTTCGCCGCAGTAGAAGGCTTGGAAGATATCGTGGCTGATGCCGACTTGCTGACTGCCATCCTGCAATACCACGTGTATCCGGGCACGGTCTACAGTTTCCAACTGGGCGGACTGGTTGATGACATGGGCAATGCCGCGGTCGCCATGGCCAACGGCAGCGAAGCCTCCCTCTCAGTTAGTGATATGGGCGTGATGATCGACGGCGCAAACATCGTGCTTGAGCTGGTCGACATTGAAGCTAGCAACGGGGTCATCCACGTCATCGATGCCGTCATCGTACCTAGCAGTTAGGCACATTGCCTGACCCATTGCTGCAAGCGGCAGAAGCCCCATCTTCGGATGGGTTTTTTTGCTTTACCTGGTTATTGCTTGGCTGAGATCAACTGTCGCCGGCTGACCACAGCGCTTGCGCAATATGCGTGACTGGAAGCGCGATTTCTTGCTGCGCGAGTTCCTGGCGCAATTGCGCGATGCAACCGATATTGGCGGAGACGACCATGTCCGGCTGGGCAGCCAGGATTGACTCGACTTTGCGCCGCGCCAATTCGGCCGCGATCTCCGGCTGATCAATGTTGTAGGTTCCGGCGGAACCACAGCACATGCCGGCATCGGCGATTTCCACCAGGCGCTGATTGGGAATGGCAGCCAGCAGCGCTCGCGGCTCGCTACCGTGGCCTTGCGCATGCAGCAGATGGCAGGCGTCCTGATAGACAACGCGGCGCTCGCTAGGGAATCCCTTCATCTCGCGCGGGCCCAGACGAGCCAGGTAGGCGCTGAAGTCGATGACTTTGGACGAGAAGGCAGCTGCGCGCGCGGCATCCGCCTGGCCCTTGAAGAGCAATTGGTAGTCTTTCATGCCGGAGCCGCAGCCAGCCGCTGTAGTTATTATGGCATCCACGTCTTCAGGGATGCAGCCGAAGTTGCGCCGGGCGAGGTCTCGGGCGCGATTCTCCTCGCCCAGGTGCAGCAGGATTGAGCCGCAGCAGCCTTGCTGGCGCGGAATATGCACTTCGACGCCGTTCCGCGCCAGGACATGCGCCGCCGCGTGGCTGATTTGCGGCGCCAGCACATCCTGCACGCAACCCAGCAGCAGTGCCACTTTTCCCCGCTGCTCGCCCTGGGCGGGCAGAACCGGCGGAAGAGGCTGTGCCGCTGGCAGACTGTCGGGCAGCAGACTCAGCATGGCGGCGAAAGCGTCGGGCAGCGCAGGCAGCAGCGCCTTGCCCAGCTTGCCGGTCAATGCAGCCAGCCGGAAGCGCCGCGGATAGGGCAAGGTCTCGCAAATGAGCTTACGCGCCAGCGCGTCCATAGGCGGGCGTTGCCGCTCCATCTCCTGCAGCGTGCGGTAGCCGACCAGCAGATCGCCATATTCCACGCCTGAGGGGCAGGCGGGCACGCAAGCCATGCAGCCCAGGCAGCGGTCGATATAGGGCTGCGCTTCGGCGGCGGGCAGATTCTCTTCCAGCACATTCTTCATCAGGTATATGCGGCCGCGCGGCGAATCCATCTCTTCGCCGAGCAGGTTGTAGGTCGGGCAGGCTGCCAGGCAGAAGCCGCAATGCACGCACTTTTCGACGGCTTCGGCCATTTCCGGCGCGCGCAGGTCATCGCTTACGATTTGATGGCGCA
>JAGWBC010000087.1 GCA_021296115.1 Anaerolineae bacterium | reverse complement strand
TAGGCATGCATCGCCAGATAGCGCTCCAGCGGTCGGAAGCTCCAGGACATAAAGGGGCTGGTATTGGCCAGCAGCCAGATGCGATCGTGACGCCCCGCCACATGCTGGATCACGCGCAGCGAATGCACGTCAAACCAGCTATTGGCGTTATTGGAAACAACCTGCGCCGCTTGCCTGTCGCTTGCGGCCTGCGCCAGCGGGCGCGGCAATACAATGACGCGGGGAGCGACCGCAGTATGATGATTCAGAATGAAGTTGCCATAGTCATTACCCGGCAGCAGCAGAATGTCGTCGGGCGCGGAGGATCGCTCGAGATAGGCCAGCGCCTCATGAAGCGCCTTCTGCTGCGAGTTGGTTCGCGGGTCCTTGAAATAAGCCGAACTGAGGTTCAGGTAAACGGCGGCCAGGCAAAGCGGCAACAGTATTAATGAAGCATAGCGCAGCTTGCTTTGGCGTCTCTGAAGCAGCAGAATCAGCGTCGCGGTTATCACGAGGATAAGCAAACCAAAGCTGATGCCCCACAACGGAAGGTTTGCTCGCGTCCACAAGAAGTCAAAGCCCAGGTCCTGCCATCTTTGCGGCAGCACGAACCAGCGAAAATAAGCTGGCTGCCACATGGCCGGCAACCATTCGGATAATCCTTGTGACTCCGCCGGCAGCGTCGCGCCAAAATGTACCCAGCTTAGCGCAACGCTGTTGAATTGGATCCATACGCCGTATAGCAGCAGCGCGCCCCACAAGATTCGCAAGCGTCTGTTTACCGAGCTGAAGAGTCGCTGTGCCACGGGCGCGGCCGCCAAGATCAAGATCGGAAGCGCGGGCAGCAGAAATCGCGGCGGCCAACTGAGACCGCCAAACCAGTGCGCGCCTGTTGTCAGCGCGTGCCCCAGTACATAGCTGACTGACATCAGACAGATCGTCAGCACAAGGCGAAATTGCCCTTGACGCCAAAGCAGCACAGCGCCGGCCAGCGATAACAGGACGATGGGAGATGTCCCCCAAATACTGGCGCCCGGGCTCAGGATGTAGCTGCGCAGCGCGGCGCCGAGATAGGTCGGTTCAACGTGAAGCGACGCTGACAGATGCTGCAGCGCGGCAGGCAAGGGATCGATCAGCATGGATACTGCAACGAGCGCCAGCGACAGCGCCAGAATAATCAGCGCGATGCGCCGTGCGTAAGTCCCGTGAAGAATGCGAAGCTCAGGCAGCGCAAATACAATGGCTGCCGGAATCGCCAGCGCAGCCGAGTACTTGGTCAAATACGCCAAATAGAGACTTACGCCAGCGACGATCAGGCTGAACAGCCGCTGCGCCAGCGGTCGATCACGCCCCAGTTGGGCCGCCAGTAGAGCGAGCAATATGAACAGGGCAGACAAGGGTTCGCGGAAAAACGTCTGGCTATACGCCCAAAGATTAGTCCCGATGCCGGCCGAGACCGCGACCAATACAGCGACGGCCTGGGAGTAATCCAAGGCAATGACCAGCAAATAGAGCAGTCCGGCGATAAGCGCGCTTACGAAAACGTTGAAGAGCCAAACCGTATGTATGACGCCCAGCCTCGGCAGCGTCTCGGCAATCTTCGACAAGGGCAGGGCGAGTTGGATGTTGAGACGCTCTTCGACTTCGTATACGCTCAGGGGCAGCGCGTTAACCTCGCGTATGCGCAGACTGGGCTTGAACCAATTCGATTCGTCCATAAGCCAGTCGCCATGGCGCGACAGACTGGTTACCGCATCCAGCGCGCGCAGCGTGTCGCCGGATTGCATGACCGCGCGATAAGTCAGCATGTAGACGCAGGTCATCAGGCTGACCAGCAAGAGAAAAACGCTGAATCGATACGCCTTTGCAGTTGTCGGCGGCATCGCGGTCAGTTCACGCTGTGGCGGGCGAGCGGCCGTTGGCGTCGCGCTTTTCGTTGATGATGTTGTACAGAGCTTCGGCGATGCGATGCAGATCTTCGCGGTTTATTTGGCGGAAGGCCATGGCCAGGCGGATAAAGGCCTGGTTGTTGTCGTCAGCCGCAAATCGAACCAAGTCCGAATCGGCGGGAGCTTGCGGCGCGCCTTCGCCAGGGGGCAAATCTTGACCGCGCTGTAAATCGTCCGAACTCAGAAAATACCGTAGGTCCTGACGGACGGCCTGAGCCAGTACGCAGAGATGATGTATCGGAATCTTGACTTCCCCAAATTCATAGCGCTCGATCAGATCGATATCCAGGCCCGTTCTGGCGCCTAGTTCTTCTAGCGCGAAAGCCTGCATTTGTCTCGCTAATTTCAGCTTCGCGCCGATCATGCGTTGGCGCAGCAAGTAGTATTCAGCGCCGCGGGCGAAGTTGACTTCCGCTGATTCAGCGTCTTCGCCGTCAGCGGTCGCCAGCAGAAATCTCGTCAAGCCTTCAAGCTGCGGCAAGCTGGGCACGGACTCGCCAAGTTCCCAAGCTTCAATCAGCTGAGCGTCAACCTGCAGAAACGAGGCGCAGTCGTCGACCGAGCGCTCGGCCGAGAGTCTGCCGCGCCGAATCAATACGCCAATAATCCGGACGCGCAGATTATGCGCTTCTGCTTGATTCTGTGTCGCTGTTGCGGATGACGGCGAGGATTGCAGCCCCTCAAGCGCCGCTTGCGTCAGGTCAACGTGATCCATCAAAGTTCTCAAACTTGTGTGGCACAGATTATAGACTTTCGCCAATTTTCGGGCAAGCGAGACGGGCGCGGAACGCGATAGACGCCCGTCAAAATTCGCTGAATGCGCCGCCGGTCAATCGTCTCCCGCCTCTGTATCGCCGTCTGCCGGCGCTGGCGAGCCGTCTGCCGGCGCCTGCTCGAAGGGGCCGTGCGTATGGATCTTGATCTCGCGCAGGTCGTTGCGCGCGTTGACCGAGATGATGGTCTTGATATCAACTTCATCCGGTATCAGGCCCAACTCTTGCAGCGTCCAGACGGTAGTCAGCCGTCCGCTGAGATTGGGCCACTGGTCTTTGGCCCAGGAATAACGCTCGCGGCAGAATTGCCAGATTTCTTCCGGCTGCTGCTCCCATTTATATTGCTGAAATTGCTCGAATATCAGGTCATCGTCGGTCAAGGGGAAGATCAAGCTGATCATCGACCGCTGCACATCGGCCCCATTGCGACCGTGTTCTTCATTGACCCAATTGGCGTAATACTTGTCGATGAAGGTGAAGATCCCGTAGTGCGAATAACTTTCGATTTTGGCAATGATCTCATCGCGCGCGTTGAAGGTTTTGAAATAGGTGTCGTCAAGTTCTTTGCTCGGTTCGTGTGCAATGTCATCATCGTATTCGGCTTCCATGCGCTGCAGCTCAAACGCGTCTTTATCCAGGCAGTAAACGTAGGTCACCAGTCGCCTGATTCGCGCCGAGTCCACGTTGAACTTGACCACCGCGCCTTCCTCCAGCAGCTGATTTACGCGGTCGATAATGCCGCGCGCCCGCGCCTTGTCATGCGCGCGCTGAATGCCGCTGTGGTAATCCGGCTTGCCATCCGGCGCGGGGGTGTACGCAGACAGCTTGGCCGGGTCTCGCCGAGCGCCGCCGAAGGCGTAATAAAGCTGAAACAGCGTGATCAGCACCGCCAAAACTACGATAGCGCCGAGCGCGTCGGTCTTCTGTGTGATCAGTACGATGCCCATCGCGTAGCTGGCGAGCATGCCCCGAAAGCCGGCGAAGCGCAGCGAACGCGCCTCGGCCGAGCCGGGGGTAATGCCGCGGTCGCGCAGCACGTCATCGCGCGCGAAACAGACCGTCGTGCTGGTAATGATGAATGCGCTGACAAAACCGAAGGCGTAGTAGGCTTCGACGACAACGACCTCGCGTATCAGCGGGATGAAGGCGGCGGAGAAACCCCAGATGACGGCGATGCCAATACGATCATTGGTGAAGAAGCCCGGTAGTCGACCCAGCTTGGCGGCATTCGCGGCGACCGCAGCTCCTCCGACATAACCGCCGCCTTGCGCCAAAAGAAGAATGATGGCCAGCAGCAGCGCGGCGATCGACAATATGCTCTGGCCATCGGAGCCGCGCAGAGCGCTTTCAATGGCGCGGGCGATGGCGATGTCATTGGCGATCGCGCCGACATCGTTTTCGCGGCTGTGATCGCCCGCCACCGCGCCGGATTCCGCCGCATTATGATCCTGCGCCCGCTGCTGTCGCTCTTCGTAGATTCTCTCTGCCGCGGCGGCGTCCTGATCGGCGACGATCACATCAGCCTGCACGACGCCGCGACCAAATGTCTGTGCCGCCACAATTTCGTATTCGATCAGCAAAGTGCTGTAGCCTTCGGTAGACGGTATATTCCACAACTTGGCCGCCGCCAGTTGCAATACGCCGGTTCCGATCAAGAATACCGCGGCCAGCGTCAGGGCCGTGTTGACCACTTTCCATTTCGGGCGCGCCGCGTGCTTGCCGCTTGCCGGAATCACCTCGTAGCCGGAAAAGCCAAGCATGGCGCTGCTCATGGAGCGGAAAAAGAATTGGAAAAACAGCACCGATCCGATGGCAGGCGCGTCGCCGGCCGCGCGCACTACGTGCTCGACGACTTGCGCTTCTTCAAGGCGGTGAATAATGCCGCTGGTTAAGAATGCCCATTCTGGATTGGCGACCGCGCTGTAGCCAACCAGCGAAAGCGCCAATAGCGTAAATATCGTGAAGGCGCCGCCGCCCAGCAAGAATAAGGGCACGGCGCGCCGGGGCCCGACGGCCACGAGAACCGCCATGATAAAGAACGCAAAGCACTCGGCGAGCAGAATACGATAGGGCGCAAACTCGGGAAACTTCAGCATCAAGACGTCGGCCGCCGATATCGAGCTGATAATGATTGTAAGGACAGCGTCGAGGAAAAACAGACTGGTGCCGACCCATGACAGCCAGCGCAATTTTGGCGGCCCGATCGCCTCTACCAGGGGGCCGCTGCCGCCGGCGGTGGGCCGGATGTAGGCGCCCGCTTTGTAGGCCGGGACAATGCCCAGGAAAAGCATGGCCGAAAGCAAGATAAACGCCAGAATGGCAATGTCGTGGTGACCGCTGGCGCCGTGAATGGCGAGCAAAGTTTGATAGGCGGCCACGCTGAAGGCATCGGCCGCGATCTCGAAGATCAGCGCGAATACACCCAGGCCAGTGCCGCCCAGCAGCAAGCCCTCGACCATTAACTTGGGCAGCTTGCGCGACGCCTCGCGGTTCTCGGCCGGGTCAATGTAGCTGCGCAGCGCCATTCGGGTTCCCTCGTGGGCAATTCGCTGTGACAACCTGCCCAGCCTATCATAATGAGCAATTGAATTTCAAGTAAAATCGCCGCGTCTATCGTGTGTTTCGTCCCGCATTGCGACAGTCGCATGGCGACGCTAGAATAAACGCCTTCGACTTGAAAAGAGATAGAGCTATATGCCGAATCGGATGCACCACGAAGCCAATCGCCTTTCATGGAATGAAGGCACGAAGGCGCACAACAGCCACAAAGGCGATCAGGCCTCATTCTTCCGCGCGGGCGGCGATACGCTGTTCCGGGAAGAACGGGAGTTGCTGGGCGATATTGCGGGCAAGACCCTGCTTCATTTGCAGTGCAATTGCGGGCAGGACACGCTCAGCATCGCCCGGCGCCTGGGCGCGGATGTGACCGGCGTTGACATCAGCGATGAGGCGATAAGATTCGCCCGCGAACTTGCCGATCAATGCGGTATTCCGGCGACTTTTGTGCGTGAAGATATATATGATTTCTTCCTCAGCAATCAGCGCCGCTTCGATGTCGTTTTTTCGACTTACGGCGTCATCTGCTGGCTGTCCGATCTGAAAGAGTGGGGGCGCGGCATCGCCAGCTGCCTGCAGCCCGGAGGACGCTTTGTATTGGTGGATTTTCACCCGGCATTTTTGATGCTGGACGAAGACTGGCGGCTGAGTTTCGACTACATGGGCGGTTGTTTCCGTGAGTTCGAGTCGGGCATAGGCGATTATGTGGCGCTGACCGGCGCGGCTGCCGAAATCGACAATTTGGAGCCCGGCATTTGCGACTTTCGCAATCCTTATCCCGGCGTTGAATACCAGTGGGGCATCGCCGACGTGGTCATGGCGCTGCTTGGTGCAGGCCTACAACTGAGGCGCCTGCAGGAATACCCATACTGTAACGGATTCCGGCCCTTTCCCGACATGACAGATCTCGGCAACCGGCGTTACGGTGCTGCGCCGCACTTGCCTCGAAACATCCCGCTAATGTTTAGCTTGGTCGCTGAGCGCACGGTTGGCAGCTAGTAAGCATTTGAGCAAACTACAGGCGCATAGGTGGCTCAGTTGTGTCTTCGTCGATTTCAGCCGCCAACTGCATCGCCTCGACTCTCATTTGGTCACTGAGCGCGAAGTCCCGACTGAAATACACTGACTCGGGTAAGCGGTAATTCCAGGCGCGATAGAAGTCCGCGCGTTGAACATCACGGCTGAGATTGCAGTCAAATCGCAAGAGGTAGCCGTTGGCCATTCGGCCCTCGTTATCATGCTGAATGTGCGACAAACCCCAAGTGACGCCCCTTCCATCTCCGCTGTCCGCGAATGCGTCCGGCACGTAGGGTCCTGCGGCCACCGGCGGCACGGTGACTTTGCCGACCACTTCAAAGTTCAAGCCATCCGGCGCGTACTGCACGGTGTTTTTCTCCGGCCCTTCAACGCTGGTGATGGCGACGATGCCTGCGCGATAGGGATACAGGAAGGTCTCATGACCGCTATTGGTCAATGGGTTCAGCGGCGATTTCACGAAGGGGCCGCGCGGGTCATCCGCGACTGCCACGCCCCAGCCGACGCCCAGATCGTGACGATAGGTCCTGCCGAATTGCACACCTTTGTAATACAGCCAGATCTGCCCGCGATACACTAGAACGTAAGGGTCATGCAGCTTATGCGAATCCCATTCGCCAAAGCTGGAAATCCCAGCGGCGTCGTCGGCCTCGCCAGCAAAGTCGCCACGGCGGCCCGGCCGCAAGATGGGTTGGTCCAGTTTGGTCCAGGGACCATCGGGAGAATCCGCCCAGGCCATGCCGATTTGATGGATCGACCTGTGTTTCCACAGGCCCTGAATTACCTGGTAGTACAGAAAGTACTTGCCCTCAAACGCCAGAATATCGGGCGTAAACACGGCGCGGTCGTCGAATGCGCCTGTCGCGCCGCGGCGGACCGCCGGCCCTTGTTCTTCCCAGTGAAAGCCATCCCGCGAAGTCGCATACCAGATATCTGCCATGTCCCAATCCCAGGCCGGGCGGACTTCGCTGGCTCGCGCGATTCCCTGCCAGGCGAGCTCGGTTTGCCGGCGCGTATACCATACGTAGAAAGCGTCGCCGACCTTGATCACCTTGGAGGGGTCGCGCCGCGTCACGCCCTGTTCTTTGCCGATCCCGCCGATGGCCGAGTAACGGAAGGCCGAGAAGAAGTCGCTGCCCTGATCCTTGTAGACCCCATAGCTGTCGTAAACCCGCTCCATGGCCCGGCTGATTGGTCCGGCTGGTCGGGCTTCCGATGGACGCTCCGGCTCATTGGCGTATGTCAGTTCTTGCATATTACGCTCGTTCAGCGCGACATCGGGCGAGAAATACACCGCTTCCGGAAAGCGAATATTGGTCCCGCGGAAGCCCGGCCGCTCCAGGCCGCGCCGCAAGTTGCAGTCGAAACGCACAATATAGGAGTTGCCGCTCTTCATTTCTTCAGTGGCAATATGCGACAGCCCCCAGGTAATGCCTTTGCCCGGCTGCGTATCGCAGTAGGAGTCGGGCGCGAAAGGCCCGGCGGCCAGCGGCGGCAGCGTCACGTGAGCGGCCACGTCAAAGTTCAGCCCATCGGCGGCGTACTGAATCGTATCTTTCTCGGGTCCATCATGCCCGCAGATAGCGAGCAGGCCTTCGCCATAGGGAAAGAGGCAGGTCTCGTGCCCGCTATTGGTGACGGGATTCAAGCGCGATTTTATGAATGGGCCCTCCGGACGATCAGCAATCGCCACGCCCCAGCCGATGCCGCGGGAGTATTTGCTCGTCCAGCCCATCGGCTGGCCTTTGTAATAGAGCCAGTATTTGCCGCCGCGGACCAGAATAAAGGGGTCGTGCGCCTTGTGGCTATCCCAGTCGCCATAGCGCATGACTTCGTCCGAATCGTCGTCGCCCAGCCATTCGCCGGGGCTGCCGGGCCGCAAGACGGGGGCGTCGGCGCGCTGCCAAGGCCCATGCGGCGAAGTCGCCCAGGACATGCCGACGGAGTTGCGCGTTCGCGTTTGATAGGGATAGTCGACCGCTTGATAATAGAGGTAGAATTTTTTCTGCGTCATCAGCACATCGGGCGTGAACACAGAGCGCCCGTCGTATGCCCCTGCCGGTCCGCGAGTCACGGCCAGGCCTCGCTCTACCCAGTTGAATCCATCTTGGGAGGTGGCGTACCAGATTTCCGCTAGATCCCAGTCAAAGACGGGCGCATCCCAGGTCTGCTCGCGATGAGGCGGCTTATTGCTGTGGTCGCGATCATTGGCGGTTTCGCGCCGGGTATACCAAACGTAGTACATGCCGTCGATGCGCAGCACAGTTGTTGGATCGCGCCTGGTTACGCCGGCTTCCTTGCCGATTCCGGTCACGCGACTATATTTGAAGGTTGTGTAGAATTCGCTGGTCGAATCTTGATAGCGGCCCCATTGGTCGTAGAGTCGATGCGTCGCCGCGCTGAGCGGGCGATCCAGCGGTTTGTCCAGTCCCGGTTCGCCCGGCAGGCGTGGCTTGTCGCGGTCAGCGGCGCGCATCTAATATGCCTCTTCGAGAATCATCGCGGCGGCCTTTTCGCCGATCATGATGCAAGGCGCGTTGGTGTTGGCATTGATGATCCATGGCATGATCGAGGCGTCGGCAACGCGCAGCCCGCTTATCCCATGCACGCGCAGTCTGTTATCCACAACCGCCAGCGCATCATTGCCCATCTTGCAGCTGCCAGCCGGATGATAGATTGTCGTGGCGAAATCGCGGATATAGTTGATCAGATCCTTATCTGATGTGACAGTTTCGCCCGGCAGAAACTCGGCGCCGCGATAGTGGTCGAATGCGCCAGCCGCGACGATCTCACGGCCCAATTTGACGCCGGCCAACAAGACTTGCACATCGTCTTCGTGGTTCAAGCAGCCGAAGTCGATGAGCGGCGGCGCCATCGGATCGTTTGACTGCAAGCGCAGTTGACCCGAGCTCTTGCTTCCGACCAGGCCGGCAAGAACGGTGAAGCCGTGCCCGGCGGGCGTCTCGAAGCCATGACGGATGAACCAATCGGGCCCGAAATGATACTGCAATTCCGGGGCTGGCGAATCCGAGTCGAGCCTGACAAAACCGCCGGACTCGCCGAGATTCGATGTAAGCAAGCCCATCTTGCTCTGCGCATAAAGCTGAGCCTGCTCCGGCGAATCTTTGCCAACCAGGCTGATGGGCTGCAAACAGTGGTAGGCGACGGGCGCCTGCACGTGGTCCATCAAGTTCTGGCCCACGCCGGGCAAATCGGCGATCAGCGGAATCTCAAGCTCCGCCAGCTGATCCGCCGGACCGATGCCGGAAAGCAGCAGCAATTGCGGCGAGTTGATTGCGCCCCCGCACAGGATCACCTCACGCCCGGCGCGCGCTGCCTTGTCTTGGCCCTCATGCCGATACGCCACGCCGATGCAGCGGCCTCGCTCAATGAGTAGCCGCG
>JAGWBC010000086.1:19442-20584 GCA_021296115.1 Anaerolineae bacterium | reverse complement strand
GACCGCTCTATGGCGTGGCGATGTTCAGCGCGGCCAAGGTGCTGGAAGCCAGTGGCGATCCCGCGCTGGGGCAGGAGACGGAGGAGTGGTCGCACTTGCAGTATTTCACCGCCGAGACCAATATCCCGACTATTCTGCTGTCCGCCAACGGCTTTGACGCCGACCGCATGGCCGAGGTGGCGCGCGCCGCCCAGAGCATCAGCCGGCCGCTGGCACTGATCTCGACTGAAGACGCCGGCGAGATCCGGGGATAACGCTGCTGCCCATTCCGCGTCAAGTGCCCGAGCGCTACGCCAGCATCGTCTACAGCATTCCGGGCGAGTTGCTGGCGGCGGCGCGGGCATCTTCGCTTGGCACGGCTTACTTCGGCAACTTTGAAGGCGGCCGCACGGTGGACTGGGCCGATGGCGCCAGCGCGATCTACGACAGCCACCGGATCACTGACTTGAAGCGATAAAATGCCACAATGACACCAAGTGGCTGTAGGGGCGATTCTGTGAATCGCCCGATGCTGTAATGATGAAAATTCGGGCGACACACAGTGTAGCCCCTACACATGCTCGACGGCGCGGCTTCGTCGTTTGCCGTGAATGTAGCAACTGGCTATAGTAGTATGTCTCTGTGCCTCTGTGGTGAATTATGTCCCTAACTAGCTACATCGCCGTCGGCAGCGTCATCATCGACGACATCGTCTATCCCGATGGGCGCACCAGCATGGGCGTTCTGGGCGGCGGCGGCGCCCACGCGGCTTATGGCATCGCGCTGGCCGGCGAGAAACCGGCGCTGGTCGGCTTGGTCGGCCAGGACCTGCCGGCGGAGATCCGCGCCCGCCTCGAGCGCGACTTCGATACAAGCGGCCTCGTCTGGGTCGAGCATCCGCAATTGCGCGGCTGGCAGATCTTCGAGTGGAACGGACTGCGCAACGAGATCTTCCGCGTCGACGTCATCGAGCCTTTTATGTACGGGCCTGACGCCGACGAGGGCAGCATCCCCTTCGCCGATGCCCGCGGCTTTACGCTGCTGCGCGGCCCCTCCCACGTCGCCAGCTGGCGCGCGCGTTTCCCCGGCGCGGTCCTGCTCTGGGAACCGGTGCGCGTCTTCATGCTCAGCGCCGACCACGAGGCCTTCCTGAGCGGCATCCC
>JAGWBC010000086.1:0-19339 GCA_021296115.1 Anaerolineae bacterium | reverse complement strand
GAGCGCGGCTCGCTGGTGGCGCGGCGCGGCGCGGGCGATGCGTACTATATCCCGGCAGTCGAAGTCGCCGAGCTAATCGACCAGACCGGCGCGGGCAATGCCTATTGCGGCGGCTTCCTGGTCGGCTGGCGCCAAACGGGCGATGTGGCGACGGCGGGCTGCTATGGCGCGGCGGCGGCCTCATTTACGCTCGAGTACGTCGGCTGCGCCTCGATCCCGGCTGATCGCGATGCCGAGTGGGCGCGGCGGCTGGCCGAAGCGCGGCAGGGTGCGCGGACGGTTTCGCTTTGAGGAACTGCCGTCGGGCAGGAACACGTAAACAATAATTCACCACAGAGACACAGAGGGCACAGAGAAATATGGTGAAAAATGCCAAACGCTAGCAGTGAATATGATCTCCTCACACATGAGATCATCGGCGCGGCTATTGAAATCCACCGTGCCTTGGGGCCAGGTCTTTTGGAATCCATATACGAAGATGCCTTTTGCATTGAATTGGAAGAGCGCAACTTGACATATGAAAGACAGCGCCAAGTGGAACTCTTGTACAGAGAGCGAAATATCGGCGACCTATACGCCGACTTGATCGTCGAGAATTCCGTTATAGTTGAATTGAAGTCTGTTCAAACGCTTCAGCGTATCCACACCGCTCAACTGTTGACGTATCTGAAACTTACGGGGCTCAAACGCGGCCTGCTCATAAACTTCAACGTGCACATTCTGAAGGAAGGCATCAAGAGAATAGTCCTATAGAGAATCCTCTGTGTCCTCTGTGTCTCTGTGGTGAATCTCTCTTTCCTCTGTCGCAAATCAATCAGCCATCCACGAACTGCCTATGCCACTCCTCCAGCGTCAGCAGCGCCCAGAGCTGGCGACTGTGATCGCGCCGGCCGGTTTCATGCTCGCTGATCAGCCGCTCGACCACTGACATTTGCAGCAAGCCCCGCTCGCGCGCCCGCCGGCTGAGCAGGATGTCCCGCACTGGCGCGATATCCCGCCGCAGCCAGGCGCCCAGCGGCACGCCAAAACCGTGCTTCTTGCGTTCGATGATCTCGTCGGGCAGCAGACCGCGCGCCGCCTCCTTGAGAATATGCTTCGTACGCGAGCCCTTCAATTTCAAGTTGAAGGGGATAGTGGCGGCGAACTCGGCAAGCTGGTGATCGAGGAAGGGCGCGCGCGCTTCCAGCGACGCCTGCATGGAGCAGCGGTCGGCTTTGCTCAGCAGGTCATCGGGCAGATATGAGCGCATATTGGCTTCAACCAGTCCTGCGATCGCATGCGGCTGATCGGCACTCAAGTAGCTGTCGATGCTCGTCCGATGCGTCGCCGCGCCCGGGCTGATCCGCGCCAGCAGCTCGGCGTCGAAAACACGAACCAGATCGAAGTAAGCAGCCTCGAGTGGCTGGCTGGCCGCCTGTGCAAAACGCCGCGCCCGTTTGACCGGATCGTAGTAGCCCGTGCCTTCGGGCAGTAGACGCAGCAAGCCGGCCGCCCCGCGCAGCAAAGGCGCCGGCACAAACCCCAGCCTGCGCATCAGTTCAGCCGCGTAAAAGCGCTCGTAGCCGGCAAATAGCTCATCGCCGCCATCGCCGGTCAGCGCCACTGTCACTTGCTGGCGCGTGAGTTTGCTAACCAGATAGGTCGGGATGGCGCTGCTGTCGGCGAAGGGCTGGTCATGATGCCAGACCAGCTCGGGCAGCAATTCCAGCGCATCGGCTTTTACGCGGAAGGCAGTGTGCTCGGTGCCTAGATGACGCGCCACCTGCTCTGCGTAGGGCGTCTCGTCGAAGCTGTCGTCGCCTTCAAAGCCGATGCTGAAGGTCTTGACAGCCGCGTTGCTGTGCTGGCGCATCAGCGCGGCGATCAGGCTGCTGTCGAGCCCGCCGCTCAAAAAGGCGCCCAGGGGCACATCGCTGACCAGCCGCAGTTTGACCGCTTCCGCCAGCTGTTCGCGCAACTCGCCGATGTAGGTCTCCGCCTTCGCCGCTGGATCGGGCGCGGCCAGCCTAGGCAAATCCCAATAGTAATATGCGTCCCAGAAATGAGGCTCGCCTTCATCTGCCGAAACATCGACTTGCTTTAGAAGCGCGGGCTCCAACATCCATATGCCGCGAAAAGCTGTAAACGGCGCGGGCACATAGCCGAAGCTCAGATACTCCTCCAGCGCGCGCCCGTCGTCCGCCGCGAAACGCGAAACCACCGGAACATCGGGATGAGCCAACAGCGCCTTGATCTCGCTGGCAAATGCGAACAGTCGCCTATCCTGATAAAAATAGAGCGGCTTCTGCCCGAAGCGATCCCGCGCCAGCAGCAGCCTGCCCCGCCGACTATCCCAGAGCGCCAGCGCAAACATGCCGCGCAGATGCTCCACCGCGCCACTACCATACTCCTCGTATAAATGGACAATCGTCTCGCCATCGCCATCGGTCTTGAAGCGATGCCCGCGCTGTTCGAGACCTTGGCGCAGCGCGTGGTAGTTGTAGATTTCGCCGTTGAATACCAGCGCGACCGAGCCATCTTCGTTATAGAGCGGCTGATCGCTGCCGGCGATGTCGATGATCTTGAGGCGGCGCATGGCCAAGCCGACCGCGCCGTCGCTTAAGTAGCCGTCTCCATCGGGCCCGCGATGCGTCAGCCTTTCGTTCATCGCCGTCAGCAACTGACGTGTGACGGGCGCCCCGTCAAAATGGATAACTCCGCAGATTCCGCACATGCCGCGCCACCCCGCTTCAATGACCGTTTCATTCTAGCATTCTATACAGTCGAATAAGCCAGAATGCGCCGATGGGAGTGGAAAACATCAACGGGCGTGATTCTAGCGGCGAACACGACACAGGATAGTTAACCACAGAGACAATGAGGGCACAGGGGAGGCATAAGGCGATTTTCCGCCAGAGAGACGCAGACATGAAATCGCGTCCGCCCTGCGAAAGGTGATCTGTCGTGGCGGCGCAGACGGGCGACTCACAGAATCGCCTCTACAAAACACGCGTCGTAACGACGCTTATCCCAGCAAATCCGGCTTCCGCAGATGCCAGTCCGTCGCGCTCTGATAGGCATGCCCCAGTCGCAGCAGGCGCTCCTCGCTGAAGGGCGCGCCCAGCAGCTGCAGGCCGATGGGCAGGCCGTCCTCATCAAAGCCGCAGGGCAGGCTGAGCCCGCAGATGCCGGCCAGATTGGCCGAAATCGTCAGCACATCGGCCAGGATCATGCGCATGGGATCCTGCGTCACTTCGCCGAAGGGGAAGGCCGTGGTCGGCGCGACCGGCGCCAGCAGCGCGTCGACCTGCTCGAACATGGCGTCGAATTCACCCCGGATCAGCGTGCGCACCGCTTGCGCCTTGCCGTAGTAAGCATCGTAGTAGCCGGCCGACAGCGTGTAGGTGCCCAGCATGATGCGCCGCTTGACCTCTTCGCCGAAGCCGGCGCCGCGCGTCTTCTTGTAGCTGTCGATCAGGTCAGCGCCATCGACCCGCGCGCCGAAGCGCAGGCCATCGTAGCGGGCCAGGTTGGCGCTGGCTTCCGCCATGGCGATGATGTAATAGGCGGGCAGGCAATAATCGGCGTGTTCAAAGCTGAGCTCAACCACCTCCGCGCCCAAGCTCTCCAGCTGAGCCGCCGCCGCCCGCGCCGCTGCCTCTACCTCCGGCTGCAGTCCCTCGGCGAAATATTCCCGCGGCAGGCCGATTCGCAGGCCGCGGATATCGCCGCGCAGCCCAGCCACATAATCCGGCACGGGGGTCGGCATGCTGGTCGAGTCCAGCGGATCGTGCCCGGCGATGACGCCTAGCACCCGCGCCACATCTTCGGCAGTGCGCGCGAAGGGACCGGCCTGGTCCAGGGACGAGCCGTAAGCAATCAAGCCGTAGCGCGAGACGCGCCCATAGCTCGGTTTGATGGCGCTGACGCCGCAGAATGAAGCCGGCTGGCGGATGCTGCCGCCGGTATCGGTGCCTAGCGCGGCCAGCGCCATATTCGCCGCGACCGCCGCCGAGCTGCCGCCGCTGCTGCCGCCGGGCACGCGCTCGAGATTCCAGGGATTACGCGTGGGGAAGTAGGCGCTGTTCTCGGTAGACGATCCCATGGCGAATTCGTCCATATTCAGCTTGCCCAGCAAAACCGCGCCCGCCTCGTACAGCCGCGAAACAACCGTGGCGTCAAATATCGGTTTATAGCCCTTGAGCATCTTGGAGCCGCAGGTGGTCTCGATGGATTTGGTGGAGAGCACGTCCTTGAGCGCGATGGGGATTCCCAGCAACGGCTTGTCGTCGCCGGCAGCGCGCGCCTCGTCAGCGGCCGCCGCTTGCCGCCGCGCCAAATCGGCCGTGACCGCCAAATACGCGCCGATAGACGGATCGATGGCGTCGATGCGCTGCAGATGCGCCTCGGTCAATTCCCGCGCGGAGATGTCGCCGGCGCGCATAAGCTGCAGCGCTCGGCTGATGGTCAAGCTCGTGAATTCTGTCATTCCGATTCCTGTTCAGGGCTCGCTGGTCAGCACGGCGCTAGAATATATCACTCGCTGCAAGGGTTGTAGGGGCGACTGACAGTCAGAGGTGGCGGGCTGTGATCTGGAGCGGAAATCTGTCGTCATGACGCTGCGAAAACCAGACGCTACTCCCGCCGCAGCGACTCCGCCGGCTTGAGCCGCCCCAGCAGCAGCGCCGGATACAGACCCGCCAACAGCGCCGCCACCAGCGCCACCAGCAGCGCCTCAAGGAATTGGCTCGGCTGAGGCGCGAATTGCATCGACCAGCCGAAGGAGCGCAGGTTGATGACGTGGGTCAGCACCAGCGACAGCAGCAAGCCGATGGGCAGGGCCAGCAGACCCGCGACCAAACCCATCAGCCCGGTCTGAATCACGGCGAATTTTGTGAGTTGCCGCGCCGTCATGCCGGTGGCGCGCATCACGCCGTATTCGCGCGCGTGCTCCAGCTGCAGCGCCATCAGCGCCGACAAGATGCCGATGAAAGCGACCAGCGTGGTCAAAATGCGCAGCGCGATAGTGATGGCGAAGGTGCGGTCGAAGACTTCCAGCGCGCCGCCGCGCAGGCTGGCATTGTCTTGGACGCGCAGATCGTAATCGGCCAGTCGCGCGCGTAATTCCCCGATGACCGCGGCCGTATGCGCGCCGTCTTCGATGAAAAGGCCGAGCGAGCTGATGTAGGGGTCGTCAAAGTATTGATCATAGACCGACCGGGCGATGTAGACCGCGCCTTGATCGGTGCTGTAATCGAAATAGACGCCGAAGACCTCGAAGGTCCGCGCGCCGCGCTCGGTGTCCAGCGTGATGGCGTCGCGCTCCTGGTCAATGCCGCGGCGGGAGGCGAAGGCTTCGCTGACCATCACTTGGCCCGCTTCCAGCGCCGCCTGATGCGCCCCGGCCGCAACCGCGCTCCACTTGAATTGGCGCTTGTCGCCGGCGATGTCGAAGTCGCTGGCCAGCAGGTTGACCGGCGGCATATCGGGATAATCGGGCGCGCTGACGCTGACGTGCCGCGCTGACGATAGGGCTTTCACGCCGGGCACAGCCAGGGCGATGGCCTGGACACCGCGGTCGACATCGACAGTGGGATTGTTCGAGGCGAATAGCGGCGGCGAGATATAAATCTGCGCGCCTAACGAGCTCTCCAGCCAGTCGGCAACGGTCAGGCGAAAGCTGCCGATCATAGCGCTGACGCCGACGATGACGCTGACGGCCACGGTCAATGCGGCTACCGCCACCGCGGTGCGGCTCATCGAGCGGAGGACCGCGCGCGCCGCCAGCCGTCCGACCACGCCGAAGAGAGTCGCCGCGGGACGCTGCAGCAGGCGCATCGCCACGATCATGGCCGCCGGCGTGAAGAGCGCGCCGCCCACTACAATGCAGAGCAGGGCAGCGAAACCCAGCGCCAGGCTGTCTTCCGCGCCCAGCAAGGCGAATCCCAGCAGATTCAGGGCGACTGCGCCGAAGGTCATGGCGGGCAGCAGGCGCCGCGCCGTCTCCTCTTCGATCGAGCGCTTCATGATGCCAGCGGGCGGCGTACGCGTGGCGTCCCAGGAAGGCAGCGCCGCCGCCAGCAGACTCGCCGCCACGCCAATTAGCGCGCCCTTCACCAGCGTCAGCGGCATAATACTGAAGCCTTTGACGTTGACGCTGAAATAGAGATCGCTGATGGTCTGCGAGACCAGGGCCACCGCGCCGCGCCCGAGTATGATGCCCAGCGCCAGACCCAGCGCCGTGCCGACCAAACCCAGGATGAAGGCTTCCAGCAGAATGAAGCGAAAGATCTGCCCGCGGGTTGTCCCCAGCGAGCGCATGATGCCCAGCACGCCGCGCCGCTGCACCACGCTGAAGGTTACCGTGTTGTAAATCAGGAAAAGCCCAACCACCAGCGCCAGCAAACTCATGGCTTGCAAATTCAGCTCAAAGGCGGCGATCATTTGGTCCAGCGAATTCTCTGCCTTGACATCGACCAGTCGGATGCCGACCGGCAGCGCCGCGCTGAGCTTGTCGACCTCGTCCGCGTCCAGGATCAAGTCAATGCGGCTGACGCGTCCGCTCTTGCCGATCAGCTCTTGCGCCGTGGCGATATCGCTGATGATCAGGTCGTCCAGCGCTTGACGACTGGCGTTGTTATCCGGCTGCAAGATCCCGACCAGTTGCGCGCTGCTGAAGCGTCCGCCGGCGCTGATCTCAAGCTGGTCTTCCAGTTGCAGGCCCAGCCGCTGCGCCAATGACGCGCTGATGACCACGGCGCCCGGCTCGACGATGAGGCGGTTGAGCGCATTCCAGTCGGATTCAGCGCCCGCGCCCGCCAGGTAGGAGCGAAAAGGCGGCTCCGCCAGCGGATCGACGCCCAGCAGGCGCAGCGTCTGTTCGCCGCCCGTGACGCGCGCAAATTCCGTCACCACCGGCGCGCTTTGCTTTATGCCCAGCTCCAGGCGCAGGCGGGTGTAGATTTCTGTGGGGAAGCCGTTGGGTCCGCCGACGACCTGGTGCGTGGCGCGGCCGACGATGCTTTCGCTGCTCAGCGCGAAGGCGCGGCTGGCGGAGCTGTTGGCGATGTCGATGGCGACCACCACGCCGACGCCCAAGGCGACGCCCAACACAAACATGGCGCTCTGGAAGAAGCGCCGGCTGATGTAGCGCAGCGCCAGCCGGACGATGATGGGGATCATGGCGCTTCAACCTCGCCCTAAATCCCTCCCCGATGCTTCAGGGAGGGGCTTGCCGTCGCTTGACGGCTCTGCCTGGATGATCGAGCGCATTGCTTAGACGCCGAACATGTCCTTGAAGCGCCGCAAGCGCTCCAGATAGTCGTCGAGTACCTCGCCGTGGGGATAGACGGCCAGTTCGGTAGCGCCGATGCCCTGCCAGCCAGCGATGAGCGCTTCCCATTCGCTTTCGGGCGTGAATTCGGTGCGCAAGCGCGTATGCAGGCCGACTTGGTCGGCGCGGCCGGCTTCGTCAGCGTATGCCAGGAAGGCGTCGGTCATGGGCTTGGCGTCCGCGGCTGGGCCCTCCTGCGCCATGTAGCCGTCGCTCAAACGCCCGGCGCGGCGCAAGACGATATCGGCATAACCGCCCATCCAAATCGGGATCGGCTGGGGCGGCAGCGGGTTGATGCCGGCTTCGTCGATAGTATCGAAGCGCCCGTCGTAGGTCACCAGCTCGTTCGTCCATAGCTGGCGCAAGACGGCGATCTGTTCTTCCATGCGCGCGCCGCGGGTCGTGAAGTCGCAGCCCAGCGAGCTGTACTCAACTTCGTTCCAGCCGATGCCGACGCCCATGCGGAAGCGCCCGCCGGAGACCAGATCAAGCTGGGTCGCCTGCTTGGCCACCAGCGCGGTCTGCCGCTGCGGCAGGATCAAGACGCCGGTCATGAAGCCGATGCTTTCGGTGAAACCCGCCATCCAGGAGAAGAGGGTGAAAGGCTCGTGGAACATATCGTTGTAATCGTAAGGCCGGCCGGATTCCCAGCCCGGACGCTCGGGATTGGCGCCCAGCACATGATCGTAAGCCAGCAGGTGATGGTAACCCATGCCCTCGGCAGCTTGTACAAAATCGCGCAGCAGAACCGGGTCGGCGCCGATTTGCGTTTGGGGAAGAACGACTCCGAATTTCATATTATTTTCCTTCCGCAGCTTGCTTTTGGCGCTCATGCTAGCCGAGTTGCGGCGAATATGCCAGATGGCGACATCACTGCGACTTGTAGGGGCGGCATACCATGCCGTCCGCGCGCAGCCGATGGCGGGCGACTCACAGAGTCGCCTCTACAAATTCCTTACCTGTCCCAGTCCTCGGCAACGGGTGGGGGAGCCATGGCTCGCCCCTACAAATTCGTATGCGAGCGCGCGCTGTTTTTCGTGTACCCAGTGGTGAACGCCCAACACCGCCCGCCCAGCTTGCATCTGTGGCGCTTTATGTTAAGTTGGCAGCATCAGCGGCCAGCCGGAAGGACCGCGCGTGCCCGACTTGTCGGTCATCATCGTCAGCTACAATACCTGTGATCTGCTGCGCAATTGCCTGCTATCGCTGTGCGCGAGCGTCGGCCCATCGCTGGAGATCATCGTGGTCGACAACGCCTCGACCGACGGCAGCGCGGAAATGGTCAGGGACGAGTTTCCCGAGGCGCGGCTACTGGCGCAGACGCTGAATACCTGGTATTGCGGCGGCAACAATATCGGGGCGCGCGCGGCAACCGCTGATTACGCGCTGCTGCTGAATCCCGATACGGAAGTGGCGCCGGGGGCCCTCGCCTTGATGCTGCGCTACCTGCGCGAGAATCCGGGCTATGTCGGCGTCACCGGGCAGTTGCGCTATCCTGACGGCCAGATCCAACAGACTTGCGCGCGCGTCCCGACATTCCAAAATCTGCTCATGAATTACACCATGCTGGGCTACCTGCTGCCTACGCTCAAGCGCAGCCTCCAGGCGCATACCACCTACGCCGATTGGGACCGGACGAGCGACCGCGATGTCGAGGCTATCCCCGGCGCCTGCACGATGATGCGGCGCGAAGACATCCTGCTGGATGACGATCTGCTGCTCTACTTCCCCGAGGAGGCGCTGGCGCGGCGCCACCAGAAGCCGATGCGTTTACTGGCCGCGGCGCGGGTCATGCACCACGAGAAATCGTCCACGCGCAACTGGTTCGCCACGCGCGTCTTTTTCCGCGATCTGCTGGTGTACTGCCGCAAGCATCACGGCGCGAAGCACATGCTGCTGCTCTGGCTGCTGAGCCGGCCGGTATACTGGCTGATGTGGTTGAAGAATCGGGCCAACTGATAGAGCCTGTTGAAGATCATGCAGCTTCACCCATTCGCACACACTGTAAAGCTTTCACCACAGAGGACACCGAGGTTACACAGAGATCACAGAGTTTTCTGTATGCGTGGAATGATGTTCATAGTATCGGAAATTAGGGCTTCTGCGGGATAGAGTGGATATGAACCGAGACTAAGCCCAAAAAAAGATTGCGGAGACCTCTGTGTGTCCTCCTTTCCTCTGTGGTGAAGATTACGTGGTTCTAATGGTGGGGCGATTTTCAACCAAGTCTGATAGCTCGCCCCTAGACATCGCCTATTCCCGAAATAACGCCAGCGGCATATGGAAGGACACCACCCAGTTGGGCGCGTCCACAATCTCGCTGATCTTCAAGTCGCCCGCCACGCTGCACAGGATATAGGCTTGGCTGCGGCTCATGCTGTGATTCGGTTCTTGGCGTTCTGCATCAAATCAGGTCCATGCGCCGTGGTGATATGCCAGCCGGCGCTGTCGAGCTTGTTCATGGGGCTGGGGCGCCGCAGCTGTACCTCGGGCAAGTTGACGTCCTTTAGCAGCTTGATGCGCATGGTGACGACCATGGGCGCTTCAATGCCGGTCACGCAGACCTCGCCCTGCCCTTGCGCGGCGTGGCAATCGCCCGTGGCGAAGAGCGCGCCCTCGACCAGCACCGGCAGCCACACTGTCGCGCCGATGGTCATATCACGCACGTCGAGGTTGCCGCCGTTCTCGCGCGGCGGAAAAGTGCTGAAGCGCCCGGCTTCACGCGGGGCCACGCCCACCACGCCCGTATGCGGCTCGAAGGGCAGGCTGATATGCTCCAGCTCAGTCGAAGTGCAGGTCTCGCCCTCTATGCGCCACTGATGAAAATAGCTGTAGTCGAAGTCTTCCGGCAGTAGGCCCATGCCCGGCCGATGCGCCGACCAGCCCCAGCCTTTGTGGCGCATATTGAGGATGTCAATCTCCAGCGCGTCGCCGGGCTGCGCGCCCTTGACCCAGACTGAGCCGTTCAAGGCGTGAATCTTGCTGCGGTCGACATTCATATAATCGTCGACAGTCCAGTCCGGCTGGATCTGCCCGTTGGCTTCCAGGCAATCGAAGACGACGGTATCGCCGCTGTCGATCTCCAGACGCGGCTCGACGGAGTTGTCCCAGTAGGGTTGGATGACGCTGTCGTCAAGAAAGTGCTCGCGCATAAATCCCTCCTCGAATCGTGCCGGGCAGGTGACGCCGCGTCACTACTGCATAAACGAGCGCGGCGTCGCCTTCAGGATGGTGACTTCAATACCGGCGCGGTCCATCAAGTGCGGCAGCTTGGGACTGACTTCGTTCTGCCAATAGTCATTGTTATATACCGCATCGTATAACGCTTCTTTTTCCGCTTCATCGGCGAAACGCCGAATCCAAACATAGGTATCCTCCGCGTCGTTGAGGAAGGACGCTAGAACGGTCATGCCCTTGGACAGTTGATAGGGGATGATTTCTTCGTCCATATACCTGGCAAATTCCTGGGATTTTCCCGGTTTAAGCGGATAAACGCGCAACTCAAAAAACATCATCTTGCTCCTTCGCCCAGCCTGCAAAATCCATCCTACCACTATACTGCAATTCGCATGTAACTCGTAGCTTACGGCGGCGGCAACCTAGCGCGCCCGTATATCAGTCGGCGCCCTGCCGTCAGGCTGGCGTATATCGCCGCCCACCCTAAAGCATGGTAAGATGGTTTTTGTCAATATAGCTTGAAACAGAGACCCATGCGCATCCTAGTCATCTCCGATATTCACGCCAATGACACCGCGTTTGAAGCCGTACTCAAACATAGCGAAGGCGAGTGGGATTTTGTCTGGTGCCTGGGCGATGTGGTCGGCTACGGACCGGACCCCAACGAATGCGTCGAGCGCCTCAAGACGCTGCCGCAGCTCTGCCTGGCGGGCAATCACGACTGGGCGGCGCTGAATCGGCTGGACGTCAAAACATTTAATCCCGATGCGCGGCGCGCGGTCGAATGGACGCAGGACACGCTGACGACAGAAAACACAGAATTCCTCGAACATCTGCCGGTCACCTTTGTCATCGGCGAATATACGCTGGTGCATGCCAGCCCGCGCGAGCCGATCTGGGAATATATCCTGGAGCCGTCAATCGCCGCGCTGAATTTCCCGCATTTTGAGACGCCTTATTGTTTCGTGGGGCATACGCATCAGCCGGTGATTTATACGATGGACGACGACGAGAGCAAGGCCCAATCGAGCCCGCCGCGATACAACGAATCACATACATTGAACGGCCGGCGCCAGATCATCAACCCGGGCAGCATCGGCCAACCGCGCGACCAAAACCCCGATGCCGCCTATGGCATTCTCGATCTGACGAGCGGCGTGTTTGAGCATCGGCGCATCCCCTACAATATTCGGGCTGTACAACGGCGCATGCTGGATTATAACTTGCCCGAACGATTGATCACACGCCTCGAACACGGCTTGTAAGAGACGCGCTGATTCGACACTTAGCCGGCCCTGGGCAGCCCAATGACAGCCGACCTCAGCACTAAAATGCGCGCCTACCTGGCGGACATCTACCGATTGATCGACCGGCAACTGGAGCCGGCGGAATACGTCAGCACATCGCAGCTGGCCGAAATGCTGGATGTTAGCCCGCCGGCGGTCAACCGCACGGTCAATCGGCTCAGCAAACACGGCTTGCTGCTCCATCAGCCCTATCATGGCATAGCCATCACCGAGTCGGGCCGCGTGGAAGCGCTGAAGCATATCCGCAAGCAACGCATAGCCGAAGTCTTTTTGGCGCAAATCATGCAGATGAGTTGGCTGGATGTCAGCGAAGAAGCGCGGCGGCTCAGCGACGGGCTGAGCGAAGCAGTCGTGCAACGCATGTATGACATGACCGACAATCCAGCGACCTGCCCGCACGGCGAGCCGATCCCGGGCGCGGAAGGCACGCTGCCGCCGGCGGGCGATGTCTACCTGTCGCAGGTGGGGGCGGGCGCGGCAGTCCGCGTCAGCCGGCTGATCACGCGCGATCCCGAACGCCTGCAGTACGTCGAAGCACTGGGATTGACACCGGCCCAAGTCTGCGATGTTATCCACGTAGCCCCTTTCGAGGGCCCGATGCAGCTCAAGCTGGGGCGCGAATTCCGCATCATCGGCCAGAGCCTGGCGCGTCTGATACGGGTTGATATATTGCCTTGAGCGGGGGCCCTGGCGGATTCTGCGATTGGCTGGAAACTTGAAATACTTGACGCCACTCGCTAGTCGAAGACTTCTTCCTCAAGAACTTGGAGTGTTAGGCTTAGTGGCAAGTCGTCAACCTGCGTTTTGGACCAGATCAAGAATAGCCATATCGAGTCAGCCCCGACGTAATATTCAACCCTGAAGCCGCCACTTTTCCCTTTACCGGCCGAAGTATTTGGCAATCTAACTTTGTAGACTTCTTTGCCTGCAACGCCTTGGAGCCTGACACCGGGTTTTTACCGGATTCCAATTCATCAATTAGCTGCTCAACGTCATCAGCTGCTTTTCGGTAGGTTTTCCCCAGCTTCTTCAGCAAAGACCTAAATCTAGGCGTCAGTACGATTCGCATTGTCTTCTGCTTCTAGCTCCGCGCGCAGCTCGCGCAGAGCCTCACGCGCCGGAAGCGCTTCACCACGCCGAACCTGTCCAAGACTAACGCGCATATCGCTCAGTAATTCCTGTTGAGCAAGGGCAAGCTCATCCTGATCCGCAACTTGAGATTTTCCCCGAACTGGTAAGTTTCCGCGAACGGCATTTTTGCTCATCAATATCCTCAAACATCCGCACTAAGCAACAACATTATCTTATACTATAGTCGAGTGCGAATTCAAGTTTTCGAATCAATATCATCACTTGCGGGCCCGACTGCGCGCATCCAACAAGATATTGCAGGAGCGAAGATGAAAATCGGCGTACTCGCCTTGCAAGGCGCGTTCATTGAGCATGTGAAGATGCTGCGGCAGCTGAATGTGCAGGCGGTAGAAGTGCGCCTGCCGCATCAGTTGCAGGGCCTGGACGGCTTGATCATCCCGGGCGGCGAAAGCACGACCATCGGCAAGCTGGCGACCGAATACGGCTTGATCGAGCCGCTGCGGCGCTTCTCCGAATGCCGGCCGACCTGGGGCACCTGCGCCGGCATGATTTTTCTGGCGCGGGACATCGGCATTGAAGAGCAGCCCATCCTCGGCTCAATGGACATCACGGTCGATCGCAATGCCTTCGGCCGCCAGATCGACAGCTTCGAAACCGACCTGGATATCGCCGGTTTGGCGGGCGAGCCCTTCCACGCGGTCTTCATTCGCGCGCCGGTTGTCACCGCTGTCGATGGCGCCGTCGATGTGCTGGCGCGGCTGGACGACGGGCGCATTGTGGCGGTGCGGCAAGGGCGACTGCTGGCCACCGCCTTCCACCCCGAATTAACCAACGATTTGCGGCTACACGCGTTTTTTTGCGCTATAGTGGAAGAGACACTGGCTTGAGCCTGGCGAAGGGAGCCGAGTGATGCTGTCAGGCAATATGCCCAACGGAAATGATGGAGATCCACCGGGCGATAATGCGAGCGACGACAAAACCTCGCTGATCGACATGTTGCTGCAACTGGGGCGCGACAAACTCGACCATATTGAGGAACCGACAGCAGCCGAGCTGGACGCGCTCGAGAACATGGACGACGATCTGGCCGACCCCTTGGTTGGCGATGTTGAGACGCTGCCGGAATCGGCGGAGGCCCAACCGGCGCTTGCCCTGCTGGCCGAACTGGAAGAGCCGGAATTACTGTCGCTTGAAGGCCTGGATGATGCCGAGCCGGACGTCGAAGCGGAGGGCGACGAGGTCGACGACTTGCTGGACGAAGCGGAAAGCTTGATCGAGGACTATATCGACATCGATCTGGACGACGACGAACTGGACGACGAAGGCTATGATCTGGACGATGACGAATTCGGCAGCTACAGCGATCTCTATGGCGATGACGACACGATTATCCCCTCATTTCGCGAAGGTGAATTCGTCGAAGAAGAAGACGGCGACACCGATTACTACAATGAATTGCGCTGACCCGCCGCGGACATGGATGGCATAATCCTGGCCGGGGGCGAAGGCACACGCATGCGCCCCCTGACGCTCACAAGGCCGAAGCCCCTGCTGCCGCTGCAAAACCGCCCGATCCTGGAATGGTCGCTGATGAGCCTGCGCGGCATCGTGGAGCGCGTGCTTGTCGTCGCGCACTACCTCAAAGCGCAGATCGCCGAGTTCATGGCGCGCCAATCGCTGTTCGCGGATTACGCCTTGGTCGAGCAGCTGCCGCGGCCGCTGGGCACCGGCCACGCGCTACAGTGCTGCCGCGACTTTCTACGCAGCGACGATTTTCTGGTAATCAACGGCGACGATCTCTTCAGCTGGTCGGCGCTTAGCGAGCTCAGCCGAGAAGGCTACGGCATCTTGTCTGCGCGGCGGCGCGATTATGAGCGCTACGGCGTGATCGTCAGGAACGCGGCGGGCGACTTCCATGCCATCGACGAGAAGCCTCCTCGCGGCCGCTATGCTGCGCCCGCGCCCTGCAGCATCGGCGCCTACAAATTTCGCGCCGACGTCTTTGACTACAGGCTGGAGAAGACCGCGCGCGGCGAATACGAAATCAGCGACTATATGACGGCGGCCGCCCGCGATCACGCCGTGGCGGTGGTCGATTCGCCCTTCTGGCTGCCCATCGGCGACCCGGCTGCGCTGGAGGCGGCGCAAACTGTCGATGTGGCGCGCTGGATACCGACGCCTTAGCAGCCCAGAGCAATCGCATCAATTTATTATAACCACAGAGACCACAGAGGGCACAGAGATTTGGGGGTTCGGACGACTATTCCAAGCACTTGGTGGGTTGGTATATGGCAAGTATCACCGAAATAACATCGAAAATCTGTCGTGGATTATGAATTGGGCTTTCATCATTGTTTTTCTCTGTGCTCTCTGTGGTCTCTGTGTTTGATTTTCCCGTCGAATCTGCGCCATTTCGCTGACTATCGCTTTGATGCGATTGCTCTGCTTAGCAGCCCCTTTCTGCTCGCGCGCGAAACTGTACTAGGATATGCGCTAGTTTTGTGTCAAAATGGTTTGTACTATTTTTCACAATAGCGAGATGACTCCACCCTGATGATCCGCATCACATACACCGAAGAACAGGCTGCCTTGGCCGAGCGCATCCGCGACGATTTGGTCGATACGATTGAAGCGCCGCAGCCCCTGCTGATCGTGCTGGTATCGGCGGCGTCCAATGCCGACCCCGTGGTTCAAGCTGAGCTCGCGCAGGCGCTGGCAGCCGGGGAGCGCATTCTCCCCATCCTGACTGACGGGGCGAGTCCGCCGCCTGCCCTGGGCGAGCGACCGGCGCTGGACTTCAGCCGCGGCTACAGTCGCGAACGCTTGCTGGAGCAGGTCGCGCGCGTCAAAACTAAACGCGCCCAGCTGCGCCGCAGCAATCGCCGGGCACTGCTGGTCATCGGGCTGCTGGCAGCTTTGATGTTCGGCGTGGCGATTGTGACTATGGTGAGCGGGATCGTGGCCTTCCCGGTCGCTGAATACAACGAAGAGGCGACCTTCCAAGCGCAGTGGATCGACGGCTTGATCCGCGAGACGTTAGAAGCTGTTCAGCCGCGCAGTACCGAGGACGCGCTAAATTTCGCCGCCACCCACGAAGCGGCGCCCACCCGCCTGTTTTATTACATCCGCGAAACGGCTACCGCGCTGGCGGCGCAGCAGGAGGGCTGATGCCTGCGGCAGATGTGCTGATTATCGGCGCGGGACCGGCCGGCATCAACGCCGCCTACGCGCTGAAAAAAGCCGGCATCGAATACCGCATCATCGAGCGGACGCAGCAGCTGGCGCCAACCTGGAACAGCCTCTACCCCTCGCTGCGGCTGAATACATCGCGCTTTTTCAGCGAGCTGCCCGGGCGGCGTTTCCCGCTGCATTGGGGCATCCACCCCACCGCCAAGCAATACTATCGCTACCTGGTCGACTGGGTGGGCGAACAGCAGTTGCCAATCGAGCATGGCATCGAAGTCTATCGCGTGGCGCCCTCGGGCAACGGCCTCTGGCAAGTCGAGACCAGCGCCGGTACCGACTGCTATCGCGCGGTCATCCCGGCCACCGGCGTCTTCGACAATCCGCAACTGCCGCAGATCGCCGGCATGGATCGCTTTGAGGGCGACATCCTGCACTCGCGCGATTTCCGCCATCCCGACCAGATTCGCGACAAGCGTACGCTGGTGGTGGGCAACGGGCCCAGCGGCACTGACATCGCTGTGGCGGCCGGTCAAATCGCGGCTGGCGGCTTCGCCTGGCTTTCCATCCGTAGCGGCGTCGACCTGCGCCCGCGCTATCCTTACGGGCTGCCGCGCCACGCCTGGATGATGTTAGGCGAGACGCTCCCCAAGCACGCCTGCGAATGGCTGCAGCGGGTGACCGGCGCGGTAAAATACAATATGGGCGACTTCGGCGTTTGGCAGGCGCCGCCCAATACCGGGGCCGGGACCGGCTACCGCGGCCCCGAGTTGCTAAACGCGCTGCGACAGGGCCAAGTCCTGCCGGTTCGGCATCCCGTCAGCTTCGACGCGCGCGGCGTCGCCTTGGCCGACGGCAGCACTATCGAGGTTGATGTGGTGATCATGGCTACCGGTTTCCTGCCGGTTTTGCACCAGTATCTCGATATCGACATACAATCCAGCAATGAAATGTTCTATCCGGAAGCCGGCTGCGATTGGGATATCGGTCCCAATGGCATACGCGGCTGGCCGCTGCGCGATGTCAGCGAGCACCCCAACGGGCGGCAGGTGCTGGGCCACGAAGGGCTCTACCTGGTCGGCGTCTTCTACAAGGGCCGCGGCGCCTTCTACAATATGACAGCCGAAGCGCGCATCGCCGCCGAGCAGATCCAGACGCAGCTGGCGCGGCGGCGCGTTGTCGCGATGGCCGCCTGAGCCTCATGCGCCGCAGTCTGCTCGTCCTCTTCCCGCTGCTTTTCGCGCTCATACTCGTTCTGCTCCTGCTGCGCCAACTGCTGGGCGCGGCTCTCCCGTCAACCATGGTCGCTTACATGACGCTGGAGACCGGCTTGCCGGTCGTCATCGTGGAAGACCTGGACCACGGGCTCAGGAAACGGCTGGATTTCGATTTCTTCACCGATCCTTCGTTCTCGCCCGATGGCGCGCGCCTTGCGCTGACCTCCTATCTGCGCTTCGGCAGCGATATCGTCGTGCACGACTTGACCAGCGGCGCGACTCTGCGACTGACGGAGTCCGTGGCCATCGCCGAGTCGCCGGCCTGGTCGCGCGACGGGGCGTGGATCGCCTTCGCCAGCAACCGCGAGGGTGACAACAACATCTATATCATCCGGCCCGACGGATCCGACAAGCAGCGCGTAACCGCCAGCAGCGCGGGGGACCGCGAGCCGGCCTGGTCGCCCGATGGCGCGTCGCTGGTCTTCAGCTCAAATCGCGGCGACGGCTGGGATCTCTACCGCATCGACTTGGCTACGCGTGAGGTAAGCCAGCTGACGTCCCATCGCGCGCCGGATACCTCGCCCGACTGGTCGCCGGACGGCCGGCGGATCGTCTTCGCTTCGGGGCGGGACGGCGCTTCCGCGATCTACTTGCTGGCGCTGGAGACGAACGAAGTGACGCCGCTGGTGATAGACGCGCGCTATGACAGTCTGCCCAAGTGGACGCCCGATGGACGCGCCGTCACATTCGCGCGCTCGATCGACGGCGTCTCGCGTATCATGCGCGTCGATGTGGCGACCGGCGAGTTGGCTCGGCTGCTGCTGGGGGAGGACGACGCCGATTCGCTGGCCTGGTGGCGGGGTTGATTAATTCACCACAGAGGTACAGAGACACAGAGATAAGTACCCGCGGTACCAACGCATGTAGGGGCGACTCTGTGAGTCGCCCGTCAACCAGCCGATCAGAAAGTGGGCGATTCGCAGGGTCGCGTAGACACTGACCGCCAATCGCCCTTGCAGATTGAGCACAGATTTCAATTGGAGGGTCTTACAGAAGCTCGCCTGCGTAGGCGCAAGGGGTCAATTTACACGTTTCGCCAATTCCGGCCGCTGCTCCTTGACCAGGTAGATGCCCGGAATGGACACGAAGGTCACAGCATACTTGACCAGGATATTCGACACAAACAGGCTCAGCAACACCTCGGTCGACAGCAGTCCCCAGAAGGCCAGCACGGTAAAAAGCGCCGTATCCACCGGCACGCTGACCGCGTTGCTCGCCAGCACGCGGCCCCACTGCCAGCGCTGCGCGAAACGCCGCACCCAAAGCTCGTACATCTCGGTGTCGATCAGCTCGGAGACGACCTCGGCGATGATGGAGGCGATGGCGATGCGAAAGACCGGCGCCAGCACCAGGCCGAATTCCGCTTGCGGGCCAACGTTGGGGTCGGCGGGCAACTCCGACACCAGCCAGAAGAGGCCTGCCATGAAGAGATTGATGCCGGCCGAGGCGAAGATCAGGATGCGCGCGATGGCGGCGGAAGAGACCTTGTGCACCAAATCGCGCAGGGTGAAGGTGATCGGGTAGATCAGCGTGCCGCCGCTGATGCTCAGCCCGCCGATGGACAAGATGCGCAGGGCGGTGATATCCGCCAGCATCTGCGCGGCCACGTACATGACGGCGACCACGACCAGTACTTGCAACGATCGGTGGGTCATTGGCTCTCCTCAAGGGCAGCGTGAATCAGAGAAAATATCGCACAGCCGGCAGCGATTGGGTGTCTACGTCGATACGCGGATCCTCCACTCTCTCGAAAGGGACGTGTTCGCAATAGAAATCCGTGTCGCTTTGGCCGCGGCGCGCCTCCTCACTGGTTCTTGGCGTGTGAGAATGACGGCGGGTCGCTATGGGTGATGCTCGACATCTTGGCCCAGTCTTGCGAATGCTCCTCGACCAGATAGATGCCCGGGATTGAGATGATGCCGAAGATCAGCCGCACGATCGTCGCGCCCCAGAAGAATTCCCACACCTGCTCGCTCCCCGAAGTGCCGGCT
>JAGWBC010000085.1 GCA_021296115.1 Anaerolineae bacterium | reverse complement strand
ACGCCCTCAAGCTGGTGGGCGCCAAGACACGCGCGCCGCTAAATCGGCTCATCGACGAGGGCTTGGTATTCATCGAGCCGACCGAGCGCGGCCAGCAAGACCTGGTCGTTCTTGAAGCGGACTCGGGCCGCGTTCAGCAGATGCTTCAGAAGTGGCGCGGCAAGGCCTGGACAGCGGAGATTCTGCGCCTGATTGCGGGCATGGCGCAACCGCCGACTATGCCCGAAATCTTGCGGCAGACCGGGGCGACGCGTCAGCGTATCAAGAAGCTGATCGCAGCCGGCTGGCTCGAAGCACGGGAAGAGCAAGTCTGGCGCGATTCGCTGCGCGATTTCGATTTTGTGCCGGATGAGGCGCCGATTCTGACGCCCGATCAGCAATCAGTCTGGGAGACAATCCGGCCGACATTGGATGCGGGGCAGTCGGCCCGCTACCTGCTGCACGGTGTGACGGGCAGCGGCAAGACCGAGATTTATCTGCGAGCGATTGACGCCGTGCTGGCGCAGGGCAGAAGCGCCATATTCCTCGTGCCGGAAATCGCGCTGACGCCGCAGACTGTGCGCCGTGTCTCCGAGCGCTTTCCGGGGCAGGTTGCCTTGGTGCACGGCAGCCTGCCGATCGGCGAACGCTACGATACCTGGCAGCGCGCCCGCGCGGGCAAGGTCGCCGTGATCGTGGGCACGCGGTCAGCGCTTTTCACGCCTTTGCCCAATCTCGGCTTGATCGTCATTGATGAAGAGCACGACTCCAGTTACAAACAGTCGCCCCAAGCTTATTTGCGCAGCGAACCCCACTATCACACCCGCGACGCCGCCGTATTCCTGGCCGAGCAGCAGGGCGCCGCGCTCATCCTGGGCAGCGCGACCCCGGACCTGGGGACTTGGCATCGCGCTCAACGGGGACAGTACGCCATTCTGCAGCTGCCGCAGCGCATCATGGGGCATCGGCAGCGCATTCGCCAGCAAGCCGACAGACTCGGTCGCGTATCCCGCTACCAGGATGATCGCGAAGAGGCCATGATGATCGGTCTGCCGCCGGTCTCCGTAGTCGATATGCGCCAGGAGCTGCGCTCGGGCAATACCAGCATGTTCAGTCGGGACTTGCAGGAGGCGCTGGCGGTCGTGATGGAGCGCGGCGAACAGGCGATGTTATTGCTCAACCGGCGCGGGCAAGCGACTTACGTTTTCTGTCGCGATTGCGGCTACGTCCTCGAATGCAGTCGCTGCGACATGCCGCTGACATTCCATCGTTTCGATGGCAGTTTGCGCTGCCACCATTGCGGCTACAGTCAATCGCAGCCGCAGGCTTGCCCGGCCTGCGGGTCGGCGCGAATCCGCTACTTCGGCGCCGGCACGCAACAAGTCGAGTCGGCGCTGCAGTCGCTCAATCCGACCATTCGCAGCTTGCGCTGGGATATCGACACAGCGCAGACGCCGCAGATGCACTTTGAGATTCTGGAGCAATTCATCGAGCGCCAGGCGGATGTGCTCATCGGCACGCAGATGATTGCCAAAGGGCTGGATTTGCCCCTGGTGACGCTGGTGGGCGTCGTCAGCGCGGATCTGGGCTTGGCGCTGCCCGACTATCGCGCCGGCGAACGCGTCTTCCAACTGCTGACTCAAGTTTCGGGACGCGCCGGCCGTGGCGTGCTGGGCGGCAAGGTCATCCTGCAGACCTACCAGCCGCAGCACTACGTCATCCAGTCCGCTTCTCGTCATGATTATGCCGGCTTCGTGGAGCGAGAAAGCGACTATCGACGCGCGCTGGGTTATCCGCCCTTTCGCCGGCTGGCCCGTATCGTCTTCACTTATACCAGCAGCGATCAAGCGCGCCAACAGGCTGAGCTGGCCGCGCAGCAATTGCGGCAACTTCTGAAAGAGCGCGATCTCTCCGCTACAAGCCTGATCGGGCCCGCGCCTTGCTTTTACAGCCGCGTCGACAAGAAATACCGCTGGCATCTGTTGGTGCGAGGGCCTGACCCGCGCGCGGCCCTGCGCGGCCTGAGCCCGGAGCCGGGCTGGCAAATCGACATCGACCCGGCCGATGTGCTCTAGCCGTCGGCAAGCCGGCGCATTGCGAAATCGGTCGCCGGAGTGGTATGATCTGCGCTTATTCCAGTTGATCGTCAGCAGGCGGACACCTGTCGGAGCAAAAAGGGTACCGAGCGCATGCGCAAGTTTCTGAGTTTACTCTTCGGCTTAGGCATCGGCTGGGCGATCGGCGCGCTTTTGGCTGCCTTCTTCGCGCCGCTGACATCGGACGAACTGCGAGAGAATTGGCAGGAGCATTACGATCGCGCGATGGCAGCCGGTCGGGAAGCCAGCGCAAAACGCCGGTCGGAGCTGGAGCGGGAGCTCAAAGAATTGGGCAAGGACTAATTGGAATTGCGCTCGGCAAAAACAGCCAATCAGGCTGCAATACTGGTTAAAGGGCGCCGTTCTGATTTTGCGAACAACTCAAACGCTTTGCCCGATTGAGGTCCTTCTAGGTGGCGCGCCGAGACGCCCTGACGGCGGCCGTGGCTCGCGTCAACACACCGGAAATGGTAGGCCAACTGGCCAGTAGTTTCATTTCTCCCTAGGTCTCGGATTCTCGACAGAGCTAGTATAATCAGCTACATGAACAAAGATGACGAAGCCGGCGCCAGTTGGCGTCTGGACTTCTGGGTGCTCTTCGCTACTGTTTTGGCGCCTAGCATGGTCTTCATGGTCAGCACGGCGCTCAGTGTGGCCCTGCCCGCGATTCAGCGCGATCTGGATGCCGGCGGCACTGATCTCATTTGGATCGTCAACGCATACTCGCTGCTGCAGGCCGCCTTTATTTTCCTCAGCGGGTCCTTTGGCGATCACTATGGCCGCAAGCGTATCTATATCATCGGCATCGTGCTGTTTGCGCTTTCGTCGCTGGTTTGCGGCGTGACGGAATCGGCCGAAGTACTGATCGCCGCGCGCGCGACGCAGGGCATCGGCAGCGGCATGATGATCACCTGCAGCCTGGCGCTGGTCGGGTCGTTTTTCGCCCACCACCGGCGCAGTTGGTCAATCGGCGTGTGGTCGGCCTTAACCATGCTGATTTCAGGCGCCGGTCCAATCATCGGCGGCGTACTCACGGAAGCCGGATTGTGGCGTCTGATTTTCATCGTCAATATCCCGCTCAGCATCGTCGCGATCCTGGTGCTTGTGGTCTACGTGCCGGAGAGCTATGACGAGGAAGCGCCCAAAGACCTGGATATTTCGGGTACCGTGCTCAGCACCCTGGCCCTGATGCTGAGCGGCTTCTTTTGCATTGAGGGACCGCGCCGGGGTTTTGACGACCCATTGGTGCTGCTCTCGGGCGCCGCGGCGCTGGCTATTTTGCCGGCTTTCATCTGGATCGAGGGCCACAGCGATCACCCGATGATGCCGCTCAATCTCTTTCGTTCGCGAACTTTCACCGGCGCAAACACGCTAACCCTGCTCCTCTACGGCGCGATGAACAGCGTATTGTTTTTCCTGCCGCTTAGCTTGATTCAGGTGCAGCGATACACGGAATCGGCGGTGGGTTTCGCGCTGCTGCCGATGACCGTGCTGATGGTGGGCCTGTCGTTTCTGATGAGCCGCGTGGTCGATCGCTACGGACCGCGCATACCCCTGATTGCGGGTCCGATAGTCATTGGTATTTCCTTCATCTTGCTGGCCATGCTGGAACCTGCCAGTCGACAAGATACATACTGGACGACGCTCTTCCCGGCAATCTGCCTATTTGGAACCGGCATGGGCATTACGCTGGCGCCCTTGACCACGGCGGTCATGGCGTCGGTCGACGAGCACCACGCCGGCATGGCTTCCGGGTTGAACAACACCGTGTCGCGCTCGGCGCAGGTTTTGGCGATCGCGGCAATGGGCGGCATCGTGCTGGTCCTCTTCAGAGATTCTCTCTTGAGCCATCCGGTGGTCACAGCATTGACCGGCGACGCCCGCGCCTTGCTCACATCCGAGTCAGTCAAACTGGCGGAAACTTCTGTTCCCGCTACCTTGACGCCGCAGGAGCGCGCTTATTTGCGCGATCTAATCAGCGAGTCCTTCTCCGATACCATCAGCGTCATCATGTTTATCGCCGCCGGGCTTAGCATAATGAGCGGCTTGCTGGCGGCCCTGATGATTGAGCGGGAATTGCCCTTTCCGGAGTAAGTCAGTCTCCGCCGGCTAACAGTTTTATGGATCGTTGAATTTAGAATGCGGGCGGCTCAGAGTAGGTTCGAATCGCGTTTCGTTTCCCAATTCTGTGATACGCTGGAAGCATGTGACGCTTGTTAAATGCTTCATTGAGGATTGTCTTCGTTGTTAGACGGTTATGGAAGTAGCGGCCGCGCCACCGGATATTGGGTGCTTTTCGCCTCCATCCTGGCGGCGAGTATGGCCTTTGTGGCAAGTTCGTCGCTTAATGTCGCGTTGCCGGCGATTCAGGTGGAATTGGGCGCGCGCGGCGCTGATCTCATTTGGATTCCAAACGCCTACGTTATGGTGCAGGCATCGCTCATTGTGGTGACTGGTTCCATGGGCGATCACTACGGACGCAAGCGCATCTGTATGCTGGGCATATTGCTATTCGGTCTGGCTTCGGTGGTATGCAGCGCGGCGATGACGACCGGCGTCATCATTGCCGGGCGCCTGGCGCAGGGCGTGGGCAGTTCAATGATCGTACCGAACAGTCTGGCGATTGTCTCCGCACACTTCAGCCGCAGGGGGCAAGGCTGGGCGATCGGCCTCTGGTCGGGCTTCACTGTATTGATGGCCGGTTTGGCGCCTTTTTTCGCTGGCGTGGCGACTGATCTGGGCATGTGGCGACTGGTGTTTTTGATTCATATCCCCTTGGGCATTCTCGCCGCAGTTGCGCTAGTGCGCTACGTGCCCGAGAGCTTCGACAAGAGCAAGTCAAAAAATTCGCAAAGAATGAGCTTTTTGGGCTCGCTTCTGGTCATATTGGGTCTGGGTGGCGTCACCTTCGGATTCATCGAGAGTTCTACTTTCGGTTTCTCCAATCCAATCATTATCGTCGCCATTCTGGGCGGCCTGCTGGCGATGGCTGTTTTCCTTTCAGGCGAGCGCGAGGGCAAATTCGCCATTTTGCCGTTGTGGCTCTTCCGGTCTCGCACATTTAGCGCGTCGAATTTCATCAGCCTGGTCTTCCACGGCGTCATCCAGCCGGCGCTGCTATATTTGCCGCTCAATCTGATTCAGGTTCAAGGCTATAGCGCCACCTTCACCGGCCTTTCCATCATTCCCTTGATATTAGTGGCGACCTTGGGATCCACGCTGGTTGGGCCGCTGCTGGACCGGCGCGGACCCCGCGTACCGATGGCGCTCGGTCTGCTGATCACAGCGATCGGTTTTTTCTTCTTCGCCAAGATCGGCGTCACCGGCGGCGAGTCCGAGTACTTCAGCACCTTCTTCTTGCCGGTCGTGCTCTTTGGTTTTGGCTTCGGCTTGACCTTCGCGCCCTTGACGATGGCGGCCATGGCTTCAGCGCCGGAAACGAACGCCGGCATCGCTTCGGGCGTCAACCACACCGTGACGCGGGTCGGGCAAGTTCTGGTAGTCGGCGTGTTGGGCGGGCTGGCCATTACCTGGTTTGGGCAGCTGCTGATGAGCGACGCCTACATCCAGGCCCTGCCGGCGGAAGCGCAGACTCAGCTGTCGGCGGAGTCGGGCAACTTGGCGGAGACGGGCGTCCCCGAGTGGCTGACAGCGGAGCAGCAAGCGCGCGTCGACGAGGCGATACGCGAGGCCTTCGCCGCCGCGTTCAGCATTCTGATGCTTATTGGCGCTGCTTCCTGCGTGGTCAGCGCTTTTGTCGCTATCTTCACCATAGACGACCGGGAACTGAGATTTAGAAAGGGCCAGGACATCCTGGACGATAGCGATGCGCTGCCGGGCGACAAGCGCAAGCCTAGGCCTGACGATTCTCCCCATACACCACTTCGCGAATCCCCGTGAGGTAGCCGATGGCGAAAAGCCGTCCGATTGAAGAATAGCCGGCATTCTCGTTGTCGTCGCCGGCCATCGTCGGCACGTGATCGGGCCGCAGAACGCCTTCGAAGCCGATGTCGCGATAGGCGCGCATGCACGCGACCATGTCCGTCTGCCCGGCGTCGTGGAAGGTCTCCTGGAAATTCTCCGGCGTGCCGGCGACATCCCGCATGTGCACAAAGAAGATCTTGTCGGCGAATTGACGTATCACCGCGGGCAGATCAGCGGTCATCAGGGTGAAATTTCCTTGACAGAGGGCGATGCCGTTCACAGCGCTCGGGACCAGGTCCAGCAGGCGCTGGAAGTTTTCCACACTGCGCATGATCCGCCCCAAGCCGCGAATCGGCGAAAGCGGGGGGTCATCGGGGTGCATCGCCAGCTTGACTCCGGCCGCCTCGGCCACGGGGATTACGCGCTCCAGGAAATAATGCAGGCTCTCCCAAAGCTGGGCCTCGCCGACTTCGCCGTATTCGGTCGATGGCGCGTCGAGCATCTGGCTGTTGTCGTAGCCAGTGACCAGAGCGCCGCCGCGCGAGCGAATGGTCGTCGAGGTGCGCATCCAATTCATGACCGGCATCCACTCGTAGCACCAGATATCCAGGCCCAGGCGTCCCATACTGTCGAGCAGCTCGCAGACCGTGTCGATCTCTTGGTCTCGGCCCGGCAGCCCCAGCTTGGCGCGATCGAGCGGCGGCCGGCTCTCGATGACGGCAAATTCAAAGCCGCGGTCCTCGTAAGCATTTTTGACGCGCAGGAGCGAGGGATAAGACCAGGGCGGCTCTGGCCCCAGTTGCAGGTCCAGGTCCAGCGCGCCGACGGCGTGAGTGACGCCGCATTGCGCCACCAGGTCCCAAAGGGGCGAATAAACCGGCGGCAACATTTCGGCGATCTTGATCATGCGGATCCCTGTGTATCAGAATTTCGGGCATTTGACGCTGCGCACGAGCATAACATTATCGGGCCAGCGCGCAAACTTGCCGCTCTCGGAATGTCGAGGCATTGCGCGCGCGGCGGCATACAGCGCAGGCTTGGCTTGCCTTGTCGCGCTGATACAATAGCGCCCGAATCATGTGCGTCCGCGCCCTGCGCTTGTACATCCTTTTGCGGCGGATTCCGTATACAGGCTAGGCGCACACTTTTAGCGCAAGCGAAGCAACTATGCAGACTACGATAGAAGGCAGCCAGGCATCCAGCGCAGACATCGTCGGCCTTAGCCAGCGCGAGGTGCTGGAGCGTCAGCAGCGCGGCGAGGGCAATGACTTCGAAGCGCGGGTCGGGCGCAGCTACTGGCAGATCTTCCGCGAAAATGTGCTGAACCTGTTCAACGTGGTATTGGGCAGCATGCTCGTCATCGTCATCGCCCTGGGTGATTACGCCACCGCCTTCTTCGCCGGCTTCAGCGTGGTGTCCAATACCTTCTTCGGCATGATTCAGGAATTCAACGCCAAGCGTCAGCTTGACCAGCTGGCCGCGCTCTCGGAGCAGTCGGTGACCTGCTTGCGCGATGGCGATTGGGTTGATGCGCCCATGCGCGCGGTGGTCAAAGACGAGATCATTCGTATTGAGCCCGGCGACCGGCTGGTGGTGGATGGCGTGGTCATACAGGCCGACTCGCTGGAGATGGACGAATCGCATTTGACCGGCGAATCCGACGCTGTGGGCAAGTCGGCTGATGAGAACGTCTTCTCCGGCTCCTTCTGCATCGCCGGCGCCGGCATCATGCGCGCCACCCGCGTCGGCGCCGACAGCCACATCAACCGCCTGTCCGTCATCGCCAAAGCGTACAAAGTGGTCAAGACGCCGACCCAGGTCAAAATCGATATCACTGTCGAAGTCACGGTGCTGATCATGCTGGTGTTTGTGCCGATGATCTTCGTGACCGGTTTCAGCCACGAACATCCCTTCCTGGAAATCGTGCGCAACGCGGTGGTGTTCACCACGAGCCTGGTGCCGCAGGGATTGGTGCTGGTCGCCATCTTGTCGCTGACCATCGGCGCCGTCAAAATCAGCCGGCAGCAGACGCTGATCCAGCGCGTCAATGCGGTTGAATCGCTGGCCAACGCGTCCGTGCTTTGCTTCGACAAAACCGGTACGCTGACGCAGAACAAGCTGGCCGTGCGCGAGATCATCGAGATTGCCGACGCCGATAGCGACGGCATCCAACGCGATTTGCGCGTCTTCCTGAAGAATCTGGCGCATTTGAACAATACCGCCCAAGCTATTGAGCGCTACATCGATCAGCAAGGCCTCGCCGGCGATTATCCGCAGAAGCTGCGCGAGATTCCCTTTACCTCCGGGCGGAAGTGGGCGGCGGTCTGCCTGGCCGAGAAGACGCTGCTGCTGGGCGCGCCGGAACGCCTGCTACCGCGCGAGCACGCCTGGTATCACGATGCCGAATCGCTGGCGCGGGATGGTATGCGGGTGCTGGCATTTGCGCAGATGGCCGGCGACCCGGATATGAGCGCGGGCGTAATCTCCTACGATGTGCAGCCGCTGGCGCTGATCGTCATGAGCGATGAAATCCGCCAGGATATTCAGGAGACCCTGCAAGCCTTCCGCGACGAAGACCTGACGCTGAAAGTAATATCGGGCGATAATCTCGAAACCGTACGCGCCATCGCGCAGAGCGCCGGCATGGACATCGGCAGCCGCGCTTATACCGGCGCCGAACTGGACGCGATGGGGGAGGGCGAGTTCGCCACTGCCGTGCGCGACAGCAACGTCTTCGCGCGCATCGAGCCCGACACCAAGCAGCGGATCGTGGAAGCGCTGCGGCAGCAGGGCGAATACGTGGCTATGGTCGGCGATGGCGTCAACGATGTGCCGGCGCTGAAAGCCGCCAACCTGGCCATCGTCATGAACGACGGCACGCAGATCAGCAAAGATGTGGCCGATATCGTGCTGCTCAACAACGCCATGTCGACGCTGCCGCGCGCCTTCCGCGAAGGCAAGGAGACCACGCAGACCATCTTCGGCACGATGAAGATGTTCCTGGTGCGCAATTTCTACGGCATCGCTTTTTTCACTTTCATCGCCTTTATGGCGCTGCCCTTTCCCATCACGCCGGTGCAAATCAGCTGGGCCACTTTCGGCACGGTAAATCTGCCGGCCACGCTGATCGCCTTCGGCTGGCTGCGCCCGCAATTTATGTCGCAGTTCCGGCGCGATGTGATCGATTACATCGTCACGATGGGCTTTATCGGCGCGGTGATGATAACGCTTCTTTACCTCATCACCTGGTTCGGCAGCGGCGGCGACCTGTTGATGACGCGCTCGTCTGTGACCATCATGGTGGCGCTCTACGGCATGCTCATCACCTGGCACGCGCAGGGCATCGACATCTATAAGCCGCGGACCTTCTTGCAGCACTGGCGCATTCTGACGCTGAGCGCGCTGCTGACCGCGGCGACCATCCTCGACATGTACCTCGATCCTAACCTGCACCAGGCGATTTTCTAATTCAAGCCACCGGTCTGGGATGGCGGGAAGGGCTCGCTGATGATCACGGCGATACCGGCGCTCTTCCTGCTGACGATGGCGCTGACGGCTCACGGGCAGAAGTATCGTTACCTGCTGTCGCGCTTCTGGGGGCTGCTGTCGCCGGATAGGGAGTAGGGGCGATCCACTGCAGGTTTTCCACCACAAACGCACAAAGGATAATTCTCACTGACGTCGCAGAAGTAGCCTCGCCGTCGCCTGCATCTAGCTGGGCGGCCAACAGTTTGGCTCTGTTTCGTGTTCA
>JAGWBC010000084.1:9943-14119 GCA_021296115.1 Anaerolineae bacterium | reverse complement strand
TCCAGGACGACCAGAATTTCGATGTCGGCCACATGATGGTCGCCATCAATCCGACAGCCATGATGTCCCAAGCCGACTTCGACCGGCGCCTGGAAGAATTGCTGAGCCAGGTCAAGAACGCGCCGCCAATCGACAGCGCGCGCCCGGTGATGCTGCCCGGCGAAGTCGAATTCGGACGCATGGAGCAACGGCGCGCAGGGGGCATCCCGGTCTCGCGCGAGACGGTGGCGCAACTGCGCGACCTGGCGGCTGAAATCGGTGTCAAGTGCAGCTTGTAAATCAGCCTGAAGCGAACGTTCGGGAATACTATATTCACTGTATAGACTTGGTTATTAAAGGAAGTATGTATGGATGACAGCAATACAGTAGCGGTGAAGCGTCGGCGCGGGCTGATCCCGGAAGATTTGATGAAGTTCAGTTGGCTGGCCGAGATCGCCATAGCCCCCGACGCCTCGCAGATCGCCTACACCGTCCGCCGCCCCGATGGGCCCTCCAACGGCTACATCTCGCATCTCTATTTGCACGACTTGCGCAGCGACAGCGCCAGCCGCCTGACTGACGGCGACTGCAGCGTCTCGTCCATCGCCTGGAATCGCGACAGCAGCCGCCTGGCCTATGCCTACAGCGACGCCGACGGCGATTCGGTACGCATCCTGGATGTCGACGATGACATCGAAGCCTTTTTCGATACCGACGGCATGCCTATGAGCGGGCTCGACTGGTCGGCCGACGGCTCGAAATTGGCGGGCCTGCGCTGGACGCCTATGCGCGCCGCCGATGAGCGCGGTCCCGCCCCCGGCATTCCGGCGCCGACTATTAAAGTCGTCCGTCGTCTGCGCTACAAACAAGACGGCGTGGGCTGGGTGCACGACAAGTTCAAGCAGATCTGGGTGCTGGAGATCGAAACCGGCGACTTCGTCCAGGTCACCCACAGCGAATGCGATTACTCCGAGCCGCAGTGGAGCAATCACGGCGCGCGTTTGGCATTCGTCGGCATGGCTCGCGAGCAGAATACTTCGCTCGGTTACGGCCAAATCCTGACCTGCGCTTATCCCGACGGCCGGCCGGAACTGCTCATCCCCGACTGGCAGGGCACGGCTTTCAGTCCCGTTTGGGGCGCCGACGACAAGTACATCGCCTTCGCCGGGCATAACCTGCCGCCGCCGGTCAACCGCCGCAATTTCTGGCAGCCGCATCTGGCCGACGTGGCGGCGCGCAAAGCCTGGAAGCTGGGCGCGGATATCGACGAAGAAGTTGGCAACTACGCCGTTTCCGATCAGCGCGTGGGTCTGTCCAACGTGACGATGAAATGGGCGGCGGGCGATGAGTGGATCTACTTCTTGCTCACCGAGCAGGGCGCGACCAATCTCTACCGCATCGACGCCGACGGCGAATACCAAAAGCTGGTCAGCGGCGAGAGCATCACCTTTGAGTACAGCCCGGCGCTGGACGGCATCGCCGCCTTCGGCCAAGCCGACCCCAGTAATCCTGGCGAGCTCTACCTCTGGGACAAGGGCGAGACACGCAAGCTGACCAATCTCAACCCCTGGCTGCGCGATCACCGGCTGTCGGCGCCGGAAGGTTATTGGTACGACGGCGTCGACGGCGCCAAGGTCCACGGCTGGCTGATCAAGCCGCTGGACTTCAAGGAGGGCAAAGCCTACCCGCATATACAATACGTGCACTGCTCGATGTTCGGCTGGGACTTCAACCACGAATTTCAAATCTACGCCAACGCCGGCTATTCAGTGGCCTATTTCAATCAGCGCGGCACGACAGCGGGTTACGGCCAAGCCTGGACCAAAGCCAGCGAAGGCGACCAAGGCGGGGCGGAGTTCGACGAGATCATGTTAGGCGTGGACGAGCTGGCAGCGCGCCCCCACATCGACAGTTCACGCATGGGCGTCACCGGCGGCAGCTGCGGCGGCTTCATGACCAACTGGGTCGTGGGCCATACCGACCGCTTCGCCGCGGCTGTCACGCAGCGCTCCATCACCAATCAGATCAGCTTCTTCGGCACATCCGATATCGGGCCGGAATGCACCGGCGGCGAAACCCGCACCGACCCCTGGCGCGACTTAAACAGCAGTTGGGCGCAATCGCCCGTGGCTTACATCGACAAGGTCAACACGCCCCTGCTGATCATCCACAGCGACGAAGACCATCGCTGCGCCCTTGAGCAAGCTGAGCAGATCTTCGCTGCCCTGCGCTGGCGCGGCAAGCCGGTCGAGCTGGTCATCTTCGAGGGCGAGAATCACGGGCTGTCGCGCGGCGGCCGGCCCGGCAACCGCATCGAACGCATCCACCGCATCCTCGGCTGGTTTAAGCGGCATCTGGGGACGAAACCAGTCGCATTGTAGGGACGATTCTGTGAATCGCCCGCATTGGCGAGACTACAAATATAGGGGCGACCAACCTGGTCGCCCGCAAATTAACCAAAACTGTAGAGGCGAGCCTTCTCTCGCCCACACAAAAAAGGAGAAACTCTATGTTACAAGCAGGCAACTTATCGGCAAAACCGGGCGAAAAAGTCTTCGGCTATCTGGAAACGGCGCAATCGCGCTCCGGCATGCGGCTGGACATCCCGGTCCATCTCATCGCCGGCGCCCAGCCGGGACCGACGCTGATGCTGCAGGGCGCCATCCACGGCGGGGAAGTCATCGGCTCGATCGCCATCCTGGATTTCGTCGCCAAAGCCGACCCAAGCGCCATCCGCGGTAATGTTATCGCCGTGCCGGTGGTCAACCGCGCCGGCTTTGAGTTAGGCGAGCGCGGCTCCAGCGTCGATGACAAGGACATCAGCCGCCTCTTCCCGGGCAATGCCAAGGGCAGCGTCTCCGACCAAATCGCCTATATCTACTTCAATGAGTGCATCGCCCAGGCCGATGTGCTGATCGACTTTCACGCCGGCGCCCGCACCGCCTACGAACGCTACGTCTTGTTTACCGCAGAATATGATTCGAACAATCTCACGCTCATGGAGCAGCGGCGGCGCAAATTGGTGGTGGCCTTCGGGCTCGACCAAGCCGCGTTTTTCCCGCCGGGCACCTTCGGCAGCGGCGCCTCCAAAGTCGCGATTGAAGAGGCCGACACCCTGCAAATCACGCTCGAATTCGGCGGCGGCACCGGCTGGCACAGAAATGGCGAAGACAATGTGCGCGATGCTGAGCGAGGCATCTGGAACACCCTGAAAGCCATGGGCATGATCGACGGCGAGCTCGAATCGGACGGGCCGCTCTGCACAGTTTATGAGGCCGGCGTCGTCATCTGGAAGCCGGCTGTCGACGGCCTGTTCATCCGCGACGCCAAATTCAGGGACGAGCTCAAAGAGGGCGATGTCTACGGCCGCCTGGTCGACCCCTATACCGGCGAGCTGCTGGCGGAGATGCCCACGCCCAAAGACGGCATCGTCATCCCCAGCGGGCAGGAATGGCCCACCGTCGGCGCCACGTCCATCGGCATCCTCGGCAGCATCGACCGCGTGGAAGATCGCCGTGCGATGGACATGTCCGTCAGCTTTGATTAGCGCAACCCATAGCGCCATCCACCAAAAGGATGACCATGTAGGGGCGACGCTGTGGGTCGTCCGTGACTAAGGAGCATATACCAAAATGAAAATAGGAAACATTGAAGCCGCAGCCGGCCAAAAGGCCTACGGATTCTTCAAAGCGGGCGAGACGCACGGGCGCTTCCCCGCGCATATCCCGCTGCATATCGTCAACGGCGCCGCTGAGGGACCGACGCTGGTTGTGCAGGCGGGCGCCAGCGGCCTCGAAATTGAGCCGTCGCTGATCCTGCCGCAGGTGGTCAAAGAGCTGGACCCGGCGCAGATTCGCGGGGCGCTGATCGTCGCGCCTTTGATGAACACCTCCGGCTTTGAGTTCGCGCGCATCAAAAGCGCCTGGGACGACAAGCACCTCAACCAAGTCGGGCGCGGCGACGCCGGCGGCAGCATCAGCGAGCAGCTGATCCACGCCTACTATCAAGCGACCATCGCCAAAGCCGATGCCCTGCTGGATATCCGCACCGGCTCGCAGTGGAGCTACCATCATTTCGCCGGCGTCAATAACGAGGGCGATGTCGAGGCGTCGAAAGCACTGGCGGTTGCGCTGGGATTGTCGCAGGTGGTGCTGGGCGAGGATGAGAATCACTCGATGGCGCAGGAAGCGGCGCGCG
>JAGWBC010000084.1:0-9787 GCA_021296115.1 Anaerolineae bacterium | reverse complement strand
ACGCCGACCGGCGAGCGCGGCTTTGTTTTCATGGATAAGCGCCTGCGCGGCCAGCAGGTCGCAGCCGGAGATGTGCTCGGCATTGTGCGCCACCCCTTCTCCGGCGAAACCCTGGAGGAGATTCGCGCGCCGCGGGCGGGTGTCGTGGTTCATGCCGGCGCCTCCTGGCCCGTGCCCCTCGAAGACACGATTCTGGCTATCGTGGGCGACCTGATCGAGGAGATCGCTATCGACTAGACGAAGCCGGCGCAGCGCGCTATCTGCTGTCTGCTATGCGACCTACATTGTTTTTAGTCCGCCCAATCTCCACTTGCATTCACGTCGAAAACCATAGGGGCGAGCGGCGGGCAGTGTCTACGCGCCCCACCGGCTCGCCCGTACACACAGAACACCGCAAACACCGAACATAGGACATCAATTCTTGTGTGAGCCACGTCGTGACTGGCAAGCGACCGCGCCTTTGTGTCTTTGTGGTGATATTGCGCTTCACCCGAATCCGATACGCTGCCTGCGGCGCGCGCAATTTTTGACATGGCGAATCCAGAGCGATATACTCTCAGCTAGTAGTTGATCCGCCGCGCATTTTCACCGCTTCGCAAAAAATCGACTGCCCAAATTACCTATAGTAAGCGTCAGCGCGATCATATAAGCGCATACTGATACCTTTCACTTTCAGCAACGCATACGGCGCGTCATTGAGTGGAAGCAAGCTCGCCATCGAGTTTGGGAGTAGGGAAACTTTCCATGACATCCCAGCCCCGCACGCTATCGCTGAAGTCGCTCATCGCAGGCAAGCGCCAAGAGTACCTCGCTGTGCTGCGAGAGTTGCTGGCCGCGTCGGCTGATGGCGAGCAGGCCCTGCAGCGAGCCATCGCGCAGCGCTTTGAGGGCATGGGCTGTCAAGTCGAGAGCATATCCAGCAGGCCCAATCGTTTTGTCCTGCCGGCTGATTTTGCCGCGCCCAGCGCTGTGCCGGAGACGGAGCGCGTCAGCGTGGTCGCGGTCTTGCCTGGAACGGGCGGCGGGCGCAGTCTGCTGGCATTCGCCCATCCCGATAGCGAGCCGGTGGCCGATACGGAGCAATGGCGCCACGATCCCTTCGCCGGCGAGATCGAAGACGGCCGCATGTACGGCTGGGGCATTGCCGACGATCTCAGCGGCGTGGTCGCCATGATTTGCGCGCTGGACGCGGTCGGGGCCGCCGGGCTAAACCTGTCCGGAGACCTAATCTGCGCCAGCGCCGTCAGCAAGCGGCGGGCGCAAGGCATCTATGCCCTGCTGGAGCGGGGCTACCAGGCCGATGCGGCGATTTACCTGCATCCGGCGGAATCGGGCGCCGGGCTGGGCGATATCAAAGCGCGGGCATCGGGCTTGATGTACTTTCGCATTAGGGTCAGCGGTCAGCCGCCGCATACATCGGAGCCGACCCACAGTCCCTTCTACCACCTGGCGGTCAATCCGATCGACAAAGCCTGGCTGGTATACCGGGCGCTGGCGGAGCTGGCCGAGGAGCGGGCGCGACGCGTTCAGCACCCGGCCTACGCCGACATCGGCCGCTCGACCAATTTGCACATTTCGCATATCGCGGCTGGCAATGGGGCGCGCCCGGGTCGCGTGGCGGAGCATACCATTATGACGGGCTCGGTCACTTTTCCGCCGGACGAAGACATCGCCGCTGTGCAGCGCGAAGTCGAAGCCGCTGTGCAGCAAGCGTCGGGCGACGATGTCTGGCTGCGGGAGCATCCGGCGCAAGTGGAGTGGCTGCAAGGCACCAGCGGCGTCGAGGTCGCGGAAGACAGCGACATCTTCCAGACCGTGGCCGGCGCGATAGAGGGCGTGAAAGGCGCGGCGCCCAGCATCCAGTCTTTGCACGCCGGCAGCGAAATCCGCGCGCCCAATCACTTCAAGGGCATTCCCGCCCTGGGCTTCGGCCCCTTGTCAGGCGACAACACACAGAGCGGCGGCACGGACGAATGGGTCAGCGTTGATGACTTTATCAACATGGTCGAGGTAGTCGCGACTATCATGGTTGATTGGTGTGTCTAGTTGTTCCAATAGAGCAGCTAATGAACTCTCGCATTGTCTGTGTGAAAGGAGGCTTATAAAGCGGAGCGGGGCCAGCGCGACAAGAGTTGGCAACTCCCTTCGAATTGGCAAACACTTACTGAATAGGAAAGGATAGAATCGCCATGTTTTCCCATAGAAAAAAACGTCTGATTTCCTTGAGCATCGCCCTGCTCTTCATCGCTTCACTTGTGGGCGGCGGCTTCGCAGTGCTTGCGCAAGACATGAGCACGCTGGTGATTGCGCTGGCCGGTTCGCCACCGACATTTGACCCGCTGGCCGCCTCCGACAGTCGCGTGGATACGCCGTCGATCAATCTCTACAACTCCTTGCTGCAGTACCTGCCCGGCGTCACCGAATGGGAGCTGGAGCTGGCTGAAAGCTACGAACAATCTGATGACGGCATGAGCTACACCTTCACGCTGAAGCCCGGTGTGATGTTCCACGACGGCACCGAAGTCATGGCCGATGACGTGGCTTATACGGTTGATCGCTTGATCGCGGTGAATATCGGCGTCGCCCGCAGTCTGGGCATCGTATCCGGCGCGGAAGTCATTGACGATTACACCGTGCGCATCAATCTGTCGGCGCCCTTCCCCGGCTTCCTGGGGGCGATCTCGCGCCTCTACATCCTGAATTCGGAATTGGTGCAAGCCAATACGGTTGATGACGACTGGGGCCAAACCTGGCTGCAAAACAACGATGCCGGCAGCGGACCCTACGTCTTGACCTCGTTTACGCCCGAGCAGGAATTCACAATCGAGCGCTTTGACGACTACTTCAAAGGCTGGGAAGGCAGCCACGTAGACCGCGCCATCTTCGTTGTGATGAAGGAAGAAAGCACGCGCCGTCTGGCACTGGAAAACGGCGACGCGCACTGGATCCAGGTTGGCAGTCCTGAGACGCTGGACGCGCTCAGCGAAAGCGGTGAATACAACATCAACACCGATCCTACGCTCAACCAGCTCTACTTCGCCATGAATACCCGTCATCCGATCCTCTCGGATGCGCGTGTGCGCAAGGCGCTGTCGCTGGTTTACGACTACGAAGGCCACGTAGAGCTGGCGCGCAACGGCTATGCGGCCATCGCCAAGGGCGTGCTGCCGCCGGGCATTGTCTGCTTTGACCCGTCCTTGCCGGAGTCGGCGATGGATGTCGAGCAAGCGCAAGCGCTGATGGCTGAGGCCGGTTACGCCGATGGCGGCTTCGAGCTGACCATGGCTTATCAGGGCACATCGCCGGAAGAAACCGCGGCTATGCAGATCATGCAGGCGGGCGCGGCGCAGTTGGGCATCACCATCCGGCCCATGGCGATAGAGTGGCCCGCCAAGGTACAGGCTTACTCGGCGCAAGAGACGGCGCCCGATGTGGGCACGGTGTGGATGTTCCCCTCGCTGCCCGATCCCGATCAGTTCTTTGGTCGGCTGGGCGCGTCTGACCAGGCGGGTGGCGGCGGCGTCAACTTCTCCTGGTTCAGCAATGCCGAAAACGACGCCCTGGTAGCGGCGGGCAAGACTGAGCTGGATCCGGACGCGCGCTGCGAGATTTACAAGCAGGCGCAGGCGATCTGGGATGCGGAAATGCCCTACGTCAACGTCTCTGTTGGCATGGCGCTCTCGGCATCGCAGTCCAACGTCAAGGGCTATCAGTGGTCGCCTCCGCATAGCTATACGCAGAACGTGTACCAGATCTACTTTGACGATATGTAGGCTCGATATCGTTAGCAGAGGGGCGAGCCGAATCATCGATTCAGTTCGCCCCACCAGTGAGGTGACCAGCCTTGGGTGATTATGTACTGCGCCGGTTGTATCAGGCTCTCTGGGTCCTGATCGCGGTGACCTTTGTAACATTTTTCATATCCAACATGCTGCCCGGCGATCCAGCTATCTCGAGGGCGGGACAGTTCGCCACCAAAGAGCAGATCGCGAAAACGCGCGAATTGCTCGGTCTCGATCAGCCCTTGCATATTCAGTACCTCAAATATATGCAGCGGCTGCTCTCGGGCGATCTGGGCTTGTCGATCACATCGCGGCAGCCGGTCTTGAAGGAGCTGGGCGATTTTCTGCCGGCGACGCTCGAATTGACGATTGCGGCTTTCTGCTTCACCCTCACTCTGGGCGTACCCCTGGGCATCCTGGCCGGCTCGACCAAGTCACGCTGGCTGAAGTCATCCATCATCACCGGCTCGCTGATAGGCGTGGGCATACCGGTGTTCTGGGCCGGGCTGGTCTTTCAGCTGGTCTTTGCCGGGCGGCTGGATATTTTGCCCCTGGCGGGCCGACTCACTTTGACCATCCCGCCGCCGCCCCGAGTGACCAGCATGTATCTGATTGACTCGGTACTGGCCGGGCAATGGGACACCTTCAGAGACGCGCTGCACCATCTGATATTGCCGGCGTTCACGCTGAGCCTGGGGCAGATCGGCGCCATGGCGCGCACGACCAATTCGGCCATGTCGAGTGTGATTCACCGCGACTATGTGCGAACGGCGCACGCCAAGGGGCTTTCCTCACGCAAGGTGCTGTGGTCGCATGTCCTGCGGAATGCGCTGCTGCCGGTCGTCACGGTTTTGGGCCTCTACGTGGGTTTTATGCTGAATGGGGCGCTGCTGATTGAGATCATCTTCTCCTGGGGCGGGCTGGGCACCTACGCCTGGATCGGCATTTTTCGTAACGATATTACGGTTATCATGGGCGTGACGCTCACAGCGAGTTTGACCTTTATGCTGGTCAACCTCGTCATCGACTTGACCTATCCCTTGCTCGATCCTCGCATCCATTACAGCTAAAAGGAAACTTTGGGCGCGATGAGCGGTGAAACGGAAGCGGCAGCTGATTTGGCAGCCCTCGATTTGCAGAAAAACATCGGGGCCTGGCAACGCTTGAAGAGCAGTCGATTTGGCTTTGCCGTTCGGCATAATCCGCTGTCGATAATCGGCTTGCTGATTCTGGCGCTGCTGATCGTCATGGTGCTGGCGCCGGAGCTCTTCACCGAGCAGAGCGCCACCCTGCTCAATCTGAGAAACAAATTCCTCACGCCATCCGCCGAGCACCCCTTCGGCACCGATCACATGGGCGTGGACATTTTCTCACGCGTGGTCTATGCCGCGCGCACGACCATCTGGGTGGTTTTTGTCGTCTTGAGCATCGCCACTGGCTTGGGTTTTCTGGTGGGCTCGACGGCGGCTTATATGGGCGGCCGCGTCGACAGCATTCTGATGCGCATGACCGATGTCTGGATGGCTTTTCCGTCACTCGTGCTGGCCATCGCGCTTAACGCGGCGCTGGGACGCGGCTTGTTCCAAACGATGATCGCCGTCGGCTTTTCCTGGTGGCCCTCGTATGCGCGGCTGGTGCGCGCGCAGGTCTTGAGCGTCAAGAACGAAGAGTACGTTCTGGCGGCGCAGGCGCTAGGCGCGAGCCATTTCCGCATCGTGACGCGGCATATCATCCGCAACGGCTTTGACCCCATCATCGTGAACATCACGATTGACGTGGGCTTCGTCGCCCTGGCGACCGCCGGCTTGAGCTTCCTCGGCTTGGGCATCGAACCGCCCACGCCGGAATGGGGGCGCATGGTGGCCGAGGGGCGCGATTATCTGCTGGACCAGTGGTGGGCGTCGACCTTCCCCGGTCTGGCGTTATTTATGTTCGTGGTTGGCTTCAATTTGCTGGGCGAGCTGGTGAGAGACTGGCTCGACCCCAGCAATGTCGGGCGGCGCTGATCAGGTAGAAAGGAAAAACTAAGACATAGCATTTTGTTAAGTGGAATCAGCTGGAAAGAAGTTTTAGAAGCAATCTGTCTACTAGAGGAGGAAACACATGCGTTCACATTTATTCTGGGACCAATTTGCCGATATTTCCGTCAACCGCCTGGTCAATCCGGGTAAAGGCGAGCCCTTCCTGATTATCGCCGACCCCAAGAACGATCTCAACCTGGCCGAGGCGCTGCTATCGGCCGGCCTGCGCTCCGGCGCGAATACGACGCTGATCATCAAGGACTGGTACGTAGAAGGCACGGTCAGCGATCCGGGCCCGGTGGTTTCCAACGCCATCTTGAACAGCAAGTACGTGCTCTCGCTTTGCGGCGGCATTGTGCGCGCGCCGGCCATGCAGGAAGCGCGCAGAAACGGGACGCGCCATCTTTCCGGGGTGGTAGAAGGCATCGAAGACTATTGCATTGACGCGCTGGTCAATGTTGACTTGGACAAGATGTTTGAGAACGCCGATATCATCGCCCGCCTGTGGCAGGAGACCGATGAATGCCGCGTGACGTCGCCCTATGGCACTGACATCAGCTTCAAGATGGGCGGCCGCCCCAGCTTGGTCAGCGACGGCGCGCTCACCTACGACGGCGAGGTCGATTTTTACCCCGGCGCGCAAGTGTCAATCGCGCCGCTCGAAGAGAGCATCAACGGCACCATCGTGGTCGATGCCAGCGACAATGTCAGCGGCTTGGTGCACAACAATTATTCGCTCATCGTCGTCGACGGCGTGATTACCGAGGTCGTTGGCGGTGGCGAAGGCGATGCCATGCGCGCGTGGCTGGAAACGCGCAACGACGACGTCATCTACAAGATCTGCCATTTCAGCATCGGCCTGAACCCTAAAGCGACCATCTCCGGCCATTTGATGGAAGACGAGCGGGTGCTGGCGTCGGTCGATTTCGGCTTCGGCTATCAGGATCCCAAGTTTGGCGGCACCGTCGGCTACAGCCCCTACCACGCCGATATCATGATGGCGAATCCGGACATCTATCTCGACGGCAAGCTCATGAGCACCGCCAACAGGCTGGAAGACGGCTACGGCTTCCACCAGCTGTAGCGCGCGGCGGGCAGCTGAATATACGCTTTTCCGCAGACTTTTCGGCTTAGGCTCAGACTGAATCAACACTTATGAGCCTAAGCCTTTTCTAGTCTGCACAGTGCCGAAAATGTCTGTTGCTGGAAGTTGCAGCCTGCCGAATGAGGCAGCGCAGCGCGGGTCCCACCAAGGAGAATCGACCATGGAGTATCGTGAACTGGGCCGCAGCGGCGTCAAGATCGCCCCGCTGGGATTGGGAACGGGCAACTTCGCCGATCCCACGCCTGAAGACGAAGCGGGCCGCATCATTCACCGCGCGCTGGATGCCGGCATCAACTTGATTGATACCGGCAATTCTTATTCAGCCGGCGAAAGCGAGCGCATGATCGGGCGCATCTTGGCGGGGAGCAAGCGCCGTCATGAGGCTATTTTGGCGACCAAGGTCTTTTACAAGGTCGGCCCGGGACCCAATGACGAAGGCTTGTCGCGCCTGCACATCATCCGCGCCTGCGAGGACTCGCTGCGGCGGCTGCAGACGGATCATATCGACCTGTATCAAATCCACCGCCCCTCGCCGACGATCCCGATTGACGAGACGCTACGCGCCTTGACCGACCTGGTGCAGCAGGGCAAGGTGCGTTATATCGGCAGCTCGACCCACCCAGCCTGGAAGGTCATGGAAGGCATCATGGTCAGCGAGTTAAAGAGCTACGTCCGCTTCGTCAGCGAGCAGCCGCCCTATAACTTGCTGGACCGGCGTATCGAGAACGAACTCGTGCCGATGTGCCAGGCGCACGGTTTGGGGCTGATCACCTGGTCGCCCCTGGCGCAGGGTGTGCTGGCCGGGCGATATTCCAGCGCCACCGACTTGCCGGCTGATTCACGCGGCGCGCTGCGCGGCGGCATCTATTCCGAGCGCATCACGCCGATGGGCATCGAAGCAGGCAATAAAGTCCTGGGGCTGGCGGCGGAGCACGGCCTGTCCGCAGCGCAGCTGGCCACGCTCTGGGTGAAAGACCAGCCGGGCATCACTGCGCCGTTGGTGGGCCCGCGCACGCTGGAGCAGCTCGAGCATGCCTTGCCGGTGTTGAAGATGAGGCTCAGCGAGGAGCTGGCGGCGGCTTGTGATGAACTCGTGCCGCCGGGCAGCGCGGTCGCCAGCTTCTTCAACAGCGCCACCTGGATGAAGCACCGCATATTCTGAACGACTGCCGGCCTGGTTTCACGGTTCGGCTCGATGAGCACTTGAAGGAGTCCATCGGCTATGTCCAGCATCAAGATTGAGTTTTCCGGCGGCGGCGTCTTCCGCGCGCGCCTGCTCGAAGATGCAGCGCCCAAGACCTGCGCCACGATCAAGGCGCGGCTGCCTTTTGAATACCAGTTTTATCACAGTATCGTTTCCGGGCAGGCGCTGGTCTGCCTGCCGCCTGACCTGACCGTGGAGCGGGAGAACCAATATGTGGCAGGCATTCCGCCCGGCGCGCTGTCCTTCCTGGTCGCCGATGAGCCCGTGCTGGTCCCGGACGAGATCTATATCGCCTACGGAATTTTCATCTCGCGCGGGTTGACCGTCGATATGAAGCAGCCGGTCAACGTCTTCGCCCAAATCGATGAGGGCCTGGACGAGTTGGCGGTCTGCTGCCGGCGTGTGCTGATGCAAGGCGCGGAAATCATCACGTTCAGCCTGGCGGTCGACTAATCGGCCAATGCCCGCCGCTGAGAAAATCCACACCGTCCTGGGCGAGATCGAGCCCGCCGACCTCGGCCGGACGCTGATGCACGAGCACATCATCTGCGACATCTACCGCGTGACCGAGCGGCTGAATGAGCTGCTGAACGATGAGGCGCTGGCTGTCGCCGAGCTCAAACTGCTGCGTCAAGCGGGCGGGAGCGCGCTGGTCGAGGCGACGACGCCCGACATGGGGCGTGATCCGGCCGCATTGCGCCGAGTCGCTGAACAGACCGGGCTGCATATCATCATGGGCTGCGGCTGGTATCGTCAGCCCTACTATCCGCCCGAGATTGACCAACTGCCGACCAATCAGCTGGCGGATATCATGATCGCGGAACTCAGCGAGGGCGTCAGAGGCACGGGTATCCGCGCCGGCATCATCGGCGAAATCGGCGTCAATTTGGATTACGCCAGCGCGCAGGAAGAGCGCGTGCTCCGCGCCGCCGCCCGCGCGCAGAAAGCCACCGGCGCGCCGCTCACCACGCACGCGTCCATGTATCCGGTGGGGCTGGCGCAGCTCGATATCCTGCGAGACGAGGGCGTGGATATGAGCCGGGTCATCATCGGCCACTGCGATACTTACCTCGAGCAAGCCTATCACCTGGCCATCCTGGAAGCCGGCGCCTACGTGCAATTCGACACGGTCGGCCGCAACCACATGAACCCCGATGCGCGGCGGGCGGAAGCCTTTGTCGAGTTGCTGCGCCTCGGCTGGCGCGAGCAGTTGCTGCTATCGAGCGACCGCTGTTTTCGCAGCGATCTGCGCGCCTTTGGCGGCGTCGGCTACGCTCACGTCTTTACGACATTTTTCGACATGCTGCGGGCTGAAGGCGTTGACGACGCGACTCTGGACAAAATCACGATTGAGAATCCGCGGCGCGTGCTGGCTTGGTAGCTGCGCCGGCAGAGCGCCGAGCCTACGTCGCGGACTCAAAGAGCGTCTCAGCGTAAACCTTGCCGCGCGATCATATCTTTCAGCACATCTTCGGCGACATTCAGCGTCCGCTCGATATCGGCGTCGGTATGCGCCGCCGAGACATGATTGCGCTTCATCGCCACCGGCAGCATGAAGATGCCGCGCCTGGTCATCTCGCTGCGGAAAGCGGTATCCGCCTCGGTATTGTTCTCCAGCAGATCGGCATAACGGCTGATCGCGCCGGTCATGAAATAAGGCACGAAGACCGATCCG
>JAGWBC010000083.1 GCA_021296115.1 Anaerolineae bacterium | reverse complement strand
CCCCGGCCCTTCCCCGAATCATCAGGGAAGGGTGACGCGCCGTTGTGATTGGAAGATTCAGCGAAATTCGCATCACTTAATTGGTTCTACTTCTGTGTCTCTGTGGTGAATTACCCCGGGGCCGAGCCCGCCAGTACAGTTGTGACTCTGGATTTTGCCGCGCCTTGAAGCGACGTCTTAATTTGAAGTGGCGCGATAAGCGTGTATAATGGCAGGCAACTAAACCGTGAGTAAGGTGGGCGTCCAATGATTGAGATGATCGTTGATCGTGTTCAAGTTAGTTTGATGTCCCAGCATCGTCTCGTGGTATTGCGCGATATCCATGAAGAGCTGTATTTGCCAATCTGGATCGGCCAGTTTGAATCGGAAGCCATCACGCTGGAATTGCAGGAAGTCGACCGCGAACGTCCGTTGACCCACGACCTGCTCAAGTCCACCATTCAGCGTATGGGCGGCGAAGTGCGTTACATCTTGATCAACAATCTGAACAAAGATGTCTTCTACGCCTTGATTATCATCGAAGTCAAGGGCGAGACCATTGAAGTGGACGCTCGCCCCAGCGACGCGATTGCCTTGGCCGTTCGTCTACGCGCGCCGATTTATGTGGAAAAGGCGATTATGGACCACGCCGGGATCCGGCCGGACCGCAACGTCGAGCCGGAGATCCTGGGCTTGCCCGACGACATGCACGAGCGCGGAGAAGGCGGCGAGCGCGTCGATGAAAGCAAGCTGAGCGCCTTCGCCGATTTCGTGGATACGCTCAACCTGGAAGACCTCGAAGACGAAGAGTAATGTCTTGCTCTTACTAGTTATCAAACCGCCATTTGCGGCAGCCGAGCACGTTTGATATTTTCGTGAATGCGTCAGCCGACATCGCTGCCGCCGAGCGGCTGGGCGAAACAGGTTAATATCTGCAGCAGTATCAGGCTGGTCAATGCAGGTTGAGCGGCGATAGTTTAACCTCTTGAAAGCTCGCTAATGGACTACCAGGCAGCGCCATCGCAAATGCAACTGCCCATGAGCCTCGAGGCCGAAGAGGCGCTGCTGGGCGCGGTTCTGCTGGAGCCGAAATCTTATCTGACAATCGCTGCCTTTCTTAATGGCGAAGATTTCTTTCTCAAACGGCACGAATACATTTGGAACGCCTTCAGCCGACTGCAAGAGCGCAACGACGCCATCGACTACGTGACGCTCGCGCGGGAATTGCAGGCCATGAGCGTCCTGGACGAGATCGGCGGGCAAGCCTATCTGACCAACCTGGTCAACAAGACGCCCTCAGCCGTACATGCCGAGGTCTACGGCGAGATGGTCTCGCGGACTTCCACGCGGCGCAAGATGCTGATCGCGGCCGATACCATTCGTCAGACGGCGCTGGATGAAGAGCTGCCAATCGACAAAGTCATCAGCGAAGCGGAACAGGCGCTCTTCAACGTCAGCAACAGCCAGATCAAACGCGAATTTGTGCCGATTTGGGAAGCGGTCAGCGATTACTATGACGAGATCGAGAAGCTGCTCGAACTGGGCGCGGGCACGGTCGGCATTCCCACCGGCTTCAAAGGGCTGGACGGCCTGCTGGGCGGCCTTCAAAAGTCGGACCTGGTGGTCTTCGCCGGGCGTCCCGGCATGGGCAAGACCAGCTGGATCCTGACGGTGGCCATGCAGGCGGCGCGGCGCGGGGCGCGCGTGGCGATCTTCACCATGGAGATGGGCGTGGAACAGATGGTGCAACGCCTGCTGTCGATGGAAACCGGCATCAAGATTGGGCAGTTGCGCACGGCCAATATCAACCCGCGCGAGCAGACGCGCCTCACCGAAGCCATCGGCCGCATTTCCAACCTGCCGCTTTTCATCGACGACACGCCATCGATCACGCCGATTGAGATGCGCACCAAATGTCGCCGGCTGCAGCACGAATACGGGCTGGACATGGTCATGGTCGACTATATGCAGTTGATGTCCGCTGGCAAAGCCTATGAGAACAACCGCGTGCAGGAGATCAGTTATATCAGCCGCGCGCTGAAAGAGTTGGCGCGCGAGCTAAATGTCTGTGTACTGTCGACAGCCCAGCTTTCACGAGCCGTCGAGCAGCGGCAGGATAAACGTCCGCAGCTTTCCGACCTGCGCGAGAGCGGCAGCATCGAACAAGACGCCGATGCCGTCATGTTCCTCTATCGCGACGAGGTCTACAATCCGGATACGACCGAGTTTCCCAATCAGGCCGAGGTGATGCTCTCCAAGCACCGCCACGGGCCCACTGGCAAGGTCGAGCTCTACTTCGAAAAGTCGATCACCAAATTTATGGACGTCAACTACCAGCGCGTAGATCTGAGTAATCTGGAATGAAGCAAATGGAAGCGGATCGCTTGCCCGAGCTGATTTCGGGTGAGGAAGACAGCAGACTGCCGGCCGGATTTTTCAGCCGGCTGCTGCCCGCGATAGACGACTTGGCGGAGCTTAAGTTGACGCTGGTCGCTCTGTCGATGCTGCGGCAGAAAGAAGGCTCCTATCGCTTTCTGCGCCACGACGAACTACTGGGCGATGCCGACCTGATGCGCGGTTTGGAGGTAGTAGACAGGGCGACTGACGCAAGCGTTACGCTGGATGCTGCGCTGGAGCGCGCCATCAAGCGGGGTACCTTGCTGGAAGCGCAGATCGAGACGGGTGACGAGCCCAGGCGTCTTTACTTCAGCAACAATGAGAGTGGGAGAGAGCTGCAGCGCCAGGCGCAGAGCGGCCAATGGCGGCCGGCCGCCGACGACGAGATTGAAGTGCTGCCGCCCCGCCCCACGCTCTTCGCCATTTACGAAGAGAATATAGGTGTGCTGACGCCGATGCTCGCCGAGGCCATAAAGGAAGCGCAGGCGACTTATCCGCGCCAATGGATAGAAGACGCGATACGCTACGCTGTGGAACGCAACGCGCGCAGTTGGCGTTATATCAGCAAAGTCTTAGAAGCATGGCAGCAGGAAGGACGCAGCCGTGAAACCAGTGGGAGACTTCCTCGAGGGCCCCGACGGTACACTGCCGGAAAACGGAAAGACTTCATCAAGTCCTGATCCGGCCTTGGGCGACGCGGTACCGAGCGAGATAATCTGCCGCGACCCGGAAGACAGCGACCGCCCCTGCCCGATATGCGCCGGCAAGGGTGTTTACGCCTATGATGTGCCGCCGGACGACCCGCGTTTCGGCAAGTTTCAGCGCTGCCCCAACAATCCCGTGCAGCGCGACAACTTCTTGCAAGAGCGCCTGCGCCGCTACGGACAGCTGAGCGCCTACCGCGACAAGACCTTCGCCAACTTTAACACCGATATGACCGGCGGCAGCTATACGCAGAATATCAACGCGTCCTTGTCGGACGCCAAACAGTCGGCGCAGCGCTATGCCCGGCAGCCCGATGGCTGGATCGTCTTCGAGGGATCCTACGGCTGCGGCAAGACGCATCTGGCGGTGGCGATCGCCAATGAGCGGCTGGAGCAATTCGGCCGTCAGGTCATCTTCGTCACCGCCCCCGACCTGCTGGACTTCCTGCGCGTCAGCATCCGCTCGGACAGCGATTCCGCCTATGACGATTATTTCGAGCGCGTCCGCAATGTGTCGCTGCTGGTGCTCGACGATTTGGGCGTGGAGAACCCCACTCCATGGGCCAAGGAGAAACTCTTTCAACTGCTGAATTATCGACACGTCAATCGGCTGGCGACCATCATCACCACGGACACGCCCTTTGATGAACTGGATCCCTGGCTGAGCAGCCGCATGATGGACCCGCGCATCGTCAAGCTGGTCCGAATAAACGCGCCCGATTATCGGCGCACGACCCGCGTACGCTCGCTGGACGACGGCTTCAGCAATTTGCAGCTATACCGCCACATGACCTTTGCCAGCTTTGCGACCGACAGTTATTTTCGTGACGAGTCGGCTAGTTTGCTGCGGGTTAAAGCCGCCGCGGAACGCTGGGCCCGGGCGCCTGAAAATTGGCTGTGCATTCTGGGCGATTACGGCAGCGGCAAGACGCATCTGGCCGCCTCGATCGCCAACCGGCTGCATGAGAACGGCAAGGACGTCTTCTTTTATACCATCACCGACTTGCTGGACTTCCTGCGCGTGGCCTTCGACCCGCAATCCAATTCGCGCTTCGACAAACGCTTTCACGAAATACAGAATGTTCCCTATCTGATACTGGATGACTTGAGCCTGGCTAGCGCCACGCCCTGGGCCAAAGAAAAGCTCTTTCAAATCATCGACTCGCGCTACCTGGCGAAGCTGCCGACAGTCGTCACCGTTTCGGACACAATGGAACGCCTGGAAGCCATATCGCCTCGGCTGGCCACGCGCTTGCTGGACCGGCGAATATGCGAGGTCTACGCGCTGGAGCAAGTGCGCAGCTACATTGACCGGATGAACAGTCAAGCCTGATGCTGGGCACGCGGCTGCGCATCACGCCCTACCAACGACCGCATCGGCGGGCCTTGCTGGATCTCAGTTTTTCCAGCCACTGGACGCATAAACACCTCGATTGGCACACCACGGGGCAATGGCTGGAGCAGGAGCGTGGCTTGGTATTCCTCGCCTGGCACGGCGCTGAGCTGGCCGGCTATATCGGTTTGTCGCGGCCGGTCCATGGCTGCAGCTGGATTCGTCTGCTGGGCATAAGCGATGGCCGCATGCCCGGCCGGATAATCGCGGACTTGTGGCGGGGAGCTCAAGCGCATTGCCCCCGGGCCGGCATTCGCTCTGTCGCCATTCTGATGATCGCCAACTGGCTGCCGACCTATTTCAGGCAGCTCGCCTTCGACGTCAGCGACGAAGTCATCACCATGAGCCATATCGGCAGCCGGAGTCCTAGTGCGCCAACCGCTGACGCGACCCTTCGCCCGGCTGAGACTGACGACATTGGGCGCCTCTGCGAAATCGACCAACTGGCCTTCGCGCCGCGCTGGCGCATGTCCCCGAGCGATTTTCAGCAGGCGCTGCGCATCACGGCGGTGGCGACCGTCGCAGTCCGGCAAGGGGAGGTGCTGGGCTATCAGTTCAGCACGCGCAACGACGAAGCCGGGCATCTGGCGCGGCTGGCGGTTGATCCGGCTTATCAACGCCGTGGCGTCGCCTCGCTGCTGATTCAGCATCTGCTGGACGAATTGCGTCGCTTGCGCGTAGAGTCAGTTACCGTCAATACCCAGGCCAGCAATCATCCCTCGCAGCATCTTTATCAGCGCTTCGGCTTCTTCCGCAATGGCTACGACCTGGAGCTGTGGCAGAAACGGATCGCCGCGGACAGCATGGAGTAATCGCAATGGCCAAGATTTATCGCGAAGAAGACGCCAATCTCAACGTGCTCAGCGGCAAAACGGTCGGCATCATCGGCTTCGGCAACCTGGGACGGCCGGTCGCCAATAATCTGCGCGATTCCGGCATCCGCACGCTCATCGGCTTGCCGCATGACGAAACGCGCGAGCATGCGCGCGAAGACGGCTTCGAGCCGCAGGACATCGAAAAGGTGATCCCCCGCTGTCACATCTTGATTCTGCTGATTCCCGACGAGGTCTTGCCGGAAGTCTATCTGGAAAAGATTTCGCCCTATCTGGCGCGCGGCCATTTGCTGGTTTTCGCCAGCGGCTACAATATCGCTTTTGGTTTCGTCGAGCCGCCGCCCTTCGTCGATGTCGGCATGATCGCCCCGCGCACCATCGGCGCAGCAGTGCGCACGCGCTTCCTCGATGGCAGCGGCTTTTACAGCTTCATTGGCGCGGGCCAGGATGCCACCGGCGCCACGCTCGAGACGCTGCTGGCCCTGGCAAAAGCTATGGGCAGCTTGCGCGCCGGCGCCATCGAAATGTCCATGCAGCAGGAATCGCAGCTGGACCTCTTCGTGCAGCAGGCGATTCTGCCCGCCTTCCACCATGTGATGACCACCGCCGCCGATGTGCTGATGGAAATGGACTATCCGCCGGAAGCGGTGATGATGGATTTGATCATCTCGGGCGAATTCAAGGATTATCTGTCGCGCGCCTCGGAGCGCGGCTTGCTGCATGCCATGCGCCTTTCATCGCTGACCGGCCAATACGGCATCTTCAGCCGCTTGCATCGCTTCAAGGATCTCAAGCTGGAAGGCCTGATGGAAGCCTCGCTGCAAGACATACGCAGCGGCGATTTCTCGGTGGAATGGTCGCGCGAATACGAAAACGGCTATCCACGGCTCACCCGCCTGCTGCGCGCGCAAGAGCAGCTGACGCTCTGGGCGCTGGAACAGGACACGCTCAACCGCTTAAAATAGCACCGCGCTACACGACCTGTCCGCCACAGCCATTTGCGCTAGAATGGCGCCTTGTTACGGCCAACGAGAGGGCAAATCCACTTGACAGACTTAATCAAAGCCATCATCTCCGATATGGATGGCGTACTGTGGCGCGGCTCGCAAGCCTTGCCCGGCATGCGCGATTTCTTCGACTTCTTGTTCAAGCGCGAAATCAGCTTCGTGCTGGCGACCAACAACAGCCGCAATACGCCTGAGGACTACGTCGAGAAGCTGGCGTCCATGGGCGTCTCGGGCATAAGGCCCTGCCATATCGTGACCAGCGGCACAGCCACCGCCATCACCCTGCAAGCGCAGTACCCGGCCGGCACACGCGTCTACGTGGTCGGCGGGCATGGCCTGAAGCAGCTGCTGAGCGACGCCGGCTTCCAGCTGGTGGACAAGGACGCGGAGTTGGTGGTCTGCGGCATCGACTTCGACCTCACTTACGACAAGCTCAAAACGGCCACCCTGCTCATTCGCGCCGGCGCGCGCTTCATCGGCACCAATCCGGATTCGTCATTTCCCTCGCCCGAGGGCTTGGTGCCGGGCGCGGGCAGCATTCTGGCGCTGATCGAGTCGGCATCCGGCTGCGCGCCCACCATCATCGGCAAGCCGGAACGCGGCATGTTCGAGGCGGCGCTGCGTCAAGCGGGGTCGAAAGCGGCGGAAACGCTCATGATCGGCGACCGCATCGGCACGGATATCATCGGCGCGCAGGCGCTGGGCATTCAAACCGCGCTGGTCATGACCGGGGTCGAGACTGAAGCCAGCCTGCGCGCGAGCGAGACTCAGCCGGATCTGGTATTCGCGGGCCTGCCGGAGTTGGTTGAGGCGCTGCGCAGCTAGCGCACCGCGGCGAGGGCGAACGACAATGGCGTGGTTTTCGACATGCCTTTGCCACCGAGGACACAGAGTAAAATCGAGGACACAGAGAGGGATTTTTTCAACTACAGTTGCTCGTGGTCGCAGCGCAACGCATCAGACTCAGATTGAGCGAATAAGAGACACATCGCACCAAAATTATCCTTTGTGCTCTGGGCGCCTTTGTGGCTTTGTGCCAATTTCGTCAACGTTGGCGCCGGAAAAGCCTGGTAGTGGCAGGCCCGAAATCGGTCAGCGGCCCTCATTCATCAACGCCCCCAGCACCGCCTCAAGCTCGGGCACTGACTCCGCGTCCTTGAAACCCGCCAGGCGCGTATACACCTCGAACGCCGCCTCGAAGAAGCCGGGCGGCAGGCCCGCCAGCTCAAATGTCGCGGCGATCTCCTGCATTTCGCCGGCGAAGCGCCAGGCTTTCGATGTCACGCCGCGCACCTGATTCCGTCGCTGCTCCACCGCTTCAGCCGAGCGCATGGCCCACTCCCGCTCCAGCTCGTCGCGCACGCCCAGGTTCTCCGCCGTGCCATATATCGCCGAGAGCAAGGCGGTCGAGCCTTTGGTCAAGGCCGCGAATGTCATCTTGAGCGCCGAGGCTTTGCCGACTTCGGCGCCGATGGCGATGGCTTCGGTCAGCGTGCCGGCGAATAATGCCGCCACCTGCCCGGCCGAGGGACCGGAGAGGTAGAAGCGCGTTGAGCCCGATTGCCAGGCGGGCGGGCCGATAATGCTGCCGTCGACGAAGTCGATGCCGGCTGCGCCCATGCGCTCAGCGATGGACATCGCTTTCTGCGGCGAGATGGCGTTGCCGTCGCAGTAGAGTCCGCTGAAGCTGGCTGCGATCACGGCATCGGCCACCGCCTCAGCCGCATGGGGCGGGCAGACGCAGAGGATGATGTCGCAGGCGGCGCAGAGCTGCGCCAGCGTATCGACTTCGCGCAGGTCCTGCTCGGCCGCGCGTTGACGGGTGGCGGCGCTGCGCCCGGCGGACACCCATAAGACATCATGCCCGGCCGCGCGCGCCGATGCGGCTATCGAAGTACCCATCGCTCCTGGATTGATGATGCCAACAGTTGTCACAGCATTGCCCTCAATTAGTCAATCAATGGTCGGCGCGCAGCAGTCGCTCAAAGCGATCGTAAGTCTCGGACTTTTCGTCAAAGACATAATCGGGATGCGCCACGATGATATCGGTTCCGCCGATAGCGCGCAGGTGCTGCATGGTCTTGTGAATCAGTTCGGAGCGCACCAGCAGATTAGTCTCGAACCACTTTTCCGTACTGCCAGCGGGACTGGCCACCGCCACCACGCCCGGCCCCTTGCTGCCGCTGAGCGCCGGATTGGCCAGGATGCGCTGCTGCACATCGCTCACGGATTCGCCGCTGATATTGGCGCGCAGCGAGACGAACTGCCGCGCGCGCCTGTTCGCTTCAATGAGTTCGATCATTTCGCGCAGGGTCTCCAATTTGGCCGGCGATTCGCGCAGCTTGCGGCGATTGGCGATCAAGACAGCTTCCGAATCGATAATCGTACCGCCGTCAATCGGGCGCAGGTGATTTTCGCGCAGGGTCGTGCCAGTCTGCGACAGGTCGGCGATCAAATCGGCGTAACCCATGCGCGGCGCGGCTTCCATAGCGCCCTCGGCATGCACCAGCAAGAAATGCGCGATGCCGTGCTGGTAGAGGAAATTGCGCGTCAAATTGCTGAACTTGGTGGCGATGCGCAGCTGCCCGCCCCGCTCTTGATGACGCAGGCTGAGGTCGGACAAGTCCGCGATCGAGGTCACGTCTATCCAGGAATCGGGCACGGCCAGCAGCAGCTGGCAGCGACCGAAACCCAGCCGGTCGATCAACATCACATCAGCCGAATCTTCGCCGTGCTCAGCCACGATATCCAGGCCAGTGACGCCGATATCCGCCCGCCCCTCCAGCACCTTGTTGAGGATATCCAGCGGCCGCTGATAGACGACTTCCGCCTGCGGCAAGCGGGGAATGGTCGCGCTGTATTGCCGGCGATTCGGCTTGTAGATTCGCAGGCCGGCGCGCGCGAAAAATCCCTCGCAAGGCTCGGCCAGATTGCCTTTGCTGGGCAAAGTCACGATGAGATTGTCAGCTGGCATCATATTGTCCATTAGTATTCAGCAGCGTTCAAGCGCTCCGCGACCGTTCCCGCCAGCTCCGCCAGCGGGACGCGCCGTTCCTGGCGACCGCGCATATCGCGCAAAATTGCCATTTGCGCCGCTCGCTCGGCTTCGCCAACGATGATGACCAGCGCGGCCCCGCGGCGGTCAGCGCGCTTCAAGCTGCGGCCCAGGTTGCGCCCGTCAATGCTCACTTCGGTCGCGATATTGCGCGCGCGCAGCTCTTCTGCGATGGTGAAAGCCGCCGCAAAGTCTGCTTCCGCGACAGGTATCACGCAGACATCGCCGTCCGCAGGCGGTTCGTTAGCACCAGCCTCCAGTACGCTAGCGATGCGTTCGATGCCATAGGCGAAGCCCAGGGCTGGCGTGGTCTCTCCCCCGCCCAGAATGCTGACGAGATTGTCGTAGCGCCCGCCGCCGCAGAGCTGAATCATCTCGCCCGAATCCGTCGGGCAATGCAGCTCGAAGATCAAGCCGAAGTCCAACTCGATGTCGCCGCTGATATCGCCGTATTCCGCCAGGCAGTCCAGCGTCCGCCCCAGCGCGTCCAAAGCGCCTCCATCGAGCTTGAAGTCGGCGGCCAGCGCGCGAGCTCGACTGAGGGTCTGTGCCGGATCGCCCGTAAGCTCACCCAAACGCTGCATAAAATCCAGCGCGACCTGCAATTTGGGACCCTGCTGATCTTCGCGGATTTTGTGCAGCAGCCGCTCGATAACTTCGCCTTCCGCCCGATTGGCGTCGATGCGGATATTCAGGCTGTGCAAGAAGTCCGTGATCGCTTGATGTGCCTCGCCATCGGTCATTTCGCGCAGCACCTTGATCAGCTGCTGGCTCTGGTTGTCGCCCGCTTGTGCATTGCCAACG
>JAGWBC010000082.1 GCA_021296115.1 Anaerolineae bacterium | reverse complement strand
TGATTGTCAACCGGGACGGCGCCGTGCATCGCCACCAAAAAATTGACGGCGAGCTGGTCGAGCTCGAGCCGCTGCATAACCCGGATATTATCGCGCCGGTCGATCCGGTGGAGACGGTGGTAGACAGTATCGCCTATTGGATTCAGACTCTGCGGGAATCGGGCAATCCGGCGGAGATGGTGATGGAGCAGGGGGAACCGCTTTGGTGGCAAGAGGGGAACATCATCGTTCCATATCACACTGATGAGACCATTGAAGAGGTGGCGGCTCGGATGATAGGCCCACCACCAAGTGAAGCTGTCTCCAGAGAGCAGTATGAGAAGCTGCACATCGCGCACCAGAAGCAACTTGCGGAATTCACAGCGTATCTACGAGAACTTAATCCGAGCGATACAAGCTTGGGTGTGATCAATATACCTGCGCCGGGATGGTCTACCTTCAACGAACATTCTCCTCGAGGAGCACGGCTCAGAGTAAGACACGCTACAAGGGCGACATTGTTATATCCCATAGGTGATATTTCAGATCAGAGAATACAAGTCATGAGACGCTGGAATTCACTGTCTCCCGTTGAACAAAAAATCGAAATGGCATTGACAGGCAGTAATGCAAACATCGACAGGTATGTTAAATTCAACAATGCCGACCATGATTTTGACTACACTCTGTCATGGTTGCAAACTCATGAAGACACTATAAGTGACGCAGCCAACGACTTCAAGATCTCTTCGATATCGCTTAACACTATTCTTGGATCAGAGCTCATGTATGACTATGGTTGGGATGATAGCCAGCAGGACTCAAGTATGCGATCAGGCTTTAGAGATGCTGCGTTGAGAATCGGTGAACTTGTTTCTTGGGATAAATTAGCGGAATCGTGGGATGGCGCCGGAATAGCGAATGCGCATTATCCAGCCCTCGTTGATGCTTATTTCCATATAGACGCGCAACTGGAACCGGGCGAAGTCCATCCTTGGCAACTTGATCCAAACGCTCCGGATCTTGAGTCGGCACCGCAACTAACAGCTTCGGACGAAAGGAAATCTGAGTACGTTACGAGGTGGGCAGATTTTTATGAAAATCGGACTTTTGACCAATTAAGTCAGCGCGAACAGGAAGTTGCTCTTTTCTGGATTCGTCAGGAGAAGCTAGTTGATGTACCTTGGAATCTGCGCCAGGATATTGCGTACTATGCTTCAAGCGTCGAAGGATCCGTTAGAATGGCGGCTATGATCGGTCGTATGTACAGTGATCAGCTCACTGCACTTGATAGTACTTCGAATGTCTGGAACAATCCTCGCGATATAGCGCGAGTTTGGGGACGCTATAGATCAGCCGACCATTATTTCGACTATCTTGGGAACGCACAATTGGCCTATCCTATTGCCGACTTTTTCAGCGCGCGATAGCAATGAAGAAAAAGCGGAAACGCCATTCAGTACGCAGGAGACTAATGCTCGTCGCCCTAACGGTTGGCATCGTACTTGTTTCTTGCTACATCGCATTGCATGTTACAGCCGCGATCGTGTTATGTTTGATCGGTTCGGATGATACCATTCGAGGTGCAGGAACACCTCCGGAACTTGTTAGAGAGTACTACGAAAGCCACTATCCTCTTCTTTGCATGCCAAAACGATATGGGTTGTTTCTATCGGATGACGATTGACACCGTGTAGCGATATGCTTCACTGTTTTGCTGGACGCTCTTCTTCTTTTTGAAAGACCGGTTGTCCGAATCAGAAAGATAAACCACTCATAATATAGCTTGACACGCTTATTTTCGGTACACTTCCTGCCGTTAAAGGCAGCGTCCAGCGAAAGCGACATGCATGGCATTACCCGCGCACTCCTGTTGTAACACGGCAATTCGACCCAGAAATAGAAGCTCCATCATATCGGGTTAAAGAGGCATGGGCAGACATGTTCCTGTTTTGGGTCAAGGGTGCGGCGAACCTGGATATATGGAATATCAATAAAGACCCCAACATCGCAGCGGGTAACTTAAGACCCGGCGAAATGACGACCATTTTGGGGCGCTCTTCAAGCTATCCGCACATGGTGCTTCATATGACCGAAGAAGGCGACATTCGATGGACTCACCTCGGTCTGTTAGATTTGAGCGGGATAGACGCGGACGAACTGCTGCCGCTTTCTGATGAGGCAATCCTTGAGTTGCAAGGGCTGGACGAGTGAAATGAGTAGGCTCTGTTTTCTCATGGCGATCGGGTCTTTGCTCTGGGCAAGTGTCAATTTCGCTTACGCCCAAGATCCGGAGCAGATGATCGCCTTCGCCTCCCGGGAGTCCGATCTCAATGAGGATACGCTCATTAGCGACATATTCACCATCCAACTGAATGGCCAGAACCGCAGAAACCTGAGCAATCATCCAGCTAATGATATTGACCCCGATTGGTCGCCAGATGGGAAAAGGATTGCATTCTCATCAAATCGCGACGGCGATTACGATATTTGGATTATGGATGCCGATGGCTCCAACATCGTAAAAGCCGCGGATAGCGACAGGAACGAGTTCTACCCACGTTGGTCCCCGGACGGCACTCAGATCCTTTGCAGACAGGCAGATAGCAATCCGTGGGATTATGTGTTTGACGGTGAGATCTGTCTCATTTCGCTGGCGGACGGCAGCATCGTAACACTAACAAATGAACTGTCCGATGACTATGACGGCGCTTGGTCGCTGGACGGAAGGCAAATTGTCTTTGTGTCTAAAGATGCTGGAGCCAGTCACCAGACTAGCGACATTTTTACATTAACCATTGATGATCCCAAAAGCCTGAAGCGCGTGACGCACAATAATGGCGGTTATCATGGACCATTTTATATCTCTGAGAATGGAATCTATGTTCCGAATTCCGGCAAAGTTGTCCTGAATATCGAAACATTAGAAAGGGCGGAGTTTCGTGAGGTAGACACGATACTCAATCCATTTTCTGTAAATCATGCCATAGGGTTTGAAGCCGAGGTTCCGGTGGTATTGTCTGATGGACTAGACGGCATTTGGTATCACAACCGCGCAAGCGGTGTGCAATTCCTCATTGACAACACAAATGTCCTTGATGACAGCATGTCATGGAGACCAACAGTTGAGGTGTCTGCAGAACTGAATGACTAGATCAGACAACGAAGCACTTATCCAAAACACTTTATTCCACGTCGATGCACGTTGGCAGTCGTTGGCGTATTAGCGGGGCATACTTTGATTGCTGGTATCTGCCAGATAAATTCAAATCGGAAACAGAACCTCACCCACTCCCGCAGACGCAATTCACCTGAATCGCTATATACCTAGAGCAGTAGCGCCGACCAACATCACCGGCGGATCTGAGCGCGGCGGCCTGGCTGGACGCGGAATACATGATGATTGTCAACCGGGACGGCACTGTGCATCGCCATCAAAAAATCGACGGCGAGATAGTCGAACTCGAGCCGCTGCATAACCCGGATATTGTCGCGCCGATCGATCCGGTGGAGACGGTGGCGCACAGTATCGGCTATTGGTTTCAGACCTGGCGGGAATTTGGCAATCCGGCGGAGATGGTTTTCGAGCAGGGGGAGGGGGCGCCTAAATTGTCAGATTACATTGACCATCCGCAAAGCAAGCAAACTGAAAGACCGCTCATTGATCGAAAGTATGCTCGGCATAAGCCGAACCTTTTTCTCCCAAGCCACAATTCTATAGGAAGACCCTACATTTCGCCGTTGAGCTACTACCAATATCAAACTTCGGCAATTTCTGCATTTGCCAGTATTTCTGGAACAAGTGGTTTCGATATGGCAGGAAAGATGCTTAACCATCACCTTAAAGGATCGGGAGACACCTTTGAGATTCCGGTTGACGAAATGCTTGCTGATGTGCTGGGGTTTCGTCAAAGCATCCTTGACTACGTTGGCTTTGAACTTGGAACGAAGTTTGCGTCAAGCAACGTTGAGAACAGCAGCACAGAGGATATTATTCTAGAAGAAGTTGGGCATCACACAGTTTTTGCCTTTCCGCTTGAATGGCGCCAGGTTGGTATAGGCGCCGACGATGATATTTTCGGTTTCGATGGTGATATGCCTGCAACTCCAGATTCAATTGTGAAATTGTTGCAAGGGATACCGCTCGATGATGATGCGACGCAGGAGGCATACGATTGGTTTCTCGCACTGGGCAAGTTCTATTACTATCCGCGAGTAACGGTTTTGGTAGATAACATCACTGGAAATGCTGACGTGGGCTTGGTGATTGACGTGCAGGATCATTATAATTGGCATGCAGGTGCGGGCCCGCTTGACAGTGTAATGGCGCAACTTGAAACGGTGGGCTATGGCAAGAACTTTCAAGTTTTCGGTCAATCTTCCCCAATAATTGGCAGATTAAATTTGAACGACGTAACAATGAAAAATGAACTGCCCTATTTTCAGTTGAAGATTGACAAGTGGGACGATCATGAATAGTCACATACCCGGAGGGTGACTTGAAACGTAAGAATAACCATACACCTAGATTTCCAGTCTATGAGATTGTAACTGTATTGTTCGTCATGCTCATAGTAGGGGTCTTCGGTTTCTGCTTATGTGTACTTTCGGTGTTGTTGCCGTTTTTGACATACAACACTCGGCATCCCACACCTAATGCGACTGTAATAGCTGAAGAAGAAACTCTGATCCTGCCGCTGAACAGTGAAGAACCTGTCTACACGGAAAACAAGTATTCGGATTGGGTGGCAATCTCCATCAGCGGAAGCATCGAACGAAACGGTGAATTCCTATTCGACGCTTTGCACCACCGTGATGCGTTAGCTCAAGGATTGCGAGGCGGATTTCGAGGATTTCTGATCGACGGTAAATGGGTTCAACTGGGTCGAGGGCCAACTCCGAAATATCGAGATGATCATATTTATCGGTATTCTTACTCCGTCTATCGAAATATACGCGACACTAACTTGCATCTCCCAAAAACCCTTGGATTTCAAATAATAAGTGAAGCTGCGAGAGGACTGGAGGGTGAGTTCACAGTCGAAGTATCGAGTGATTCCTTCAAATATTGGCCCGATAGAAGAGGGCGCTAGATGCTGCAGCGAGAACTAGGCGCCAAGAATGAGATACAGCTCATTTTCTCGCAGAATCCACCTTGCCAGTCAATCTCAAACCTTCGCACGACGCCTTTATCGGTTTAATAATCATCCCATTTTTCATTGACCCGGAATAGCTTGGCTGCCAGCTTTTCGGTACACTACCTGCCGTTAATGGCAACGTCCAACGAAAGCGAGCTACATGGCACTACCCGCACGCGAATCGCCAGTCGGCAAACGAGTCTCCCTCTTTGTCACCTGCATCGTCGACATGATCTATCCCGGCACGGGCCTATCAGTCGTCGAAATCCTGGAGCACGTCGGCGTCCGAGTCGACTTCCCGCCGGCGCAGACCTGCTGCGGCCAGCCGGCTTTTAACTCCGGTTACCGCGACGAGGCGCGCACGGTGGCGGCGCATTTCTTCAAAGCTTTCAAAGACGCTGAGGTCATCGTCACGCCCTCCGGCTCTTGCGCTACCATGCTGCGGCACGAATATCCCAGCTTGTTCACGCCGGACGATGGCGAGCGCTATCAGGAGGCGCAGCGCATCGCCTCGATCACCTGGGAGTTCAGCGAGTTCCTGGTCGACGGCTTGGGCATGGCGGATCTCGATCTGAGCTTGCCAGCCAGGGAGTCATTCGCCTTTCACGACGCCTGCCATGGTTTGCGCGGCTTGGGCTTGGGCGGCGCCTCGCGCGATCTACTGGCGCATCTGGGCAACGCTGAACTGACCGAGTTGAACGAATGCGAAGTCTGCTGCGGCTTCGGCGGCTTGTTCAGCGTCAAGATGCCCGAGCTCAGCAACGCCATGTTGCAGAACAAGGTGCAGAATATCAACGACGCTGCGGCCGACACCATCGTCACCGGCGATGTCAGCTGCTTGACACAAATGAACGGCGGTCTGTCGCGGCGCAAATCGGGCAAGCGCGTCGTGCATCTGGCCGATGTGCTGGCCAAGGCGCTGCGCAAGGAGCGAGCATGAGCGTCGAACTCAAATCTAACGACTTCGTCGCCCTGGCCGATATCGCGCTGCACAATAACGACTTGCAGCATGCGGTTGGCGCCGGCACGCGCGGCGGCTATCAGAGGCGCGCCGAGACCATGTTCGCGCACAGCCAAGAGCACGGCGAGCACATGCGGCAGCAAGCGGCCGAAGCCAAACGCCGCGCCCTGCGCAACTTGCCGGATCTGTTGGAAACCGCCGAGCGCAACTTAATCGCCAATGGCTGGCGGGTCGAATGGGCGGAAGACGCCGCCGAAGCCAATCAGCTGGTCCTGGATATCGCGCGGCGTCACGGCATCGAGTCGGTCACCAAGAGCAAGAGCATGCTCAGCGAAGAGCTGGGCGTCAACCACGCCATGGAGGCGGCCGGTCTGCGCGTTGTCGAGACCGACCTGGGTGAATATATCATCCAGCTCAACAACGAAACGCCGAGCCATATCGTGGCGCCGGTCATGCACAAGACCAAAGCGGAAATCCGCGATATCTTCGTGCGCGAGCTGGATATGGCGCCGACTGACGACGCCGAAGAAATGGTGGCCTTCGCCCGCAAGATGCTGCGCGAGGACTTCCTCAGCGCCGATATGGGCATTTCCGGCGGCAACTTTCTCATCGCCGAGACCGGCTCTATCGGCCTGGTCATGAACGAAGGCAACGGCCGCATGTGCACCTCCTTGCCGCGCGTGCACATCGCCTTGGTCGGCATAGAGAAGATCATCGAGACAGTCGAGGACTACGCCACCCTGACGCAGGTGCTGCCCAGCAGCTCCACCGGCCAGAAGCTGACGGTCTACACCAATATTCTCAACGGACCCGGGCGTGATGCCGAGGGCGATGGTCCCGATCACAGTTATGTCATCCTGGTCGACAACGGCCGCTCCAAGATCTACGGCACGGACTACGCCGAAGCGCTGACCTGCATCCGCTGCGGCGCTTGCCAGAATGCCTGCCCGGTCTATCGCAGCACGGGCGGGCACGCTTACGGCTGGGTCTACGGCGGGCCAATCGGCGCGGTGCTGACGCCGCTGCTGGTCGGCTTGGAGAATGCGCAGCCCCTGCCCCACGCCAGCAGCCTCTGCGGCAGCTGCAAGCAAGTCTGCCCGGTCGATATTGACCTGCCGCGCATGCTGCTCGACCTGCGCTGGGAACTCGTCCGCGACGGCCACTCGAAGACCGGCTGGGATGCCGCGATGAAAATGTGGGCGGTCGGCATGACATCAGCGACGCGTTTCGCGCTGGGCGGGAAAGCCGCGCGCGCCGGCCAACATATCATGGGCGACTATATGCCCGGCATCCTGGGCAATTGGAGCAAGCACCGCGACTTTCCCGATTTCGCGCCCAAGCCCTTCCGCCAACTCTGGAAGGAGCGCAATCAATGACCGCGCGTGATCGCATCCTGAACCGACTTCGCCAAGCGCAGGCAAAGTCCCCCGCCAAAACAATGGAGGGGGATTTAGGGGGAGGTAGAAGACGCATGCTGCCGCTGCCCGAGCTGGGCGCCGACGACCGCCTGGACCTCTTCACCCGCGAGGCCAAGGCGCTGGGCTGCGTCGTCTATCGCATGAGCCGGGGCGAAGCGCTTGAGCAAATCATGGACTTGCTCGATGGCGAGAAATCCGTGCTGAGCTGGGCTGAGGATCACCTGCCCTACGCCGGCTTGCACGATCTGCTGGCATCGCTGGATGTGTCGGTCGCGCGGCCGGACGATGGCGAGGTTCGCGTCGGAATCACTGGCGCATCGGCTGCGCTGGCCGCCACCGGCAGCCTGGTGCTCGAGAGCGGCGCCGGACGCCCCCGCAGCGCCTCGCTGTTGCCCGACCGGCATATCGCGCTGATGACCGCCGACCAGGTGCTGGACGATCTTGAGACTTGGCAGGCGTCGCAGAAAGCGCTGGATTATCCGGCCTTCAAGCGGGCCAGCAACACCGTCATCGTCACCGGGCCCAGCAAGACCGCCGATATCGGCCATCAGCTTGTCAAAGGCGCCCACGGACCGCGCGAGCTGCATATCCTCATCCTGGACTGATTCTGGCGCGGGCGATTCACAGAATCGCCCCTACAAACGTATGCGGACTGGCTGTGGCGGGCGAGCGATGTAAGTCTGCAGCAGGTCGGCGTATTCTTGCGGATCCATTGGCAGTTCGACGGTGGCTTGTTTGTGCGCCGAGAGGATGATGGCGTTGTTCAGGATCACCGAGTTCAAGCCTTCTTCCGCCGGCGCGATCAATTCCGCGCCATGCAGAATGGCATCGGCGAAATTCGCTATGATGCACTCATGCTGATTGGTCCGGCGCGCCTCAAAGGGAACCAGCTCGCGGCTGACAGGCAGCTTCCCGCCCTTGCCTGCTTCGCGAATATGCTGGCTGGATGACCATTCGTTCCGGTAGAGGACCAGTTCATCGTCCTCGTAGACCAGCTTGCCGCAGTCGCCGGCGATCTCAAGCCGATTGGTACCGGGCGATTCGCCGGTTGAGGCGATGAAATGGCCCACCATGCCGTTGTCGTATTCGAAGTAGGCGGTCACCTCATCCTCGACTTCGATGCGATGATGCTTGCCAAAGCTGACCTGGCCGTTGACCCGCGCCGGCATGCCTACCAGCCACTGGTAGAGATCGAGATTGTGCGGGCACTGATTCATCAGCACGCCGCCGCCTTCGCTAGCCCATTTGCCCCGCCAGGGCCGGCTGTCGAAATAATACTGGGTGCGAAACCAGTCCGTGATGATCCAGCTGCAGCGCATCAGCGAACCCAGCGCGCCGCTATCGATGATCTCCTTGATCTTGCGCCACTGGCCCCAGGTGCGCTGCATGAACATGGCGGCGAAGACCAGCTCGGGATTAGCGCGTTTGGCGGCGCGGGCGCCATCAAGCAGACGCTGCGCTTCCCCCACATGCACGGCGATGGGCTTTTCCACCAAGACATGCAAGCCGCGCTCGAAGGCCGTCAAGCACATGTCGGGGTGGTCGAAGTGCGGGGTGGCGATGATGACCGCGTCCAAATCGGCCGCCTCCAGCATACGCTCGTAACTGTCATAGCGCGGGATTTCGGGATAGGCATCGGCGTCCAGCAGCTCGAAGCCGCGGTCGCAGATGGCGCTTAGCTCCGTGTCCGGCAGGGCGATGACATGGTCGACATGATCCGTGCCGACGCTGCCGATGCCGACGATGCCGATCTTGACTTTGCCTTGGGTCATTTCTGGTCCTCATCAAGTGTCTTGGTGGCGCAAACGCGCTGATTATAGCGCAAGCATTGAGACTGCGCCGCCGACAGTTTACAGACTCCGGGGGAGTCGCGGCTCGCCGCCACAATGGGCGAAGGGGCGACCAGATTGGTCGCGCCTACATCATGCTCTGGAGAATGGATTAGCCCTTTACCGCACCGAAGGTCAAGCCGCGCACGATAAAGCGCTGCACCATCAAGGACAAAATGACTGGCACGGTGACGGCGATTAGCATACGGGTGGTGACGAAGCCGAAATCAATGCCGCGCACAGTATCGGAGCCGGCCACCAGCATGGGATAAGGCTTCCAATCGCGATTGGCGAGTACGCTGGCGAAGAGAAATTCGTTCCAGGAGAAGGCGAAGCAGATCAGCGTTGAAGCGACCAGGGCGGGTTTTGCCAGCGGCAGCGCGATGCGCCAGAAGGTAGTGAATTCGCTGGCGCCATCCACCAGCGCCGCCTACCGCAAATGATGCGGCAGATCGGCGAAGTAGTCGCGCAAGATCAGGACGGCGAAGGGCAGCGTGAAGGTGGCGTTGACGATGACCATGCCGGCCAAGGTGTCCAGCAGCTTTAGGTCGCGGAACATCAATACAAAGG
>JAGWBC010000081.1:9963-16357 GCA_021296115.1 Anaerolineae bacterium | reverse complement strand
TATACGCCTTGAGCTCCAGCGCTTGGATGCGTCGCCGTCTTTCGATAAGATTGGCGCATCAGGCAAGTTGTCAGGGAGCCTTGGCATGATGTCCTTGCGCTTGTGGCGCAGGCTGTCGGCCGCGGACATTAACGATCCGATTTTCCGCCGGGTCAGCGAAATCCGCCGAGCCGCGACGGCGCCAAGAGCGGGCATTCGCGTGCCGCGGCTATTGACAGTCGCTGCCATTACCGCGTTGATCGCGGCTGTGGCGCACACGCCCGAGCTGTTGGTGTTGGTCCTGGTGATACCCATCGTCCTGGCGCCGCTCTTGCTGCCGCTTATAGTGATCTTGGCAAGCACCCGATTGATGGTCGATGTCATCAGCGGCATCTACCGCGAAAAGCACCAGCATACTTACGAGTTGATCTGCGCCTCGGCACGCGGCGCGCTGCAGGCTAGCTGGTCCTTCGCGAACGGCATCTTGTACCGCAGCGACTGGTTTAGCCCCCTGCGTTGGGGCACGCTGCTGACTTGCCGTTTCGGTGTGGCTGCGCTGGGCGGGCTATGTATGTTTACGCTTCTGACCGCGCTGCTGAGCCCGCAAGCGGTCGGCATAGACCAACTGCGGCTGCTGGCGCTGCTAGCGCTGCTGCTGGCCGTCTACTTCAGCAACATGACGCAGACCCTGGTGCTGAGCTTGCTCATCGGCCTCTATGCCAGCAGCTTCGACTGGTCGCGCAATGACGGCATGACCATCGGCATCTTCCTGCATCTGGCGCTGACGAGCCTGCCTCTTGCGGCCGGCGCGTTAGTCTTCGCCTTGTTGCGAAGGGCGGTGTTTGAACCCGATCCCTTGGCGCAGCTTCTGGTGGAAGGCGGATCGCTGCTGCTGGTCGTGGCCCTGCGCGAGGCGCTGATTGCGCTGCTGTGGCAGGGCCTGGCGCGGCGTCTGGAGTGGGGGCGGGATCGCGCGGGCAGGCGTGGAGCGGCGCCGTCAACAGCATTGTGGGAGGCTGTGTAGTCCAGCTGGTTAGCTCTGGCAGACCAAGTCGATCGCATTTCACGTATGCCAAGCAGGGACAGCGCGAAGGCTAGGACAAGGATGCTCGTACACTGAGCGCGGCTCATTCCCGTCCCAACGCCCGCTCATACGCTTCCCGCGTATCCACATCCAGCAGCACGCCCGAGTCCGAGACATCCACCAGACGCAGCCGCGCCCCACGCAGCACAGCACGCGGCTTCGCATCCGCCGGCAGCTCCAGCATGGCCTGCCAGTAGGCCCGATCCAGTAGCACCGGATGCCCGCGCTGCCCCTCATATTGCGGCGCAACATTCCAGCCCGCCTCATGCCGCGCGACCAGCTCGCCGATGACCAGCTGCGGCACACAGGGCATGTCGGCCGGCTGAATGAAGGCTGCGGACAAATCGCCCGGCAGCGCGCTTAAGCCGGCTTTCACCGACGACAGCATCTCGCCGCTGGCAAAATCGGGATTATGGACGCAGCGCACGGGGAGCTCAGCCACGGCCGAGCGCGCGTCGGCGGCATCGCGCCCGGTCACAACGATGACGGGACCGATGCCAGCGTCGGCGAACTTCGCGGCCACGTGGGCCACGATCGGCCGCCCGTCGCGCCAGGGCAGCAATACTTTGTTCTCGCGCATTCGCGTGGACAGACCCGCCGCCAAAATAACCGCGCCGCATTTCGACACGATTAGCTCTCCGGATCAGGGCTTCCCCCTCCCTGATGCGTCGGGGAGGGGGATTGGTTTGTCATGCTGCGCGGCATGGGGCGCTCGGCGATGTCTTGCAGCAAACCACCGTGCCCCATCGACACCAGATTGGCGCGTGTCAAGCGTTCGCCGCTGAGCAGGCGCGGCAGGATCCAGTCGATGACATTGGTCTTGGGCGATTTGATGCAGCCCGGCGCGCCCACCACCGGCGCCTCGCCCAGATAACCCATCATCAGCAGCGTGCCCGGGTCGACCGGCACACCGTGCAGTGTGATGCTGCCGCCGGCGAGCAGCAGCGCGGAGGGCACCACATCCTCGCGGTCGATAATCGCCGAAATGCTGGCCACAAGCATCAAGTCAGCGTTGGCTTGTTCGCGGATCGCCTCCGCGACAGACTCGGCGTTGTGGGCGCAGAAGGTCGGCTCGAGCAGTTGACTGCCCCAGCCTTCAATCCGCCGGCGCACCGGTTCGTGAAAGCTCCTGAGCAGGCGCTCGCGCGTGGCCTCTGTGCCGGAGACGATCAGCGCCACGCGCATGGCTTGCAGCGGGCGCACCTGCAAAACCGCGGCGCTGGCTTCGGCGATTCGCTCGACATCCACCACGCGGGCTGCCGGCACACCAAAGGGCACAACTTTGACCAGCGCCACCATCTCGCCGGCATCCACCAGACTGTAGGCGCGCCGCGTCGCGATGGTGATGCCGTCATAGATATTGTTGATCAATTCCAGCGCCGGCGCGTTGACATGCAAGACGCCGCGCTCGGCCGCAGTGAGATTGGCTCGGCCGACCCCCGGCGCGCGCATCCCGACCTGCGGACCGGCCACTACCGCGCCAATCCGCGCTGCCGCTTCGTCCTCGTGCAGGTCGGCGCTGCTCAGTTGCGTGACCGTAATGCGATCCAAGCCGCGCTGCCGCAGCCGGGCAATATCGCCCGCGCTGAGCACGTGCCCTTTGTTGAATACCATCTTGCCGGCGTCGTCGTAGAGCTTATGCGCCAGGATGCCGCCGACGGCCTCGTCCAGCTTGACCTCGCCGAACTTCATCGCGCCGGCCCTGCCGCTTTCCCGTCCACGCCGTTGCGCGCGGCGATGATCTCGGCCAGGATGCAGACCGCGATTTCTTCCGGCGTGCTCGCGCCGATGTCGATGCCGATAGGCGTGCGAATCTGCGCGATCAGTTCATCGCTGAGGCCGGCTTCCTTTAGCCGCGCCACCCGCTGCCGATGTGTGCGTCCGCTGCTTAAAACGCCGACATAGGGGATATTCGCCGGCAAAGCGGAAATCAGCGCCTTGTCGTCAATTTTGGGATCGTGCGTGAGAACAGCAAGATAAGTGCTGCGGTCGAGCCCGAGCTGCGGCAGCGCTTTATCAGGATAGCTGTGCAGGATATTGGCCGCGTTAGGGAAACGCTCTTGCGAGGCGAAGGCGGAGCGCGGATCCACGATCGAGACGCGAAAGCCGACTTGCGCCGCCATGGCTTGCAGCGGAATCGAGACGTGAACGCCGCCGATGAGGATCAGGTGCGGGCGCTCGACCTGCATATCGACCATCACGCGCGTCTCGCCCTCGTCCGCGCGTTGTTCCAAAGTGACAATACCGCTCTTGCTGCAATCCGCGGCCGCCACTTTCAGTCGCGCCAGCATGTCCTCAGGCAGCGCGTCAGTCTTGTATAAGACATCGCCGGCGCCATTGAGCAGCACCTTCTCGCCGATATTCGCGCCGTCCATGACCGTGACCGTCAGGCCGAATTTGTCGTTCTCAGCCAGATCAGCCAGCGCGTCCCACCACGGCGCGTCAAGCGGCTCGACGAATACTTCGATGCTGCCGCCGCAGGTCAAGCCGACCTCCCAGGCCATGTCGTCCGCCACACCAAACTTGAGCAGGCGTGGATTGCCGTCCTTCAAGCCAGCCAGCGCTTCTTCCACCACTGCGCCTTCCACGCAGCCGCCGCTGACCGAGCCGATCATCGCCATCTCATCCGTAATACCCATCTTGGCGCCCTCGCGGCGCGGCGCCGAGCCCCAGGTCTTGACGACAGTCGCCAGCGCGACCGAGCGCTTTTCCGCCTGCCAGCGCTTCATCGTTCCGAGGATGTCCAGCATTATCACTCCAAGCGTCCACATTTCGACATGTAGGGGCGACTCTGTGAGTCGCCCGCGTCGTCAGGCAAGATATCGCTTCCGGTATGCGTCAGCGCTCTGCCGCCCGTTGAGATTCTGCAGCGCCTTTACGATGACTTCGAGGTTCGACAGATTCGTGATCGGCAGAAAGTCATGCACATAAGGCAGCAGCGCCTGCGCGCCGCGCGTCAGCGGCTCGTACTCGGGCACATCCAGCAGCGGATTCAGCCAGATCAACCGCTTGCAAGCCAGCCGCAGCCGCGTCATCTCGCGGTGCAGCAGCGGAATATCGCCCCGATCCCAGCCGTCGGTGATCAAGATGACGATGGCGCCGCGGCCTAACACCCGCCGCGACCATCCCCAGTTGAAGCTGTGCAGGCACTCGCCGGTCATCGTGCCGCCGCCCCATTGCAATACCGTCTGCCCGATATCTTCCAGCGCATCGTCAACATTCTTCTGGCGGATCTGCCGGGTGATTCGTGTGATGTCCGTGCTGTAGACAAATGATTCCACTTGATAAAGCGAGCCGGCCAGGGTGTGCATGAAGTGCAGCAAGATGCGCGTATAGCGCTCCATGCTGCCGCTGATATCGCAGAGCAAAACGACCGGGCGCGGCTTGTCTTTGCGGCGGTGGGTCGGCAGCCGCGTGACATCGCCCTGTTTGCGAATCATGTCTTTCATCAGGCGGCGCATATTGATCTGCCGGCCCACGCCATGTTCGAAGCGGCGCGTGCGGCGCATGCCCAGCGAATCAGGCATCTTGGCGATCACGCGCTTCGCCATTTCCAGTTCCTCCGCCGTCATATCAGCGAAGTCCTTGTTCCGCAACCGCTCCTGCCGGCTATAAGTCGGCACCAGCGCGATCATGCTCGAATCCAGCTCATCGGCTGAAGCGCCGTTCTCGCTCGGGCTCGCTTCCAGCGGCGGCAAGAACTGCGTCTTCTTCTTGCGTCGTTCCTCGCCCAGCGATTGCAAGTTCAAGGTCGTGAAGCCGTCCGACGGCCGGCGCCAGAACAGATCGAAGGCTTCGTCAAAATAATCGATCTCTTTTTTGTGCGTCACCAGATGCGCCCGCAGCGTGAAGTAGAAATCTTGCTTGCGGCCCAGCTGGATATGCGCCAGCGCCTGCCCCACATCCATCATGCGATTGGGCGTGACGTTCATGCCCAGCGCGCGGCAGACCCCTCCGAACAGGATCAGGTTGTGCGTCAGCTTGCCGCCACGGTAGTCATACGGATTCTCCGCGGGACCAAGATAAAGACTATTAATAGGCGGATCGTTGGACATTTATATTCACACAATAGTCGTCACTGCGGGCGACTCACAGAGTCGCTCCTGCAAGGCTTGATTGGCATTGAAAATTAAAAATAAGAACTACCGTAGTAAAACCGATATTGTACAAAATAGCAGGTAAATTCTCGCGAACGGTAACAGATTACAAGGAAGTCCGCAGCAGTTAGCTCCCCCTCCCTGACTCGTCGGATGCTCGCCATAGAGATGGCGAGAAGGGGCCGGGGGGTGGGGTAAAATGTCGACGAATTCATCGCTAATACCATTCATGCCCTACATCACCGCAGGCATTGGGCTTATCCCGCCCGCTGCGCCTCGACATTAGCCCGCTCGATCATATTCTGGATCGTGGCCGCGTCCAGCATATCAACATCGTCTTGGTATTTGAGGATCACACCCAGCGTGTCTTGCACCGTCTCCAGCGACAGCTCATTCTGGTCGAGCGCGATCAGGGCGGCCGTCCAATCCAGCGTTTCAGCGATGCCCGGCCGCTTGAACAACTCCATCGAGCGCATATCCTGGATGAAGGCCGTAATCTGCCGCGCCAGCATAGGCGCGATCAAGGGCGCCTTGCGCTCGACGATTTGCAACTCTTTGTGAAAATGCGGATAGTCGATCCAGTAGTATAAACAGCGCCGCTTCAGCGCATCGTGAATCTCGCGCGTTCGGTTGGAGGTCACCACGACCACCGGCGGCATGGTCGCCTCTATCGTGCCCAGCTCGGGAATGGTGATCTGAAAGTCGGAGAGCAACTCCAGCAGAAATGCTTCAAACTCTTCGTCCGAGCGGTCAAGTTCATCAATCAGCAAAACCGGCGCTCGGCCTTCATGACTGTGCTCGATGGCCTGCAGCAGCGGCCGCTTCAGCAAAAAGCGCTGAGAGAATAGCTCGCGCTCCATCGCCTCGCGCTCCAGCCCCTCGCGCTCCATCAGCCGCAAATGCAAGATTTGCCCGGCGTAGTTCCACTCGTATACGGCCGTATTGACATCCAGGCCCTCGTAGCACTGCATGCGGATAAGCTTTGTGCCCAGCAGCGCCGACAGCACTTTGGCGATCTCCGTCTTGCCCACGCCGGCGTCGCCTTCGAGGAAGAGCGGTTTGCCCGTCTTCAGCGCCAGATATATCGCCACCGCCAAGCCGCGCTCGGCGATATAATCTTGCTCCGCCAGCGCGCGCTGCAATTCATCCACCGAGTTGTAGGTCAAAGTCATTTCTTTCCTGTGTGCAGTCTGAATCCGTCAAATCACGCTAGCGTATTCTAGCGCAGCGGGCC
>JAGWBC010000081.1:0-9925 GCA_021296115.1 Anaerolineae bacterium | reverse complement strand
GTGGAAGCCCGATCAAGCGATCCAGTCTTGCCAGGTCTGCGTCAAGGGCTTGCCCATCGCCTTGGCGTAAACGCTGACCTTGCCGTAGAAGATCAGCAGCGCTTCACGCAATATATCCAGGCTGATATGCACCGGTACCTGGTAGCCGCCGCGTTCCATCTGCTTGTTGGCGACATCATCGTTCGTCACCGCTTCCAGCGCCGCCTCGAGCTCGCTGTCGAGCCGCTGGTACCAGGCTTTTAACTTGGCCACGCTGGTCAGATACGAGCTGTCCTCAGTTCGATAACTGAAGTCGACCTCAAAGGTCTTGAAGGACTGGACATAGGCGTATTGCGTCTCGCCCAATTCACGGCAAAGCTCGCCCAAGGTCGGGTTGCTGCCGCCCGGCGAATAAGCCAGGTCCTCGTCGCTGAGATCAGCCATCAACTCATCGCGCAGCGCCGTATACATGCGATTGAGATTCCAGAACTCTTGAATCTGCGCGTTCATGCGCGCCTCCTTCCTCATATTATCGCATTATAGGTCAGCCAAGCGCGAATGGCATAGAGGCTGCGCCTATGCCGAGGTCGCCTCAAGGGCAACTGCCTCAAATTGACGTTTGCGGCGACGAGCAATATCAAACCTAAACTTAAACACAGAGGACACAGAGAGCGCAGAGGAAAGCAATTATTGACCGATTTGGTCACATTTTGCGGCAAAATGATTTGGGCAGGAAAGAACTCGATCGACGAGTTGGCTGGTAGCTTGCCCAATTTACGCAGTGGATATTTGGGAAAGTCGGCAGGAGACTAATCTCTGTGCCCTCTGCGTTCTCTGTAGTTAATGTAGTTAGATGCGAGTGCTCTGGAATTGTCGCCAAGCTTGTGGCGAGATAGCCACTGCCATGACTATAATCAGGGACTCCTATTCGCGGAACGAGCAGGTCTCAGCCTAGAGGATAATCACATGAAAATGAAAGCCGCTGTACTCAACGAAACCAACAGTCCCTTCAGCATAGAAACTGTCGACTTGCAGCCGCCGCAAACTGGCGAAGTGCTGGTCAAGATGGCGGCGAGCGGCGTCTGCCACAGCGACTGGCACGTTGTGGAAGGCTTGTCCTACTTTCCGCTGCCCATCATCTGCGGCCATGAAGGCGCCGGCGTGGTCGAAGCGGTCGGCGATGGCGTCGCCAGTGTGCAGCCCGGCGATCACGTGTCGCTGAACTTCCGCGCCAATTGCGGCAGCTGCTTCTATTGCCAGCAGGGAAAATCCAACCTCTGTGAAACCTATACGCCCGTGTTGCGATCGGGCTTGCAGAAGGACGGCACCAGCCGCATATCCCGCGACGGCGATCCAGTCTACATCATGACCGGCCTCGGCTGCTTCGCCGAGTACGTGGTCATTCCCGAATCGGGCTGCGTCGCGGTCCGCCGCGATGTGCCGCTGGAAGTGGCGGCGCTGGTGGGCTGCGCTGTCTCCACCGGTGTGGGCGCTGCTATGTACACCGCCGGCGTGCGCCCGGGCGAAAGCGTTGCGGTCTACGGCGCGGGTGGAGTCGGCCTGAATATCATCATGGGCGCGGCCATGTGCGGCGCGGACCCCATCATCGCCATCGACACCAACAGCGCCAAGATGGAAATCGCGCGCGAATTCGGCGCCACCCATGCCATGTACTCCGACGACAGGACTGTGAGCCAGATCCAGTCGCTCACAGCCGGCCGCGGCGCTGACCACGTCTTTGAGTCTGTCGGCTTGCAGTCCTTGCAGGAGACCGCCTTCGACGCCACACGCCCGGGCGGCACGCTGACCCTGGTGGGCTTGACACCCGTCGGCAGCGGCACCAACCTGCCCGGCGCCATCATCACCCGCACCGAAAAGGTCATCAAAGGCAGCTTCTACGGCTCAGTGCTGCCCCAGCGCGACTTTCCTATGTTCCTGGATCTGTATTCCAACGGCAAGCTCAAGCTGGACGAGCTGGTGACGCGGCGTTACGGACTGGATGAGATCAACGAAGCCTACCAGGACATGCTGACGGGCGAGGTCGCGCGCGGGATTATCGTGTTTTGAGCGCGCCTATTTTCGTGATTTGGCCTTGGTTTCCGCTGCGAGCTCGTATGAATCCCGGAGCGCCTGGTTTTGCCGATACAGATTATTGCTCTCTTCATGGTTGCTGAAGCAGACAATTTCCATGCCTTCGCGGGCATCGTAATAGCCGCGTTCCAAATCCGCTGCCGTCGTTCTGGGTCCGCAGCCAATGACTTCGCTATTCTCTTCAAATAACTCGTCTATAGAAGCGTAATAGCGTCCTTGATATTCCAGGCGTCTATCTGCGTTGCCGTGGATATTGGCAGATATGTACAGCAAAACTACCACAAATGCGGCAATGAGAAATAGGATGCCCTTCCTAATCTTTTGCATGTCGAAAAGCCGTCTCAATTCCAGCGGGCCGTGTGACGGAGTCACACCCATTTCCCATAAGCCTGACCCACCGCGCTGGCCTGCGAGCTGACCACGCGAATCAGCTCCTCGTCGTGGTCGCGCACGAAATCGCGCAGTTCAGCCATATCGGTCACGCCCACATCCGCCAGCGTCCGCGCCGCATAGTGCTTGAAGGTATTGAGGTAGAAGACCATTGAATTGGCTTTTTCCTCAAAGAAGCGATAGCCGGCCTTGCCCTCGACATTGCGCGTCCGGCCGCCGGGGCGCAGCCGCTTGCGCGCTAAAGTCGGGTTGGCGCTCTCGATGATCATGGTCGGCGCGGAGGCGCTGCCGTGATAGGGCATGCAGACCTTGCCGCTCTTATGCTCAAAGTAGATATCTCCCTGCTCAATGATGCAGCGCGCCAGCTGCTGATTGTACGAGATCAAGTCGACGCCCATCAGCAGCAGGTGCCCCATTGAGGTGCCGATGCCGCCCTCCACGGCGATGGTCACATGGTTGAAGCGCTCGTCCGTCGTGACGCCGTAGACCTCTTCCAGCGTGGTCACCGCCATGCCGTTGGTCGCCGAGGTGCATTGCCGTCCGCCGCCGTGCCCAAAAAACAGCCCATCCGCGCGCACATCCGGCGCAATCAGCTCGAGGCACTGCGCCTTGTCGCTGACCTGCCCAACGAAGAGCTCAATATCATCGCCGAACTCCGCGCGGATGGCCGCGGCTGCGTCGATGACGCGCGGATCGGAGTTGATGGTATAGATCCTGAATAGCCGCACGCCGGCCTGCTCATACAGATAGCGGACATCCGCCACTTCGTCGGCGACATTGCTGCAACCTATGGCCGCGCCGATATTGCGGGCGGCGCGCTGATAGTCCTGCTCATGCGGCAGAATCCGCCGCAGCGTGTCCTTCGCTGCCTTGATGACCGCCGCCTGTCGCTCGATATAACCGGCGAAGATGCTGTTGCGGTGGGTGAAGATGGCGTGATGCCCGATAGCCGCCGTGACCAACACATCGCGCCAACCGGATATAGCTGGCATGGAGCCGAGGCCGAGCACGCTGCGCGGATGCTTGCCGATGCGATTGAAGAGCCCGCATTCGGCGCTCAGCGTTCGCGACACATGCTTGGTCGATGACATCTTGCGGTAGCCCAGGTCTTTCCAGGAATAAGTGCTGGTGATGTAGGGTTTGTCGTTGAGCCCCAATACCGTCTCAACAGTGCCCGAGCGCCGGTTGCAGCGTTCGGGAATCGTTTGGCCGTCGGCGATGGCGTCCAGCGTCGCCAGCACCTCGGCGCTTTGATTGCTGCGGAAAAAGTCCGCCCGCTGCGCCAGGCAGAGCGTGCGGCGTTCGGGCCCGAATTGCCAGACCACCGGCGTGCCATTCTTGTTCATGTGCAGCGTGCCGCGGTCGACATCCGTCAAAATCAGGCCGATGCTGCTGCTGTCGGCTTTGGGCAGGTAGCGCGTGTAATAGATATTCTCTTCGTATTGAATTGGCTGATAATTCGGCGCGGCAAAATCGCGGTTGGGCGGATTGTCGTCTTCCAGCGCCTCCAGCGCAAAGGCGAAATTCATGGCCGACTTTTCATTTAGCGCGGCGTAATCCACGCGCTCGACCTCTTGCCGATAAGGCTCGGGAATCATGAAGACGCCTTGCCCCAATTCAAAGGGATCGTCCAGCAGCGCCATGATCGCCTTCTTGCGCATGGAATGGCCATCTTTTTCGGCATCGCTTAGCTCGGCGAAGGTACGGCTGTCGCCCTCGGGTATGAACATGTCGTCCCAGCCGAAGCCATTGCTGCCGCGCAGACTCTCAGCGATCCGGCCGGCGGTGTTGCCCTCGCGGATGTGAACCTCGCTGCCATCAAAGACCGCCAGCAAAACTTTGGCCAAAGCAGCGCGATCGCGGCCCGTCAGCCAGCTTTCGGCGATCATGCGCCGCATCTCGCTGTCTTCGGTGAAATCCTTGATGTAGGTCCCCGGCCGCCCGCCCAGACCGCGCAGCGCCAGCGAGGTCTCTTCCACTAGAATGGGATTAAAGTCGTTTGCCTTGTAGGCTTCGATCGCCTTGTGTGATACGACTTTGTAGGGATCGAGGCTCTGGATCTCTTCGATATCCAGCTTTACGCCGACGATCTCGTAGTCGGGCAAGAGGCGGCGCAATTCCTGCAACTTGTTGCGGTTGCCTGTGGCGACTTCGAGGTAAGGCAGGGTTTCATGGCGCGGTCGCAGCGTGTTGATGACCTTGGGCTCGGTCACATAGAGGGGTCTAGGCATTGTAGTTTGTTCGGGGGCAGGTTCAGGCTGTAGGTTGAATTATCGCAGATGCGCGCGATTCGGGATAGGGGCGCCTAACGAAAACAAGCGCTGTGTACAGACGACCCTACTGCGAATTAGTTTGTTCGTACACATCTATCAAAGTGAAGGAGGAATATTCCAGAGCCAACGACAAGTGAACGCTCGAAACTGATTAAGGCGACTTAAGTCTGCCGTACCGTTGTAGTACAATCATTGTAGTACAGGCAAATTGAGAGCTTATACCGTGAGTGAGAACAAATCCTCAATTCCTGACAAGCGCGGATTCTTATACCTGATTGCAATAATCGCGCTGCTGACAGTCCTCTTGGCCGCAAGTGCGGGGCGTTCTCCACTTGATATCTTGGCATACCTCGGATTCTCAGCTGGAATCACCTACATCTTCTTCGGCTGATGAATGAGATTGCTATTATACCTTCTCTGTGTCTTCATCATTTTGCTTGCATCCGCGCTGTTTATCGCGGGCTATGAGGGTACTCAGATACGCGAGTTTCTCCTCGGTGTTGGCGATATTGTCGTTGCCGCTTCACGCTTGATAAAACCAGCGCAGCAGTCCAAACGCAATAATCCGCCAGTAAATCAGACTGAAAGTCAGCGTCTCAGCGCTGAAGACAACTCACTTGATCAGCAGTCACAATCCGAGGACTCAAAACAGTCCAACTTACTCTCGGACTGAGTCAGGTCGAAATCCAAACTGCGCGTGGCTGCAAAGTAGCTTGTCGCGCTTCGGCTTAAATTAGAAAGCATCCTAAGACTTCGGCTATTCCACCCGCGCCACAAACTCCAGCTTGAGATCCACATCATCCGTCACGTTCGCTACCCGCGGCACTTCGGGAATGGTCAAGCCGAAGTCGGCGTGCAGCAGATTCACCGCCGCGCTGCCGCTGATTTGCGTTTCGCTGTCCAGCGTGACGCTCGCCGCGAAAGTAACGCTGCGCGTGACGTCCGTCACGGTTAGATCGCCGGTGATGTCAAAGCTGATCGTCTCCCCAACCGCTACCGAATCCGCCGAAAAGTTGCTCAGCTCGCGCGGCTCAAAGACGATGAACTCGAATTCGTCCCGGGCCGATCTAAGTATCTGGCTGCGCAGCGCCCGATTGCGGAAACTGTTGTCGGTTTCCAAAGTCCGCGCGTTGACCACGATAGTGCCGATAACCGATTCGCTGGGCTTGGCGAAGTCGACCGAGATGCTGCCGCCCAATTCCGTCGTCGTACCGATGACGGTGGTGCGCACGCCGCTCAGATCTTCTTCCAGCGTGAAGCTCGCTTGGCTCTCTTCCGCAACAATGCTGAACTCGATCGGTACGCTCGCCGGCGCCTGGGCTTCCATCACGGCGGCGACGCTCGTATCCACCGCCTCAGCGACAGCGGCAGCCACGGCATCGGCGATCACCGTATGGGCCGCGTCCATGATCGCCGTGCCCACGGCATCAGCCATAGCGGCGTCATTGGCTGCGCGCGTGGCCAGCGCCTCTTCGACCGACAGGCTCGCTTCGCCGGAACCGCCGGTGTACCAGATGTAACCCAGGATTCCCGCCGCCGCCCCGCCACCGAGCGCGATGACTAGCAGCAGCAATACAAGCAGGTAAGGAATGCCGCGCATCGTTTGGTTCGACATATTTGCCTCGATCTCCCATGTGTTTAAGGCGCCTGCGCAGGCCAGCGCTTTCTCGCCAGCTGCCATTCGACGCCTGGCATGCTAAGCCCATTCTAGCGACTTTGTCCGCGCTTGTGCAGTTCTATCATCGTGCGCGGCTATTCTTTACAAGTTGTTGACATCTTTCGCATTGCTTTGACGAGGGTGCTACAATCGTCTTAACCAGGCAGTAGACTTAGCGGGAGGGTGTTATGTCTGTTACGTTGCGATGGATAGGTCATTCGGCATATGCGCTGGATATCGACGGACACAAGGTCCTCATCGATCCTTTTGTCAGCGGCAATCCGGTAGCCAAGGCGGCGGCCAAGGATTTGGATGCTGACGTCATTCTACTGACGCACGCCCATGGCGATCACGTCGGCGACTCGGTCGAGATCGCCAAGCGCACCGGCGCTCTGGTGGTCTGCAATTTCGAAATGGGCGATTGGTACCTGGCGCATGGCGTAGAGAATGTGTTTCAGGGCAATCCCGGCGGGACTTTTCTTAATGAGTGGATGAGCGCCAAGTGGACGCTGGCTTTCCACAGCTCGTCTTTCCCCGATGGCACTTATGGCGGGCAGCCCAACGGCTTCGTGATTCGCGGCGGCGGCGCCACCATCTATCACGCCGGTGATACTTGCCTCTTCGGCGATATGAAGCTGATCGGCGACGAAGGGCTGGACCTGGCTTTGCTGCCCATCGGCGATTGCTTCACCATGGGCATCAACGACTCCATCAAGGCCATCAAGCTGCTTGAACCCAAGGCCGTCTCGCCTATGCACTACAATACTTTCCCGCCGATTGAACAGGACGCCTCAGCCTGGGCGGAGCTGGCGACTACCGAGACCGGCGTGCAGACAATCGTACCTGAGCCCGATGGCGAGTTCAGCCTCTAGCGCGTCTCCGCGTCTTCCGCATAGAGTTGGCGGATGTACTGCTCGATTTGTAGATGCTTCGCCTCGGCATAGTCGAAACCGAGCGCGGTATGCAGCTCGCGCGACAGGCGGCGGCACAACTCTAGCTGAATCAGCAGCGCGCGCCACATCTCGGCTGCGTCCCAGCGCGGCCAGATCTTAGTAATAGCGGCGGCCGTGTCAGCGTCCGCCCACTGGGTGATGCGTTTGCCCAGCAGCCAGGTGTTGACCTCTGCCTTTCCCGTCGCCCGCGCATGCCATTCGATCAGCCGCAGCAAGTCTTCCTTCATCGTCCAGTCGCGAAACTTCGCCACCCAGAATTCACGCCGGCGGATAAACTGCGCCACATGGATCGCTTCAAACCAGAATTCGTTGGTCACCGTCGCCAGCTCAGCCTCGCTCGGAAGCGCCGGCAGCGGAAACTCGCGCGGGGAGGGCGGCAGACTGGCATAAAGCCCGTCCTTGTCCAGCGCGACCTGATAGCCGCGCAGGTACTCGTCCGACAGCTCGCCGGATTCGCGCATCGCCAGAATGTCATCCACCTGAACAAATTGGAAATCGACCTTAAATCCGCCGGCGAACCACAGCAAACGATAGGGCGCGTCTTGGCGAAGTGGAAAACGAATCCAGACCTCGCCAAGGCTATCCAGCCAACTGTCATCCCGCGTCAGGCGCTTAATGTCGCGCGTGATGATTTGCGCGTCGAGGTCGGAGTAGTCGTCGACGCTGCCGTCAGCGCGGGCCAGCGAGCCGGTGATGACGACCGCCCGGATTGCCGCTTCTCCGCGCGCCCAATGAACGACCTTGTCGAGATGCGGGTGGCGAATCTCCATTCATCTTCCTCTATTACGCCAAGTTGTGTCTGCTGCGGCGATTATGGCCCATCCGGCATCTCCTCACGATAGAGCCAGGCGTCGAAGAACTCGCCGAGATCACGGCCGCTCACGTCTTCAGCGACGGCAATCAAGTCTTCTGTGGTGACTACAGAATGAGCATGTCGCTGATAGTATTCGCGCAGGATATTGAAGAAGGTATCGTCGCCCACTCTTGCGCGCAAGGCATTTAAGGTCAGCGCGCCGCGAAAATAAACGCTGGGACCAAACAGCTCGGAAACCTCGATATCGCCCGGCGGCGGCAGATCGGCCTGCGCCACTGACAGGAGAAGCTCCATGCCTTGGTGGTCCTCAATCTCTTCCAGATAGAGCGCCATAAAAAATGTGGCGAAACCCTCGTTCAGCCAGATATCCTGCCAGCGCGCCGGGCTCACGCTGTTGCCGAACCACTGATGAACCAGTTCGTGTACGATAACGATCGGATCCGGCTCCTCAGCGCCAAAAGCCGACAGAGTCTGCGTTTCCAGCGCGGCCGGGAAGCCCGGCAGAACCACAACCCCGTACTCGGAGAAAGGATAGGGACCAATCAGATCGATGAGCCAGCTCATTATCTCCTGCGTGACGTCAAAGCCGCTGACGATATCCGCGTCAAGCCCGGCCGGGAAGTAGTTGCGGATAGGGACGGGTCCGGAATCATCGCGGAATTCAACGAAGTCACCCACGGCGACGATCGTCAAGTAGCTCGCCATTGGGTCGCTCATCTCCCAGATAATGGTGCGCGTGGCGTCCTGGTTGGCAGTCACCTCGGTAAGCACGCCATTGGCAGCGGCCGTCAGCCCGTCCGGTACCGTGATACGCATCGTGTAGCTAGCCTTGTCGCTGGGGTGATTGTTGCTCGGAAACCAGTTCATCGCGCCCGATGGTTCGCTGACCGCGCCGAAATAAGCATCTTCCCAAGCTTGCCAGCCCAATTTGACGAAGGATACGCCGGGGTCAGCGATGGGCGAGGGAACGCCGGCATAATCCACCGCCACCGCAAAGCTGGCGCCGGCAGCGAGCGACGTCGCCGGCGTGATGATGAATTCGCTGTCATCGCGCTCGAAACTGGCGATGGCCCCGTTTACGTTCACCCTTTCAACCGTCAGCCCATACAGATCAAGATTGAAACTTCTCAGGTCTTCAGTGGCCGTGGCTTCGATCACTGTCCTGGCCGAGATATGATTTTCTTCGGGCGTGAATCGCAAGCTAATATCGTAATGCTCTACATCGTAGCCGCCGTTGCCCAGCTGCGGATACAGGCGATCGCCCACTCCATCGGCGCCCGGCTGCTGAGCCGACGCGATAAAGACCGTTAGCAAAACAATAAGCGCGGCCAAGATCCGCAATGGCTTGGGGCTTGCTTGGAAGTCGCGCATTCAAACCTCTCCTCTGAAATCGTATGCGAGGCGTATCGTCGGCGCATAAGCTGTGCTAAAATGACGGCATTGTTTCCTGACCTCAATACGGAGTCACTCTATTTGCAGTCACTAGAATTAGCACATCATATCGTAGACCTCGTGGAGGACCGAAAGGCGGAGGATATCCTCCTGCTCGACCTGCGGCCCGACAATATCATCGCCGATTTCTTCATTATTTGCAGCGGCGATAACGAACGCCATTTGCGCGCCTTAACAGAGATCGTTCGGCTCGACACCAAAGAGCGTTTTCAGATGCTGCCCTTCACCAACGAGGGGACGGCGGAAAATGTCTGGGTGGTGATGGATTACGGCGATGTCGTCGTGCATTTCTTCTCCCCGGACCGGCGCGAATATT
>JAGWBC010000080.1:12323-15043 GCA_021296115.1 Anaerolineae bacterium | reverse complement strand
GAAGGAGGTAGAGGTTTGGGGTGCGGAAATGCTCTACATATTGTCGGCGTCAAACTCGGCCCAGAACTCGTCCAAGAGCGCCTGCATCTCGGTGTGAGCATCGTTCAGCGCATCCGCCGGCGACTTCACCCCGAAATAGGCTTCCTCGATATTGTTGGAGAGGATCTCCGCCATCTGCCCTTGAACAGGCGTAATTTGCACGGGCGTATCAAGCGCAAGGGCTTCCAGTACGACACTCCAATAGGGATTGACGTTATAGTATTCCGGGTTCTCGTTGCAGGCTTGCACCGGTGACGGACGGCTCTGCGCGAAGAGAAAGGCGCAGCCACCCAATTCATGAACGCCGATGAACTCTGCGAACTTGAAGGCCGCCTCTTGCTTCTCCGGCGGATGTACCGCCGGGATCGTGAAGGCCCAGGCGCCGCTGTAGTTATAGCCAGTAGAGCCAGCGGAATGAGCATCGGCATTGTCGCCATTGTAGGGCCGCAGCATCGTGCCCCAGCTTTCGGTGTCCGCATACGCCTCCGGATCATTCACGTTGAAGTGACCGAAGAAGGCAGTGTTGATATGCAGGAAGGCTTGCTGGTCTTCATACCAGGGATGGTCGCCTTGGGCAAAGGCCGTATCCTGGAAGAAGTCGGTTACATTCTCCGTACCGTGGTTTATGTTGTTGGTCAAGTTGACCATCCACTCCAGCGTTTCCAAACCTTCGGGGCTGTTGAAGAGCAAAGTCCGGCCATCGTCCGAGACGTACTTGCCATTATTGGTGTACAGCCAGGCGACAAACTCCGAGTCGCTGCCGAATGCCGCCGCGCCCAGTACATCGATACCCATCGGATCAGCAACCGTGATGGCTGCCGCTATCTCTTCCAGCTCCTGCCAGGTTTCCGGCGGATCTTCCGGATCAAAGCCGTGATCGCGCAGCAAGTTCTTGTTGTAAATCATCAGACCGGTCAAGCCGCCGGCGGTCGGCATTGGCAAGCCATAAAGTTCGCCGTTCCAGTATTGCAGCCCAATCTCGCCATCGTAGAAGACGCTGAGGTCGGTGCTATGCGCCTCAACAAAGGAATCGATCGGGATGATCAAGCCGTTGATGGCGAATTGATAGGTCTCCGGCCGCGTCGACATGATGATGCCCGGCGGGTAGCTGCTGGCGGCGGCAGTGGAGAGCAATTCGGCGCGGGTATCCCAAGGCTGTACCTGGTTGATCTCCTTGATGCAATGATTCTCCGCTTGGTAATGGCCGATGAGCGTGTCCATCTGGGCTTCGCGGGCGGCGCCCCACCAATTCATGAACTCAAGTTCAATCACATCGCCATCGCATTGGGCGGCCGCGGGCAAGAGACCCAAGTAAAACAGTATGACTAGCGCGATGGCAATTCGTACAATAGCTGTTACTTTCATGATGCTCTCCTTAATATGGCAAAAGAATCGTCAAATACAGGCATCAAAGCCTTTCCTACCCTCAGTTGATCGCGCGAGCGAGTTTGTTGCGATCTGCCCGCTACCGGTTATACTTGGGCGAGTTTCGCTTAACGCTGCAACGATTATGGCGAGTGTAACGCGTCTGAGGCCAACTGTCAAAACGGCCGCCGAGACAAGCAATCGGAGAAGAATAGTGCCGGCAGCGATGGAAAACCCGGGTGTCCTGAATATCCTCAAGTACGCCAATGCCGTGAGGCTGAAATGGTACAGCCACGACGGCGAGCGTCTGGTGTGGATCCGAGCGGACCTCAAGCACATGGATGATATAAACGGCGCCAATACCATTGACATTGCCGACATAAGCCGGGGCAGCGAAGTGCTGGAATTACTGGTGGACATCCTCACCTCGGCGGACACCGACTGGATGAAATATGATTCTCCCGGCGAAGAAGAGTGGTATGTCTTGCCGTCGCTGATCGAGACCTAGACATGCTTTGTCGTTGCCTGGATAGGCGCAGTGCGGGAGTTGCCTAGATCAATATGATTGCGACCAAGACAGATCCGCGCCTCAGCCGCTTCGACCCATTGGAGCGAATTTTTTTCTACGACGACTTCGACGAAGGCATACACGGCTGGTCGGAGTTGATCGGCAATTACGAACACAGTCTGGATTCCATGCTGCCGGAATACAGCGACATGCGCCCGCCGATGCTCTCTAACCTGACCATGTGGGATACAGGCACAGCCGGCTCGATGGAAGGCACATACGCGCTCAAGCTGGCCAGCCGCGCCCGCGCCGGTTCGCTAGCCACCAGCATCAAGCGGCAGACCTTTCGCAAACTCGGGCAGATCCAGTTGGAGTGCTACTTTACGTTTAAGCCGGAAGCCAGCGAGCTGCGCCTGTCGCTGAATGACGTGCGCGCTTTTGGTGTGCTCTTCGACTTGCAAGACGGCATGAATCCGGAATATCGCTGGATGCCGCACCTGCGCTACTTGAACGCGCAGGGCGACGATATGGTCAATCGCTGGCAGATGAAAGGCGCAACGCGAGAATTCGCCAATATCGGCGACTCGGGCGAGACGGTCTCGCATTTCCATCTCGGCCCCGAGAATTGGGAATTCATCGACGCGCCCGTTCAAACGCTCGCCTACAACGAAATCGCCACCAAGATGAATTGGCATTATCTGCGCGTTAACGTCGATCTGGCCGAGCGGCGTTTTCACAGTTTCCAGTGCAACGACCTGGTCTATGACGGCGAGACGCTGAAGCACATCTCCATACCGGCCATGCCCAA
>JAGWBC010000080.1:10044-12110 GCA_021296115.1 Anaerolineae bacterium | reverse complement strand
CCCATCAGGAATTGCAGCAGCTTACTCGGCGGTAGTGCAGATCTCCGCCGACGGCATTCGCTGGGTTGACGAGGGCACACGCTTCAATCTGCCGACGCAAAGGGATGCCGTTACATTCTGCAAGGTCAGACATTTCGGCGGCTGGCTGCGGATAGCGGGTACGCTGGCGCCGAACAATCGAATGACAGTGTTGGTATCACTAGCGCTTAAGGAATGATTGTTTCGAAAACGGGAGAATTGTAGGGGCAACGCCGTGAGTCGCCCGTCTCTCTCAATAGTCTAGGACTTTTTTATGACCCCACCCCCAACATTCGAATTCGACGCCGTCATCGTCGGCGGCACGCCGGGCGGCATCATGGCCGGCATCGCCGTCGCCCGTGCGGGTCGGCGCGCTGTCATCCTCGAGCGTACGGCGTATATCGGCGGCTTGCCCGCCAACGGCTTGGGCGCTACTGATATCGCCACCCGCGGCGCTACCGGCGGGCTCTTCCTGGACTTCGTGCGGCGTATCAAAGCGCATTACAGCCGGACCTATGGGCCCGACTCGCAGCAAGTAATTGATTGCAGCGACGGCTATCGCTTCGAGCCGCATGTCGCCGAGATGGTCTTAAGCAACATGATCGCGGCGCCAGTTCAACCATGAGCCGCGCAACGCCATCAAAGACGGCCCATCCCTGCGTCAGATCCGTATCGTCGATCGTAGCAGCGGCGCCGAAGAAATCTACAGCGCTGCGGTCTTCGTCGACGCCAGCTACGAAGGCGACTTGGCGGCGGCGGCGGGAGCGCCTTACATGCTGGGGCGCGAAGGCGCGGACGAATACGGCGAACCCTGCGCCGGCAAGTTTTATCAGCGCTGGAACGCGCCGGTCGACGAGACCTATACCACCGGTCAAGGCGACAACGCGATACAGTCTTACAACTACCGCCTGCCGCTGACGACGCGTGAGAGCAATATGCGCCGCATCGAGAAGCCTGCGACTTACAACCGCGACGAATATGCCTCGTTGATCGACGATGTGCGGCTCAACCGCTTTGCCGGCCCGCCGACGCCCATGGAGTTTGACGGCATCGGCGCCATCACCAATATGGTGCGCATTCCCAATGACAAGGTCGACGGCAACAATCAGCACGCCGCCTTCATCTCGACCGACCTGCCGGAGGAGAATTGGCCCTACCCCACCGCCAGCTGGGATTGGCGCGATCGCTTCGCGCAGCGCCTGCGTGACTACATCCTGGGTCTTTTCTATTTCGCGCAGAACGACCCCGAACTGCCGGCCGATTTCCGCCAGCGCTGCAGTCGCTGGGGCCTGTCGCTGGACGAATTCCCGGAAAACGATAACTTCCCGCGCCAAATTTATGTGCGCGAAGGCCGGCGCATCCGCGGCGAGTACCTGTTCACCGCCCACGACGCCCTCTCCAAACGGGGCTCGCGAGAGCATATGACCAGCATCACCGCCAGCCACTACGCGCTCGATTCGCACGCCTGCCACAAACGCGAACCCGGACGCCCCCATACCGAAGGCATGTTCTCCTACAAGACCGCCCCCTACAGCGTCCCCTCCGGCGTCATCAGTCGAGAACCTGCTGATTCCCCTGCCGGCATCGGGCACGCATATCGGCTTCAGCACCTTGCGCATGGAGCCCTGCTGGATGGCGCTGGGCGAAGCGGCCGGCGTCGCCATCAACGTCAGCCTGGATGAGGGCACGACCGTACGGGCCGCCAACGTGATGGAGCTGCAGCGGCGGCTGCTGGCGGCGGGCGCAGTGCTGAGCTACTACGAAGATGCCGCGCCCGGCGACGCCCATTATGAAGCGCTGCAATTCTTCGCCCTGCGCGGTTTCCTGGGCGACAGCTACCAGGCAGAGCTTGATGCGTCCGTCTCTGACAATGACCGCGCCAACTGGATCGCTTGGACAGATGCCCCGGAACTGGCGGATTTCGCTGGGACGCGCGGTCAACTCCTGGATAAACTCTATACTGAAGCGGGCAAACGAACGGATGCGGAACAGGCTGCGCTCTACGCGCAGGTAGGAGAATAAGCGATGGAATTCGTCAAGATTACACC
>JAGWBC010000080.1:0-9941 GCA_021296115.1 Anaerolineae bacterium | reverse complement strand
GGCCTCTACGATGGCTTCCGCAACTGCGTATCCATGGACGACGCCTTCCTGCCGCTGATCACCAACCCCAAGGTCTTCTCCATCGTGGCCCAGCTGCTCAGCCCCTATCTGTCGCTGCTGACCAGCCATCTGATATATCGCGCTCCCGATCCGCCGGGCTCTTCCGGCGACGATCGCATACCAGGCTGGCACCGCGACCACTACATGTCCATGCGCGATCTGGGAGACCAACACATTCCGCGACATTCGCTGAAGGTCGCCTACTATCTCACCGATTTGACCGAACCGAAGACTGGCGTCACCATGATGGCTTCGGGCAGCAATCAGCTCAAAGAGCCAATCGACATTCCGGAAGGCCAGGTCGACCCCGCGACCATGGTCGAGCCGCTGCTGAATCCAGGCGACGCCGTCTTCTTCGAGAACCGCACCTGGCACGCCGGCGCGGCCAATCTGAGCGACCGCACGCGCAAAGCCGTCATGATCGGCTATTGCTACGACTGGATCACGCCCACCGACTATCGGCAGCAGGCGCCGGCTATGGTGGAAAAGCTTTCGCCAATGGAGCGCTACCTGGTCGGTGAGCCCGTCGATGACAATCCAAACTTTGATTTCACCGGCGGCGCCAACCCAATTGACGATTGGTGCGTTGAAAACGGCTATCAGTATCGGCCCAAGCAAGGTAAAGACCATGTGATTGCCGCTGGCGAACCGAGCAAACCGGGCATGTAATTGCAGATTTAGGATTATCAAATGATTGAGCGGCACTGTGACATTCTAATCGTTGGCGGCGGAACCGGCGCCATCGGGGCAGCACTATCCGCGCTGAGCATGGGCAAGTCGGTCATCATGAGCGAAGAAACCGACTGGATCGGCGGGCAACTGACCCAGCAAGCCGTCCCGCCGGACGAGAATCCCTGGGTCGACCAATGCGGCGCGACCGCGTCCTATATGCGCTTCTCCGACGGCGTGCGCGATTATTACCGCCGCAACTACCCGCTGACCGACAAAGCGCGCCATACGATGAACTGGAATCCGGGCCAGGGCAACGTCAGCCGCTTGTGCCACGAACCGCGCGTTGGGCTGGCCGTCATCGAAGAGATGCTGGCGCCCTATCGCTCCAGCTTGCAGTTGGATGTCCTGCTCTATCACATTCCCGTAGCGGCCGAAACCGCCGGCGACCGCGTATTGGCGGTGACGCTGGAGGACAGGCAATCCGGCGACCAAGTGCTGGTGTCCGCGCCCTACATCCTGGACGCGACCGAGCTGGGCGATCTGCTGGAGCTGGCCGGCGTCGAGTCCATCCTGGGCGCTGAGAGCCGGGAGCAGACCGGCGAAATGCACGCGGTCGAAGGCGCGCCGCAGCCGCTGGATCAGCAAGCCATCTCCTGGTGCTTCGCCATCGACCACCTGGAAGGCGAAGACCATACCATCGACAAGCCGGAAGATTACGATTTCTGGCGCGATTATCAAGCCGACTTCTGGCCTGGCAAGCAATTGAGCTGGCTCTACCCCAGCCCCATCACGCTGGAGACGGTGCATCGGCAGATTTTCCACAAAGGCGAAGGCGCCAACTCCGATCTGTGGCATTTCCGGCGCATCCTCTACAAAAAACACTACCAAGACGGCGCCTTCCCCAGCGACATAACGCTGGTGAATTGGCCGCAGATCGACTACTGGCTAAAGCCGCTGCTGGGCGTCGCGGAAGACGTGAAGCAGGCCGCCCTGCGCGAATGCAAGCAACTCAGCTACGCCCTGCTCTACTGGATGCAGACTGAAGCGCCGCGTCATGATGGGGTGGGCTACGGCTACCCGGGTCTGCGCCTGCGACATGATGTGGTGGGCACGACCGACGGCATGGCCAAGTACGTCTACGTGCGCGAGGCGCGGCGCATCCAAGCCGAGTTCACCGTGCTCGAGCAGCATGTCGGCGTAGAGCAGCGCGCGGGCTTCGATTCCGCCGAGCAATTCGATGACAGCGTCGGCATCGGCAGTTACCGCATAGACCTGCACCCCAGCACGGGCCTGCGCACCTACATCGACATCAGCAGCTATCCCTTCCAGATTCCGCTCGGCGCCCTTATCCCCGAGCGGGTGGAAAACTTGCTGCCCGCCTGCAAAAACCTGGGCGTGACGCATATCACCAACGGCTGCTATCGACTGCATCCGGTGGAGTGGAATATCGGCGAGGCGGCCGGCGCGCTGGCGGCCTACTGTCTGGACAAGGGGCTCGCGCCGCGGCAAGTGCGCAATACCGAGAGTCACCTGCGCGACTTCCAGCGCCTGCTGAAAGATCAGCTGGGCGTACCGTTGGACTGGCCGCTCTATGCCCGGCGCACTGTGCGCTAGAAATATTCGGGCGCCTCTAACACGCTGCGACAGCTCCCGCGGACCGCAGTTCAAGCCATACAGCTCGGTCTGTAATATCAATACGGTATAAATACTGTAGAGGAGTTTATCAGGAACGACATCATCACGTCTGGCTTCCATTCCAAAGCCCCGTCAACGGCCCAGTTAGCGCCCTAGTGCTGAGGCAGGCAGCCAATCTTGCCTTGGTTCGTTCTCAGTCAAAGATGGCTGGCTATGTATATTTGGTCCCGCCTAGCAACGAGAGAATTAGTCGCTTCGTTAACTTTTGTGCCACAATAGGGCTTCAGCGTCAGCGCAACTCCGGGATTCGAAATGCGAGTTTGTTTGACTATTCTGACCGTCCTCTTGACAGCGCAAGTCGCCGGGCTCTCTTTCGCGCAGGGCCAGCCTGACCACAGACCCATCTTCCGCGATGTCAGCGCAACCGCCGGCATCACCGCGACCCACCGCGGCGTCTGGGACCCGGAAAAAAGCCGACAAGGCTACTTGGCTATCGGCCAAGCCTGGGGCGACTTTGACCGCGACGGCTGGATCGACCTATTCGTTACCGGCAACCTCGACCCCAACGCGCTCTACCGCAATGACGGCGATGGCGCCTTCTCCGTCTCCGAGCACTCGCAGCTGCTCAGCCTGCCCGATGTGCCCAGCGGAGGCGCGGTCTGGGCCGATTACAACAACGATGGCTGGCTTGACCTCTACATCGTGAACTACGGCGCCAACCGGCTCTTCCGCAACGAGGGCGGCAGCGGCTTCCAGGATGTCACGCTGGGCGCCGGCGTCGGCGATACCGGCAAGGGCACATCGGCGGCCTGGGGCGATTACGACAGCGATGGCTGGCTCGATCTCTATGTGACCAATTGGTCTTGCTTTCCCGAATGCGATCCTGTTGATTTCACGGCGCAGCAAGACCGCCTGTATCACAACAACGGCGACGGCAGCTTCACCGATGTGACCGTCAGCCTCGACTACGCCTTGACCCTGGGCGCGGGATTCGCTCCCGCCTTCCTGGATTATGACGGCGACGGCGACAGCGATATCTACGTCGTCAACGACAAACTCCAGAACGAAATCGGCAACGTACTCTGGCGCAACGACGGCGCCGGCTGCGGCCACTGGTGCTGGACCAATGTTTCAAGCGAAAGCGGCGCTGATCTGCTGATCAACGGCATGGGCGTGGACGCCAGCGATTATGACAACGACGGCGACCTCGACCTCTATATCACCGACATGGTTTATCAGATGCACCTGCTGATGAACGACGGCGCCGGCGGCTTCCGCAACCGCGCCCGTTCAAGCGGCAGCGCCATCAACATGGGTCCCGACGCCGGCGTCGGCTGGGGCGCGGTCTTCTTTGATTATGACAATGACGGCTGGCAGGACCTGTATGTGGCCGCCACCAATTATCACCAGACCTTCCCCGAGCTCGAAGTCAGTTTCATGAATCCGCGCGCCGATGCCCTTTTCCGCAACGACCGCCATCGCGGCTTCCACAATGTCAGCGCGGCCAGCGGCATTGACGCCGAGCTGCCGACCTTAGGCGTGGCTTATGCCGATTACGATCAAGACGGCGACCTGGATCTGGTGACGGGCAATTGGAATAGCGGTTACCGGCTGCTTCAGAATCAGAATGGCGACAAGCGCTGGCTGTCGCTCGATCTGCGCGGAGGCGGCGACGTCAATCGCGACGCGGCCGGCACGGTGGTACAGCTCACGACGCCGGACGGCATGACACAGCTGCAGACGGTGTCTATCGGCGCCGGGCTGGGCGGCAACAATCAGCTGCCGCTGCATTTCGGCCTGGGCGACGCGACCGCGGCCGACCTGCGCATCGTCTGGACGAATGGCGCCGAATGCAGTCTCGATGCGATCCCGGCTAATCAGCGCCTGCGCCTGGTATATGGCGTTACGGCCGGCTGCGGCTGATTTTTTCACCACAGAGGCTCAGAAGTAAGTGCAAGAAAGTAATGAGAATGGCCAAATCGCCGCTTATCTACCCCATCCCCGGCCCTTCCCCGAATCATCAGGGAAGGGTGACTCGTTGAAGTGGATGAAATATCCTGCGAAATTTGCATCATTTAGTTGATTTTACTGAGCGCGCACAGAAAAGCTCAGCGCACATCGGTCTTGTAGGGCACGACATCGCAGGTAGTTTGATACCAGGTCAGCATGCGCTCGCGCAGCTCGGCGAGGATGCCGGCGCAGGCGGGGTCGTCAATCCTGTTCTGCAACTCGCCCGGGTCTTGGCGCAGGTCATAGAGTTCGTCCGCCTCGTACAAGCGGCGCACGTATTTGTAATCTCGCGTCCGGCACATGGTCGCTTTGCTGTGCTCGCCGCCTTCGCTGCCTTGCAGCTGCACGCGCGGCCAGTAAAGCCCGCTCGGATCGGAGAAGGACGGGCTGTCCTTTTCCATCGCCTGCTCCTCGCCGATCAGCCGCCCGCCCTCGCAGAATACCGCGTCGCGATGTTCGTCCGCCGCGCCGGCGATCAACGCTGAGAGCGACTGTCCGAAGTGATCGTAGCCCGGCTGTACGCCCGACCACTCATAGGCGGTAGCGGTGAAGTCGATGAGCTCGACCAGTTGATCGCGGATGCCGGGCTCGATGGCTTGGTCCGCCGGCGGCTTGACAATTAGCGGTACGCGCGTCAGGCAATCTTCAAAGGTATTCTGCGTTTTCTCCACCAGCCCGTAATCGCCGGTGAAGTCGCCGTGGTCCGAGAAAAAGAAGATGGCGCTGTCGTCATACATGCCGCTCGCTTTGAGCGCATCGACCACCATGCCGAACTGCGCGTCAACCCGCGCGCACATGCCATAGTAGACGGCGCGCAATTCATTAAAGCGCTCTTCGCTCCAACCCTGCAGGCCCTGCCGCTGATAGATGCCGGCAGTGAGCCCGGGTTTCGTCGACCAGTCCGGCGTGCTAAAGCGCTGCGGAATGAGTTCGCGGTCGATCTGACTGAACCAGGGCTCCTCGACGCCGTAGGGCGGGTGCGGATAGCTCAGCGGCAAATAGATGCAGAGCGGCTGATCGTCCAGCGCGTCGCGGATCTGCTCGATCGCCCCGTCGACCATGGCCCAATCGTTGTCGTAATACACATCTTCCGTCATGCTTCCCCCTGACTCGTCGGGGGGACCGAGGGGGGTTGAGGTCAGCTTCCCTGCGAAGAACGAGTAGTAGTTGTCGCCTTCAGGATCGCCGCGCCATTCGTCGGCGCTGTGCAGATTGGGCCGCAGCGGGCGATCCGCCTCGTATTTGACATCGCAATAATCAGCGAAGCCGTTTTGACGCGGAACCAGGTCGTTCTTGCCGCCCCAAAAGACGAAGTAGCCGGCGTCCTTGAGTTGCTTCAGCAGCACCGGTTCATCCGGCTGCAGCATGTGGAACATGGTGCGGTGCCCGCGAACGTGCGGATACCAGCCGGTCATGAAAGAGCAGCGGCTGGGTGTGCAGACGGGATTCTGGCAGAAGGCGTGGCGGAAGGATACGGCGTCGGACTCGACGATGGCGTCGAGGTTAGGCGTGACCGCCGCCGGATTGCCCAGGTGACGCATGACGTCGCCGCGCCACTGGTCTGGGTTGAAGATGATAATGTGCGGTTGCTTGGGCATGTGAAGGTCCTGCAAGGCCTATGCGATAGTCCAATCTTCGATCGGAAGATCGGGGAGCCGCCCGAATCCACGCCGATCATGTGTCACGACGGTCAAACTGTTAGCTAGAGCTATAGCCGCAATCTGCATATCGGCGACGCCCATCAGCTGTCCTCTGTCTCTTAACCATGCGTGTATTCGGCCGTAAAAGTCTGCCGCCTCGTCATCAAAGGGCAGACTGGGAAAATGCGAAAAGAACTCGTCCTGCTCTTGCCGGTACCGCGCAGGCGCGTGTCGACGACTTGAACCGGCAAACATTTCCGCTTTGGAAATCGCACTGACAGTAGTGCCAAACTGTTGATGCCGCTGCAACACCCTATCGAATAGCTGCGGATATCTTTTGTTGATGCAATAAATGCAGATGTTCGTATCAAGCAGGTATGTCAAAACACATACTTCCAGACACCATGATCAACTTCCCGCAGCACAATGTGCAGGGGGTCATCCTCAAATGTACCAAAGCCTAACTCATCGGCCATCCACGCGGGCATGCGGCGATAAAATTCCAGTTCGACTTCGCGGGGCAGTTGCTTCATGCCTTCGCGCGTCAGCGGCAATATTTGATTGTGCTCCTCACAGTAAGCGTGGAAATAGGCGTCGGCTTCACAGGTACCGTGGTCGTGAGTGGTCCATTGAAGCGCTTGGCGCTTGTTCATCGTGGCGCCCCTTCCCTTATCCCGAGCGTACATCCAGACTAGCGAAAGCGGCGCAATCTGTCAATCTTGACGATCCCATCGCTCACAGCAAATCCCCCGCCATCGGCTGAAACTCCAGGTCGTAGCCAAAAGCCCGCGGACCCACCACCGCCAGCGCTTCCGGCGTCTTGAGCTCCTTCGGCGCGGGCATCGCCAGCACAGCCACGCGCAAGCCATAACGCAGCGACTCCGTGCCAATCGCCTCGCCATCGTCCAGGCTGACCAGCGTAATCAGATCGGGCACGGCGCAGACTACCTGCCCATTGCCCCGCGCGATCAGATTCTCGTTCTGGAAGTCGATTCTCAGCTGCTTGTCAAAGTCGTCAAAGGCGCTGATGATCAGCTTGCCGCGGGCGAATCCTTGCACTGTCCGCCGCTCGACATCGATGATTTTGCCGCTGAACAGGACGCGGCCATTGCAGAGTTCGGCCACCGTCTCAGCCGGTTCGATGCTGCGCGCGCGGCAGTCGAGCACGGTATCGCCGATGCGCTTGGCCAGGCTGACCGTGTCGCGAATCACGGTCGCTTTGAGCTCGGCGCCGGTCATCACCGGCATCACCAGCGCGGCCGAGCCACCCATCTCAATCGTCAGGCGGCGGGCGAATTCTTCGGCTTGCTTGGCCGACGCAATCCGCGTGAAGATAGCGACATTGCCATGGGAATCAGCCAGCACAAAGGGCGCGGGCGCCAGGCCGTAAATCATGAAGGTATCCATATCCAGCTCCGGGAAGGCGCGCCCCATGCCATCGCCATCGACCACCGGCAAGCCGCATTGCAGCGCGGCCACCATCGGTCCAATCGCGTTGCCGCCGCCGATTTCGCCGATGACAATGGCGTAGATCTTCCGCCGCAGGTGGTCTTCCAGCGCGCGCAGGGCTGTGGCGATCTCATTGCCGGCTTGCAGCTTTTCGTTGCTGACGGTGGGCGCGCCCATCCCGCCCACGGCGCAGACCAGGGCGCCATCGGGCACATCGTCGGCCTGCACGATGTCGACGTCGCGCCCGCGCTGGCGAATCTCGTTGTCCAGGCGCAGGCGGTTGAGATAGGTGCTGCCGCCCCCACCCGTGCCCAAAATGCCGGCGCCGATGGCGAGCGCTTCGGTATCGTTGAGTGTGACTTGCTTCATGGGTTTGTGAACTTGCTCATGTCGGTGTCGGGTGTCCATTTGCTGCCGTCTGGGAGGGTGGTGTTGTCGTCGAATGCAGCGCCGGACAAGTTTGCACCGGACAAGTCTGCACCGAACATGTTTACGTAGAACAAGTTTGCGCTGTACAAAATTGCGCCGGACAAGTCTGCACCGGACATGTTTGCGCCGATCAAGTCTGCGCCGGACATGTTTGCGTCGAACAAGTTTGCGCCGACCAAGTCTGCGCCGCGCAAGTTTGCGTAGAACAAGTATGCGCCGGACATGTTTGCGCCGGACATGTTTGCGCCGACCAAGTCTGTCTCGGACAAGTCTGCGCCGATCAAGTCCGCTCCGGAAAAGTCGGCGAAATTCGGAGAATCCTCAAACATATTTCCGCCTCTTAGCCGCCAACTCTACGCCCTCTGTGCCTCTGTGGTGAATCACCCAAAGCGATCCTCCACTGGAACATAGTCGACATCGTAGCCGAAATAGCGCGGATGCACGAGTGCCAGCGCGGCCGGCTCGCGCCACTGCGAGGCGCAGGGGATCGCGATGACCGCCACGCGCATGCCGTATCGCAGCGCCTCGGTGGTGATGGGCTGGGCCGTTTCGCTATCCAACACGACGATCAAGTCGGGCGTGGTAGCGGCGAACTCGCCATCCACGCGCACAACCAGATGCTCGTTCTGGAATTCCAGCAGCAGCGCTTGACCCGCGAAATCGCCCGTCCCGTCCATGCGAGCGTTGCCTTTGGCGAAGCCCTCCCGGACGCGGCGGTCGACATCGCTGATCTTGCCGCGGAATACCAGATAACCGCCCACAGCCCGGCGCAGCGCGTCCACCGGGTTGCGCTCATTCCGGCGGGCAGTACGCAGAGTCCGGCCAATGGACTCAGCCAGCGTGGTCGTGCCTTGGATGGCGGCCGCCTTGAGCTGTCGTACAGTCGCCGAGTAGAGCGCGATCACGCCGACCGCGCCCATGTGGATCACGCAGGAGCGGGCGAAGGTCTCCACCCACTTATTGCTGACGGCGTCCATCAGCAGGACGTTGCCGCGTTCGTCGGACATGACGAAGGGGCTGGCGCTGATGCCGGCAGCGGTCAGCACCGTCTGCTGAATCTCGGGGAAGGCGCGACCCATGCCGTCGCAATCGACCACCGGGATGCCCAGCCGCGCCGCCAGGTAAATCGGTCGTATCGAGTTCATGCCGCCAGCTTCAATGCTCATGGTGGCGCGCGGCCTACGCCCGATATATTTGCCCAGCGCTTCAAAGGCGCGCAGCAAGTCATCACCAGCCGGCAATTTCTCCACACCGACAACCGGCGCGCCCATGCCGGCAGCGGGCACAACCAAGTCCTCGTCGTCCAGCTCGTCCAGCGTGACCAACTCAACCGGCCCATAACGCCGAATGGCTTCGCGCGCCACCAGCATGCCGATGTAGGGATTGCTGCCGCCGCCTGAGCCCAGCACGGCCGCGCCCAGCGCAATGTCTTTGATATTCGCTTCGTCCAGCAGGCGCATAGATGGTTTACCGTTTGTGCGGTCGGGCGCCTCACAGGAGCGTAGACACTGCCCGTCAGTCGCCCCTACATTCCTAGTGCAAAATCTCTGCGCTCTCTGCGCCCTCTGTAGTTCAAATATCAGCCGCCTTGGTAGCGCTCCTCGACCGGAACGTAATCGACATCGTAGCCGAAGTAGCGCGGGTGAGCGAGCTCCAGCGCGGCCGGTTCCCGCCATTGCGGGGCGCAGGGGAAGGCGATGACGGCCACGCGCATGCCATAACGCAGCGCCTCGGTCGTGATCGGCTCGCCCGTTTCGCTATCCAGCACGGCGATCAAGTCGGGTACAGTGGCGGCGAACTCGCCATCCACCCGCACGGCAAGATGCTCGTTCTGGAATTCCAGCAGCATTTCGCCCCCGGCGAAGTCGCCCGTGCCGGCCATCTTGGCATCGCCGCGATTCCAGCCGCCTTCGATGCGCCGGTCGACATCGGTGATCTTGCCGCGGAAGACGAGGAAACCGCCGACCGCTTGTCGCACGGCGTCGACCGGATTCGCTTCCTGCCGCCGCGCGTTGCGGACAGTCGCCCCGATTTCCTCCGCCAGCG
>JAGWBC010000079.1:1558-11695 GCA_021296115.1 Anaerolineae bacterium | reverse complement strand
GAGCAGGGTCAGCCGGGCAATGATCGCGACCGCGATAACCACAAACAATTTGTGCTTTGAGAACCGTGCCCGCATAAACCAGTTACGTTTCCAGTCGCGCCAAGTCTTAGTCTAGGATTGCTTGGCCGGAAGCGCCACTTGCCTCGGCGTATCCAACAGAAAGAAAAGCGCCCCGCAGCATGACCACGAGGCGCGTCTGATTCTTGAAACTGTGCCAGGCCAGTTGGCTTTGCGGCCTCGGGCTAATAACGCGCGCCAATCGATTCGACATCATCCATCAGCTGATTAAACTGCTCGAGGTTGAGCTGCTGCTTGGCATCGGACATGGCCACATCGGGATTGGGGTGCACCTCGACCATCAGGCCGTCGGCGCCACTGACCCGCGTCACGCGACCCAGTGAATTGGCGATATCGCGCCGCCCGGCAGAATGCGAGATATCGACGATTACCGGCAGGTGCGTTTCCTGCTTCAGCAGCGGTACGGCGCTGATATCCAGCGTGTTGCGCGTCCACTCGCTGAAGGTGCGGATGCCGCGTTCCATCAGGATCACTTGCTCGTTGCCGCTGGCCATGATGTACTCGGCGGCGTAGATGAACTCCTTGAGCGTGGCGCCGAAGCTGCGTTTTAGCAGTACTGGCTTGCTCTGTTTGCCCAGCGCCCGCAGCAGGAAGCTGTTCTGCATATTGCGCGCGCCGACCCAGAAGGCGTCCACGTACTCATCCATCATGGGAATCAGCGACATATCCAGTACTTCGCTGATGACGACCAGGCCGTATTTGTTGGCGACTTGGCGCGCGATCTTCAAGCCCTCTTCGCCCATGCCCTGGAAGTCATAGGGCGAGGTGCGCGGTTTGTAACCCATGCCGCGGATCATCTTGACGCCGCGCTCCGCCAGCACTGCGCCAACCGCGTCCATTTGCTCGTAACTTTCCACCGCGCAGGGACCGGCGATGAGTTCAAAAGTGTCGTTGCCCAAGCGCAAGCCATTGCTGAATTCAATGATGGTATGCTGGTCCGGCTGTTTGCGCTGAACAAGGATGGTTTCGCGCGCGTCCTCTTCCTCAAGGTGCAAGGTAGCGCGGAAGATTTCGTTGAACAGCTTGGAGATGGTTTCGTTGCTGAAGGGACCTTCGTTGGCGAGCTGCAGCGCGGTCAGCATCTCCGCTTCCCGCTGCGGGTCATAAATTCGCGTACCTGTCTCTTGCTGAACTTTGCCGATTTCCAGCGCGATCTCTGCGCGCTGACTTAGCAAGTCCAGGATTTGCATATTTATCGGATCAATTTGGTCCCGTAACTCCTTGAGACGGTTGGATGGCGACACGATTCTTATACTCCCGCTTTTGGCGCTAGATTCTTCGTGAGAGGTATTATACACAGCTATCGCCAAAAGGCATGGTCAGATTTCTTGGCAGGCAGCTTGAAGCAAACAGACTGTGGCATGGAGCGGACGCTGATGGAATTCGTCAAAGGGCTGGAGTTGTCGCGCGCCTTTTTCGCGCAGTCGGTAGAGCCCATCTTGGCGCGGCATTATCCAGGGCTGCAATACAGCGCCGGTTTGATTGGCAGCGGGTCCGAGGTCATCGGCTACGACGACCCGATCTCCAGCGACCACCATTGGGGCCCGCGCGTGATGCTATTTCTCTCCTTCGCCGATCACCGCGCCCTCGCCGGCCCCATAGACACGCTGCTGGCGGAAGAATTGCCCTATCGCTTCATGGGCTATTCCACCCATTTCAGCGCGCCCAAAACTGGCGACGGCGACCAGGGCACGCAGCTCCTGGAGGACATTGACAAAGGACCGGTTAATCACCGTGTGGAGGTTCTGACGCTTGACGGCTTCATGCGCGCTTATCTCGGCATCGCGGCGGCGGATCCGTTGCGCGCTGCGGATTGGCTCAGCATCCCACAGCAGAAGCTGCTCAGCTTCAGCGGCGGCGCGCTCTTCCGCGATGACTTAGACGTGCAGGCCGCGCGCGACCGATTGCGCTACTATCCGCGGGATGTCTGGCTGTATATGCTGGCTTGTGGCTGGAGCCGCATCGGGCAGGACGAGCATCTGGCGCCGCGCGCCGGGGCAGTCGGTGATGAACTGGGCGCGGCGCTGATCGGGGGGCGTCTGGCGCGGTCGATCATGCAACTTTGCTTTCTATTTGAACGGCGATACGCGCCCTATCCGAAGTGGTTCGGCAGCGCTTTCGCCGAACTCGACTGCGCGGCAGAGCTCGGGCTGATCTTGCAGGCCGTCCAAAGGAGCGCGAAGTGGCGAGAGAGACAGCGCCATCTTTGCGCCGCTTATGAGATTCTGAATCGACTGCATAACGCGCTGAGTCTGACGCCTGCAATCCAGCCGGCCATACAAGAATTTCACGGGCGCGGCTTCTGGGTCAGCAATGCCTGGCGCTATATTGAGGCGCTGCTTGCCGAGATTCGCGACCCGGAAGTTAAAGCGATTGCTGACAATTCGCTGATGGGAAGCATCGACCAATTCAGCGACAACACCGATCTGCGTGAGGCGGTGAAGCTGCGCGCGAAGATCGCGCACTTATACCGAGACTAAGGCTTGGTCGCGCGCGTCGACGAACGCAGCTGCAGAGCGCCGCACATCGTCAGGCGTGGTCGTCCAGGAGCAGACGCTGATGCGGATGACGGGCTCGCCGCGCCATTCCGACCCGCCGCACCAGCATTCGCCGCCCGCCTGCAAGAGCTCCAGCGTTCTCTTGGTAAGCGCGGGCGAATCGCAGGCGACCAACACTTGATTAAAGACCACATCGTTCAGCACGCGAAAATCATGCGCGCGTAATTCGTCGGCGAACTGTCTGGCTCGCCGGCACAGTTGCGCGACCAACTGGTCGATGCCGGTACGTCCCAGCGATTTCAGCCCCGCCCACAGCTCGACGCCGCGCGCCCGCCGCGACATGTCGAGAGTATAGAGCATGCCGTCGCGCCCCTCTCCGAAATGCAGGTAGCTGTCGCTGGCTTGCAGCGCGCCGACCAGCGCCGCGCGATTGCGACAGAGGATAATGCCGCAATCGTAGGGGCTGTTCAGCGTCTTATGCGCGTCAGCCGACCAGGAATCCGCCAGTTCAACCCCGGCGGTCAAATGCGCGGTCTCTTGGCAAGCGCGCGCCCACAAGCCAAAGGCGCCGTCAATATGTACCCAGGCGCCCGCCTTTCGCGCAGCAGTGCAGAGGGGTGTGAAAGTATCGAAGGCGCCGCTGTTGACGTTGCCCGCCTGCAAAACCAGCAAGGTACTTTCGTCCAGCGGCGGCAGGCGGCTGAGGTCGAAGCGTCCTTGCTCGTCCGCCGGCACAGTCTCGATCTGCGCCGCGCCGATGCCCAGAATAGCCAGCGCCTTCCGCACCGTGACATGCGCGCCCTCACTGAGCACCGCGCGCAGCTTGGGCGCGCCGAAGAGTCCCTGCGCATTCACATCCCAGCCCAGCCGGCGCAGCAATGTATTCCGGCCCGCCAGCAATCCGCAGAGTGTCGCCGCTGACGTGCCGCTGACCAAGCCGGCCGCGCTGCCTTCGGGCAATTGCAGCAGGTCCACCAGCCAGCGCTCGCAGACCGCTTCCAGCTTGGCGGCTATCGGCGACATCACTTGCAGAGCGGCGTTTTGGTCCCAGACATCCGCCAGCAGCCGCGCGCCCAGCGCCGCCGGCAAGAGCCCGCCATTGACGAAGCCGAAGTAGCGCCCGCCACCCTGCGCGGTTGTAGCGGGTGATCCCAGCCGGTGCAGCCCTTGTATCACTACATCGGCGGGAGTCGGATGCTCCGGCAGCGGCTCGTCAAATGCGTCCAGCGCGGCGAGCGCGGCTTGGTCGGGAAAAACCCGGCGCTTGGGCGTGGCATCCAGGTATTCGCCGCCGAAATCCAGCGCCAGTCTTAATGCGCTGCGGCTCTCTCGCTCCGCTTGCAGCTGCCGCCAAAGCTGGTCCTGCTCGTTCGCTATGCTCATTCGTTCATCCTTGTGAACTGGCTTGCATCACAGGCTTGCGCGCTTTTGACACCTTTACCACCGAGGACTCCGAGTCAAATCGAGGACACAGAGAGGAGGTATTATGCGTTATCAAGGACAGGTTCGGGGAGCCTGCGGATAATCTTTAACTCGCCCAAGCTGATATCATCCGATCTCGCCGACCTTTGGTGGGTCGCCCTCTCAGTAGTTCCAACAAAGTGATGAGAAACTGGAATCTAGTCGGTTGTAGGGGCGACATTGTATGTCGCCCGAATATTCAACATTACAACATTGGGCGATTCACAGAATCGCCCCTACAATGTCCTCTCATTTGTCGCATTACTTAGTTGGAGCTACTTCTGTGTCCTCATAGTTACTCTGTGTACTCGGCCGCAAAGCGGACGGACTGCGTTACGCTCAGCATCGCAAGTCCGCATTTGTAATTTGCCTGTAATCTAGTCGAAATAGAATTGCCACTAAAGTTGGGCTATAATACCTGTATCGGTGACCGATGGAGAAGCTATAGAATCATGGATACGCTACGCAAACCCACAATCTGGCTTGGCGCTCTAGTCGGCGGATTGCTGACTTCTGTGCTGATGTCAGTGCTATTTCTGGCGGATATGCTCGCCGGATTGCCTTTCATCCCCTTTGATGTTTTCGACTTTGTCTCGCGTCAATTGCCGGGACCGCTCTTAACCTTCGGCATCGACACGATGGTGGAGATGATCATCACCTTTGATATGGGCGAAACCTCCGCCGCCGCCAAGACGGCCGAGCAGCTGATGGGCTTGGGCGCCTTTCTTGCCTTGGGGATAGTCGCGATTGCCGCCGTCTTCGCGCTGATGAACCGCAGCGAAAGCTCCGCGCGCAACCTCGTGCCCGGCTTGGTCCTGGGTCTGGTCTTCGGCGCGGTGATGATGCTGATTTCCGCGCAGGTCAATCTGACAGCGACGGCGCCGGTTCCGGTACAGATTGTCTGGGTCGTGCTGGCATTCGCCGCCTGGGGCTTGGCTGCCAACTGGATTTACAACGATTTGGCGCATAGCGACGGCAAGACCAAAACCGATGAAGAAACCGGCGAGACGATCACGGTTGAGCCGCTGGATCGGCGGCAATTTATGGTGCGTATCGGCGGCGCAAGCGCGCTGATCACCGTAATCGGCGCGGGCTTGGGCGCGATGCTGGGCACACGGCCGGGCGAAGGCCAGGTGGTGGGAGAGCTGCCCACGGGGGCCGGCGCTGATGGCGAGCTGCCCAATATGAATGATGATATGCTGCCCGCGCCGGGTACGCGGCCCGAATACACACCGCTGGATGACCACTATCGCATCGACATCAGCTCCCGCCCGCCGGTGATCGACTCCAACGAATGGCGGCTTGAAGTTAGCGGTTTGGTCGATAATCCCGTCAGCCTGTCGCTGCAAGATCTCTACGACAACTTCGAGCGCGTCGACCGCTTCATCACCTTGTCCTGCATCAGCAATCGCATCGGCGGCACCTTGATCAGCACCACCAAGTGGTCGGGCTTCCGCATGAGCGAATTCCTTGACTTCGTCAAGCCGCAAGCGAGCGCGGTGGCGATGAAGATCACCGGCGCCGACAACTTTGACGAGTACGTCATGCTGGACGTTGTCGAAGCGGAAGAGCGCGTCATGTTCGCCTACGAATGGGATGATCAGCCGCTCAAGCAGAAGCACGGCTTCCCGCTGCGCATCTACATCCCCGACCGCTACGGCATGAAGCAGCCCAAATGGATCAAGAGCATCGAATTCGTCGACGCCTGGGCCGAGGGTTACTGGGTGCGCCGGGGTTGGAGCGTGGACGCTATCGTCAACACCACCTCGGTCGTCGACGCCATCGCCACGGATTCCATCCTCCAAGACGACGCCGGCTACGTGGTGCCGATCGGCGGCATCGCCTACTCGGGCGCCAAGATGATTTCACGAGTTGAAGTCAGCGTAAACAGCGGCGATTGGGAAGAAGCGCAGTTGCGGCAGCCGCTGTCCGAGTTGACCTGGGTTATCTGGCGCTACGACTGGCGCTTCCAGGAAGGCGAGTACCGCTTTGAAGTTCGCGCCTACGATGCCGAAGGCCAGCTGCAAAGCCTGGACAGCCGCGGCACCCGGCCTGACGGCGCCACCGGCGTCCACTCCAAGAAGGCGTCCATGCCTACCTTGGAAGCGCTCGAGAATCCGCCGGAACCCGAAACCGAGGCGGAAACTGAAGGCTAATCCACGCTCGCTCAATATCAGCCCCTTGCTCCAGACGAGCGAGGGGCTTTTTCTTTCCTGAAACCACAGGTTGGTGCGGGTGGTTTTATCTGCCAGCGCGATTGCGAAACCGGTTGCGCGGTGGTATCGTCTCGGCATTCAATTGCGAATCTGAGGCATCACCATGCGCGTTCCTTGGCTCATACCGCTCTTGCTCGCTGCCTTGCTCGTATCCGCAGCGCACACTTTCGCCATCCGCATCCATGCGCCGGTCAGTGTGGAGACTGCTCCGCTGGCAGCCCGCGCAGCCTGCAACGGAAGCTTCGTCGCCCACGAGCTTGCGCACACGACGATGCCGTCAGCGCTGCCCGTGGGCTTCTACGACAGCAACGGCGCCGGGCTGGCGGTCAACGATCTCAACCAAGACGGATTGCTTGACATTGTCCTGGCCAATCTCGCCGGCGATAACAGCGTCTTGTGGAATCGCGGCGCGCTGGAATTCGAGCGCGAGCCACTGCCGTCACAAGCTGCGGCGCGGGCAGCGGCCATCATTGATGTGGATGGCGATGGCTGGCTGGATATCGTCTTCACGCAGCAGGCCGCCGCTCCTCTGTTCTGGCGCAATCAGGCGGGCACGGGCTTTGAGACAGAGCTGCTCAGCGGCGTCAGTTATATCGGCTATGCCATGAACTGGCTGGATGCCGACCGCGATGGCGATCTCGACCTCTTGACCGGCTCTTACGATGTTGAAAACGAAAAGATCCTGGGCCAGACGGCGCCTCGAAACGGCGTGATCTATTACGAAAACCACGGCGCCGCCTTCCGCGCGACCCGCATCGCCGATCGGTCGAATACCCTGGCGATACTGACGCGGGTCAATCAGAGCGGCGACTACGAGATCGTCATCGGCAACGACTTCGCCGTCGAAGACCGCTACTTCACCTTTGTCGACGGCGCCTGGCAGCAGACTGATCCGCTGCCCGTGATGCCGCATAGCACGATGAGCTACGATGCCGCCGACCTCGACAATGACGGCGCGCAGGAAGTCTTCGCTGTTGATATGAAACCCTATGCCGATGACGAGGCGACCCTGGCGCAATGGCAGCCGGTGATGGACATGATGATGGATATGCCGCATGTCGAAGGCGATCCGCAGATCATGGAAAATGTACTTTATGCCCTGGACGGCGCCGGCAACCTGAGCAATATCGCGCGTGATTTTCAGCTCGATGGCACGGGCTGGAGCTGGTCGGCCAAGTTCGGCGATCTCGACAACGACGGCTTTCAAGACCTCTACGTGGTGAACGGCATGATCTCCCAAGAGCTTTTCTCGCATCTGCCCGACAATGAGCTGGTCGAAGAGAACCAAGTCTATCGTAACGTGGATGGCATAGATTTTGTGGCACAGCCCGGCTGGGGACTGAACGATCAAGCCAGCGGCCGCGGCATGACCCTGGCGGACCTGGACAACGACGGCGATCTTGATGTGGTGGTCAATAATCTGCTTAGCCCGGCCAAGCTGTTCGAGAATCGGCTCTGCGCCGGGGCGGCCCTGGAAGTGGACTTGCGCTGGCTGGGCCAAGGCAATGGCGCGGGCATCGGCGCTCGCTTGGAATTGCACAGCAACCGCGGCAGCTACCGCCGCGACCTGACCGCCCTCAGCGGCTACTTGTCGGGGGATAGCAGCCGAGCGCATTTTGGTTTCCCCGCGGACGCCGCGCTGGAGCGGCTGTCGATCGTGTGGAATGACGGCATGTACAGCGAAATCGACAATCTGTCCGCCGACACGCTCGTGACCGTTACGCGCTATTAGAGGCGGGCTCGTAAAGGAAAAGCGCATTGTTTGACATCATCTGACCTTCGTGTTAGAGTACTGTCTCGGTGACGTAATCGGTTTTATGGCGTCATATGATTTCGTATCGACCCGCGAGTTTGGGCTGACTTCTTGCCGACTATGATTCGGAATCCGCGAATGGGAAGCAGTTGCGGTTCTACCTCAAGTTGCATCTCAATATGTAATGCGGGAGGGTGTCTGTGGCGGCCGGCATAGCAAAGCGCATCAATCCTGAAGCGCCCAAGCCAGGCGGACTTGCGGAGGTTCGGCGCGCCTTCACCGGCCTGCGCCGTGGCGAGACGATCGCCGGCTATCTTTTCCTCGCGCCCAACTTCATCGGTTTCATCATCTTCATGCTGTTCCCAATTCTGTTCGCCTTCTACATCATGCTCACCGACTGGAGCCTGGCGAAAGAACCAAACTTCATCGGACTCAAAAACTTCGAGACGATGGTCAACGACCGCATCTTTTGGAAGTCCTTAGTCAACAGTTTCTACTATACTTTTATCGCTGTGCCGACCGGCATATTCATCGCCTTCTGGCTGGCGCTGGCGCTGAACCGCAAGATGCGCGGCATCATCTTTTTCCGCACTGTTTATTTTCTGCCTCAGATCACCCTGACGGTTGCGGCGGCGACCGTCTGGCGCTGGATCTACCAGCCCGAAATCGGCTTGATTAATCACATCCTGGAGTTGGTGGGCATAGAAGGGCCCAAGTGGATCCACAATACCAAATGGGCCATGCCCAGCGTCATCATCATGAGCAACTGGCAAGGCATCGGCTTTGCCATGTTGATTCTGCTGGCCGGCTTGCAGGGCATCCCCGAGGAGTATTACGAGGCGGCCTCGATTGACGGCGCCAGCGGCTGGCAGCGCATGCGTTTTGTGACGCTGCCGATGCTGACGCCGGCGCTGTTTTTTGTGGTGGTCACTTCGCTGATCGGCGCCTTTCAAGCCTTCGATCAGTTCTACATCTTGACCGAGGGCGGACCGGCGCAAGCCACCACGCCCTTGACGCTGTACATCTTCCAAAACGCTTTCAGATTCTTCAAGATGGGTTATGGCGCGGCGCTGGCGGCCGTGCTCTTTTTGATCATTCTCATCATCACGGTTATCCAGTGGCAGCTGGCGCGCCGCTGGGTGATCGGTTTCGACGAGGACGAGTAAAGCCGATGGCGAGCATGCAGAAGAAGAAAGACGTCCGCTTCGGGCAAAAACAGGCCAAGATCTTGATGGATCTGCTGGTCTACGTCGTGCTGTCTATTGCCGGCATCATCTTCATCTTGCCCTTCGCCTGGATGGTCGCCAATTCCTTCAAGGACATCCGCGGCATCTACCAATACCCGCCTACCTTCATTCCCGAAGTCTGGCAATTCAGCAACTACACCGAAGCCTGGACGATGACGCATTTCGACCTGGGTTTTCTCAACAGCGCGCTGGTGGCCGCGGCGGTAGTGCTTGGACAGCTATTCACCGCCAGCCTGGCCGGCTACTCTTTTGCGCGCCTGCGCTTTCCCGGGCGCGACAAGATATTCCTGCTCTATATTTCTCTGATGATGGTGCCCTTCACCGTCTTGATGATTCCGCTATACGTGCAGATGCGCTGGTTCGGCTGGATCAGCACGCTGCAAGCGGTCATCTTTCCCTTCCTGTTCACGCCTTGGGGCACCTTTATGATGCGGCAATTTATGGTGACGATTCCGCGCGAATTGGAGGACGCCGCCCGGATTGACGGCTGCGGCTTCTTCCGCACCTACTGGCTGATTATCCTGCCTTTGACCAAACCGGCGCTGGCGACCCTCGCCATCTTTACTTTCGTCAATACCTGGAACAGCTTCCAATGGCCCTTGATCGTGCTGGGCAAACCCAAAGTCAAGACCTTGCCGCTGCTGCTGGCGTCATTCCAGAACCAGTCCGGCATGCGTACGCCCTGGCATCTCATCATGGCGGCCGCCACATTTGTTGTCATTCCCGTTTTGATCGCGTTTATCGTAGGGCAGAAGTACTACGTCCGCGGCATCGTTACCAGCGGCATCAAAGGAGGTGGCTAGCGACCGACCAACTACTTCGCTTCGGAATCAAATATCAGATGTGAAAGGGAAATCAGATGATTCGCAAAATCGCATTGCTGG
>JAGWBC010000079.1:0-1513 GCA_021296115.1 Anaerolineae bacterium | reverse complement strand
TGCGGCATGGTTGACGGCGACTCGTCCGCGGCCATCACCATTACTGGCTGGGAAGGCCCCGGCGAGGTCGATAAGTTCTTGTTGGCCTTCGACGAATTCTTCGGCGAGTACTATCCCAACGTCGAACAAATCCTCAATACGGGCGTAAACTGGGGCGACTATTGGACGACCCTGCCGGCGCAGTTGGCCGGTGGCGCCGAGATCGATATGGCCTGGATGCACGATACCCGCAACGATACCTTCGCCGCCAACGGCTGGGCGCTGAATCTCGATAGTTACCTGGAAGCTTGCCCGATCCCCGGTTGGCCCGAGAAGTTCGTCAAGTCGCAAGTCGACGCCTTCAATTACCAGGGCAGCCAATACGCCATTCCCTATGACTTGGCGCCCGGTGGGCTGTACGTCAATCTCGATATCTTCGAAGAGGCTGGACTGGAGCCGCCTGGCGAGCACACCTCCTTTGAAGAGTTCACTGAATTGGCGATCGCGCTGACCCAGGACAATGATGACGATGGCGATACGGATGTCTGGGGCATCAGCAATCTGGTAAGCGTCGGCCGTGGCGCTGGCGGCGCCTATTGGATCATCAAGAGCTTCGGTGGCGACTTGTTCAATGAAGAGAACACCGCCTCCGTGATGAATAGCGCCGAAACCACCGCCGCCCTGCAATGGATGGCTGACCTGCTCTGGGATTCAGGCGCGCACCCCACGGCGGAGAATATCGCCGCTTCCGGTTTCACGACCGAATTCCTCTTCGCCAACGGCAATGTCGCTATGCACTATGCGCTTAACGACGCCGCTTCCCGCATGTGGGAGCTGGTAGGCGACAGCTTCAATTGGACTGTCGTGCCGACGCCGACCGGCCCCGCCGGACGTTACAATTTCATCGGCGGCTCGGCTTTCTCGATTCCGACTTCGGCTGCGCATCCCGACCTGTCGTACGAGCTGATCCGTTTCACGCTTGCCAACCCTGATCACATCTGCCGTACGGCGGCCATGGGCGCTGCGCTGACCAGCCAATCCGACTTCCATGACTGCGCCGCGCCGGACGACGCCCCCTACGCCGATGCCTACCATGAAGTGTTCTCGGTAATCGGCGCGCGTGATGGCGTCCACCCACCCTACCATTCGAAATACCTGGAATGGGAATCCTCGGTCTGGGTCGCCAATATGGACTTGCTATGGACCGGCGAAGAACGTGACGCCGCCGTCGCTGTCGAACGCGCTCACGAACAGACCAACGCGCTGCTGGGCGGCTAAACCCGGCGCAGCTTGGGCCTAAAGCTTACCGTTGCAAGACTTCGGGGGACTGGTTAAACTAGTCCCCCGTTTCCGTTTTAGCGATACCCCCGGCGCTTGCTCGCGTCTACGTTCGCGTCAAGCGTCCAATGCTACATGGCGGAAATGGTTGTATACCATCTATCGAGTAAGGGAGAACCCAAGATGAAAAGAATAATGTTGATGCTTATGCTTGTCACACTGCTGCTTGCGGCGGCGCCTCTGGCAAGCGCGCAAA
>JAGWBC010000078.1:18989-28171 GCA_021296115.1 Anaerolineae bacterium | reverse complement strand
ACCACGCGCTCCGTCGCCGGATGAAAATCGATCAGAAACTGCTCGTCTCGGGTCAGGGTATACAAGCAGACCTCGGCATGAAGCGAGCGCTCGCGCAGGCCCTTGAGCCGCGGCTTCGTCAGGCGGTGGAACATATCTGCTTTCTCCGCCTCGGTCACAACGCGGTCGACCTTATCAGGCTGCGTGCTCTTGTGGTACTGCTCGGTCACCATCTTGACGCCGTCCATGCCCCCGGCATCAAGCGGCGGCGCGGGAAAGACCGACCAGAAGTCGTCCAGCGTATCGCCGATCCAGATGACAAAGGGGAAACGCGAGGGCGCAAAGGCGCTGCGATCTTCCGCTTCAAACCAGTGGATCAGCTGACGACAGACACGGATGCCGCCGCGATGACTTTCCGGCAGCAGCTCGCCGATCCAGGCGCCGGCTGCCAGAATCAGCTTGTCGGCGCGATAGCTGGCGGCTTCGGTTGTGACAGTCACGCCGCCGGAGTCAGCTTCATATCCGGTCACTTTTTCGCCCGTGTGAATGGATGCGCCGGTTTGACGCGCCAGCCCAAGCTGCGCCTCAATGCAGCGTTCCGGCCGCAGGACGCCCGCGCTGGGTTCAAAATACGCGCGTTCGTCTGGGCGCGGCATAAGCAGGGGGAAGCGCCGTATGATCTCATCCGCGCCAAAGACCTCGTGCGGAATGCCGAACTTCTGGGCGATGCGCGCAGAGGTCTCCACGAAATCGCCCTGAAAATGGAAGGCGGCCGAGTCGTCCGAGCCGATGATAAGGCCGCCGCTGCGGTGGAAGAGCCTGCGCCCGGTTTGCGCCTCCAGGTCGCGCCAGATCTCGTTGCTGCGCCGCACAAAGGGCATGTACATCTCGCCCTCGGCGATGGCGCTGCGTGTGATGCGGGTGTCGCCGTGGCTCGAGCCCAGGGTATGCGGCGGGTCGAAACGGTCGATGCCCAGGACAGTCGCGCCTCGATGGCTGGCTTGATAAAGCGCGGCCGAGCCCATCGCGCCCAAGCCGACCACGATCAAGTCGTAGTGCTTCGCTGTCATCTGCTGGGCTCCTTTCGCATCAGAGCGGTCGCCGCCGCGTCGATGGTCATGGTATCAGCATGAATCACAACGCCATAGTCGCGTTCAGCCGCTTCGAAAGTGATATAGCCCTGCTTGAGGTCTGCCAGCACGCGCTGCGGCTCGCGCTCGAAGGGCGCGCCATAACCGCCGCCGCCGGGCAGCTTGAGCAAAACGCGCTGGCCGGGCCGCAAAACGTAGTGGCTTTTGGGATGCGGCTGCGTGCCGTTCGAGAGCTGTACTTCACCCGCTGCGCCGGGCTTGCCGCCGAGCAGGCCTTGGGCGGGATTGCCCGTGCGGTCGTACATGCAGGAGTGGTTGGCCGGCGAGCCGGTGATGATCTCCAGTTCCATGACTTGCCCCAAGCCGCCGCGGTAGCGTCCCGCGCCGCCGGAATCGACGCGCAGCTCGCGCCGGTGCATCAGCAGGGGCGCTGCCGTCTCAATCGCTTCGACCGGTACGCCCATGATGCCGCTGGGGAAAGCCGTCGCCGACAGACCGTCGCGGTTGTGGGCGGCGCCCATCCCGCCGGCCGAGAAGAAAACATAGGCGAATTCGCGCTTGTTTTCGTCCATGCCGTCCATCATGGTATTCCACAAGCCGGCCGAGCCATTAGCGATTATCCGCTCCGGCACGATCTCGGAAAGCGCGGTCAAAAGCGGCTGACTGACGAAGTGGCCGATCAAGTGACGCGCGCTGACCGGCGCCGGACGGGTACAGTTGAGGATCGAGCCAAGGGGCGCGCGCACGTCAATGGGGCGGAAGGCGCCTTCGTTGTTGGGGATGCCCGGCGCCAGCGCAGCCATCAGCGTATAGGTGGTATAAGCGTGAGTATAGTTGAGCACGACATTGATGCCGCGGTCGACCTGGGGCGAGGAGCCGGCGTAGTCGACGCTCAGTTGGCCGCCCTTCACGGCGATTTCACAGGCGATGGTCAGCGGCTCGTCGAAGCCGTCGATCGTGATGGTATCGCGGTAGGCGCCATCGGGCAATCCGCGGATGGCGTCGCGCAGTGCCGCTTCACTGCGGTCCAGGATTTGCGCCGAGACCGCCTCGATGTCGGGCAGGTCGTATTCGTCCAGCATTTCGATCAGCTTGCGCGCGCCGACCTGGTTGCCGACCTCCTGGGCGTAGATATCGCCGATGACTTGATCGGGCACACGCACGTTGGCGCGGATGATTTCGAAGAGTTGCTGGTTCGCCTCTCCGCCGCGGAAGAGCTTCATCAGCGGGATAGCCAGCCCCTCTTCGTAAAGCGAGCGGGCATCGCCGCCCATAGTAGCGCCGCCAATATCGACTGCGTGGCAGGTGCTGGCGAACCAGGCCACGCCGCGCCCGCGATAGAAGACCGGCGAGACGATTGTCAGGTCGAAGAGGTGGCCCGATGCCTCCCAGGGGTCGTTGGTGATCAGGGTGTCGCCGGGGTCGAGGCTGTCGATGGGATGGTTGGGCGCGACATAGCGGCGCACGCAATTGGCCATGGTGTTGATATGGCCCGGCGTGCCGGTGACGGATTGGGCGATCATATTGCCCGCGCGGTCAAATACGCCGGCGGAAAGATCGCCCGCTTCGCGCACGACAGTAGTGAAGGAGGAGTGGATCAGCGCTGCCGCCTGCTCGTCGACTTCGAGGGTGATGGGATCAATCATGGGTTGCGCTCCTGTGTCACGCGCTCGTTTGGGCATCATCGCGATTTGGATTTTGCATGTCGCTTGACGCCTGGCGAAATTTTGCAGCTATCATGCCACCATGTTATGATAACAGAATGATTTGTCACAGCTTTCAAGCCATATACGGTATGCAAGTTCGCCGAAAACATTTGTCAAGGAAGCGATGAATAGCATATGAGATCACTTGCTCGCCTTATATCTGAACAATGTAAAAACGGAAAGCGCAAGCTCGCCAAGGAGAATCAACATGGCCCAAGCAGCACCTCAGTACGATAGTGATCCGCAGCGTCTTCCCAGTTTATCACCTGATGAACAGCGTATCGCCAATGCGGTAGTAGCTGCCCTGCGGTCTGAATTGCAGCCAATGAAAGAAACGCTGGAGCAGCATACACAGATTCTCGAGCAGCATTCAAAAATACTCGCGAACGTCCAACTCGAGTTGCGTGACATCAACAAGATATTGGCCGGCGCCGGGCTCATTATAGACGACCCCGACATCTAGGTCATGTTGACAATCTTCAGCAGTTTGTGTTAGCTTCCGAGCCAGGTGTATGGTGAGATCCAACACTAACCTCTAGACCGCTCTGGACAGACGGGGTTAGGGGAAGGCGAGGGAGCCCAACTGGGATTCCCACGACTCTAAAGGGCTTGCGACTTATACGGCGAGCCCTTTGGCTTTTTACCATATCACACTTGGGCAGCCTCCCGCGTCAGCAGCAGGCAGCCGGCGGCCGCGACTTGCGCTGACCAGCCGGGCGCGACCACTGTTGTTGACGCCGCCTCTTCAATGATTAGCGGACCGGCTGCCGACCAGGACGCGCTGAGCTGCTCGCGGCGAAAAACCGGCGTTTCCAGCGGCGCTTGATCGGGCGCGAATCGCACGGGACGACAGGCGACCGGGCTGTCATTCGCGGTTTGCGATTGGTCGAAATTGGCCTTATCGACCTGCGGCTGGGGTCCGCTGATGAGGATGCGCCAGTTGACCGCTTCGATCGGCACGCCGTCCGCGAGCTGTCCGTAGAAGGCGCGGTACTCCGCTTCAAAGACGCGCCGCATCTCGGCGATATGCCGCTGGGTCAGGGTATTCATCGTAAAAGGCACGCGCACCTCATAACCCTGCCCGACATAACGCATGTCGATGTTGAGGCGCACGCTGATGTCCGCCGCAGCCACGCCGGCCGCTTCCACGATGCGCCGACCGTCCTGCTCCAGCTCTGCCAGGATACGGTTAAGTTCGCCCAGATCAAGCTCGTCCAGGCGAGACACGTAGCTGCGCGTGAAATCAAAGGCGATGGGCGCGGTCAGGAAGCCAAAGGCGGAAGCCACGCCGGCCATGGGCGGGATGATGATGCGGCGGATGCCCAGGCCGCGGGCCACGCCGCATGCGTGCACCGGCCCGGCGCCGCCGGTGGCGACCATGCAGTAGCGGCGGATTTCCAGGCCGCGTTCGGCAGCGTGTACGCGCGCGGCCGCCGCCATATTCTCGTTGACCAGCTGGTGTACGCCCCAGGCGGTTCGCTCCAGCGGCAGGGCCAGCGCCGCCGACAGCTCAGCGAAGGAGTCCTGCGCGGCAGCGGGATCAAGCGGGATGTCCCCGTCAGCGAAGTAATCGGGATTGAGGTAACCCAGCAGCAGGTCGGCATCGGTTACGGTGGGCTGCGCCCCGCCAGCGCCGTAAGACGCGGGACCGGGCGCGGAGCCGGCGCTCTCCGGTCCGACGGCGGGCAAACCCAGCGCGTTCAAGTGGGCAATGCTGCCGCCGCCAGCGCCGATCTCGATCATCTCGATCATGGGCACCATCAAGGGCAGTCCGCTGCCGCGCTTGAAGCGATGCACATGCGCCACTTCGGACTGGTGGCTGATGGCCAGCTCGCCAGCGCGTGTCAGCGCCGCTTTGGCAGTGGTGCCGCCCATATCAAACGCCAGCACGTCCGTTTGGCCCAGCAGCCGCCCCCAGTGGACGCCCGCCAGCGCGCCGCCGGCCGGGCCGCTTTCGACCAGCCGGATGGGAAAGTCGCGCGAGGCGGCTACTGTGGTCGTGCCGCCGCTGCTCAGCATGATATTCAGCGGGGCGGCAATGCCGCTTGAATGCAGGCCGTCCTCCACGCGCTCCAGGTAGCGGTCAGTGACGGGCTGGACGTAGGCGTTGGCGATAGTGGTTGAGGTACGCGGATATTCGCGCATGCCGGGCGCCACTTGATGCGACGCCGAGATGGCGACATCGGGCAGCGCCGCTTCAACGATTGCCCGCGCCGCCAATTCGTGAGCCGGGTTGGTATAAGCGTGCAGGAAGCAGATGGCGAGAGCTTCGACCGACTCGGCGCGCAGCTGAGCGCAAATCCGGCGCAGGCAGTCTTCGTCAAGCGGCTGCTGTACGCGCCCATCGGCCAGCATTCGCTCGGGCACATCAAAGCGCAGCCGCCGTTCCGCCAGGGGCGCGGGCTTGCGCAATGCCAGGTCGTACATATCGTAGCGGCCTTCGTTGCCGATCTCGACAGCATCGCGGAAGCCCGCGGTCGCCAGCAGCGCCGTCACAGCGCCTTTGCGTTCGATGAGCGTATTGGTGATGAGAGTAGTACCGTGGACTACGTAGCGTATCTCGGTTGGGGAGAGGCCGGCTCTCTCTAGCAAGCAATGAACGCCTTCGAGTACCGCGAGCGAAGGGTCGGGGTAGGTGGTCAGCAGCTTCTCAACGGCGATGCGCCCGCTGTCCATATCAAGCGCGACGAGGTCGGTGAAGGTGCCGCCGATATCAACGGCCAGCAAGATAGACGGCGCGCTCATAGGCGGAGTTTCCCCTCGGATAAATTGCGCCTCATCATACGAGCGGCGTCGCAGGCTGTCAAGCAGGCGAGCGGGCTCAGGGGAGACGTTTACAGGCTATCTGCTTGTCAGCTGGGTCGTTGCCATTTATACTTCAAGCAGAGGCAGCAGTAACGATGAATACGGAAGCGAATAACGTGGCGGCGGAATCAAGAATGGAAACCGGGCTGGCTTTGGAAACGGCGACGCGCAATTCTGAGCGGATTGCCAGGATGGAAGGTCTGCTGCCACAACTGGCGACGAAAGAAGACATTCAAAAGCTGCGAGCAGATTTGACTTGGCGCATTATAATCGCCATGAGCATTTTAACCGCAATCTTCGTCGGAGTCGTTCAACTCATGGTCAATGGCGGATAGCGAGCGCCGACTCAGGAAGCGACAGTCCAGATTACTCAAAAATCGAAGACTATTGTACTGTGGCAGCGTACCAGTGATCCGGCAGCGCCTCGCGCTCGACCGCCAGCAGGTCCCGCAGTATCGCATCGGCATCGGCGATGGAATTGGTCAGCGTATCCGTCATCATCGCCCGCCGCAGCAAGCTGTAGTCCGCCTTAACGATGGCCTCCGCCGTTAGCTCGTGCGTATCCAGCACGATCTCCTGCAAACCGCGCAAGCCCCGCGGCATCTCGCCGACCGGGCGCGGACGCGGACCCGCCATATCCACATCGCAAAGCAATTCCAGAAAGGCGTCAGCGGCCATATTCCCCACGGCGCCGCGATTGGGCGTGTTGATATAGAAGGGTCGCCCCAAGCCGCCGACCATATTCTCGATGATGTCGGTAGCGTGCTCGGGGCCGAGCGCCGACATGAACTCGCTGATAGGCGTCGCGCCGCTGATAAAGTCGTCGACCTGACGCCACATGGCTGCGTGCCGGTCGTAGCGCGTCTCCATGTCCCAAATCGAGAGCGGCGGAATGGCATCGGCCAGGCGTCCGTGCCCTTGATAGAAGCGCAGGTATTCTTTAGTGTGGGAGACGCAGGCCGGGACATAACCGAAGATTTCGTAGAGTTGCCAGGCGATGGCGTCATTGTGCAGGGCTTTGGCGCCTTTGTCGCCGTCCATGCCGCTGTAGGCAGAATCTCGCCGGAGCGATGCGGCGATCTGCGCGCTGACATCACGGCCGCGATATTCGGCTTTCAGCAGCCAGGTGAAGTGGTTGACGCCCGTGATGCGCAGGTCGAATTCAGCGTCCAGGTCAGCGTTCCATTCGCTGGCATGGGCGATGAGACCGGCGTGGGCGGCGTAACGCGCTTTGACATGGGGCATGTGCAGAGAATCGCAGAGGGCGAAGCTCTTGAGCTGCGGGGCATAGCGAGCCAGCGCCATGCCGTTGACCGCGCTGGGATTGATATAGTTGATCACCCAGGCCTCGGGGCAGATACGCTCAATATCGGCGGCGCAGTCCATGATGAGCGGCAGTTCACGCATGGCGCGGAAGATGCCGCCGGGGCCGATGGTATCGCCGCTGCACATGCGGATGCCGTATTTTTCGCTGATCTGGCAATCCATGCCGCGGTAGCGCACGGTATCAGCGGCGAAACTGAGCACGACGAAATCGGCGCCGGGCAGGGCGTCGCGCCAATCCGAGGCGACTTCAATATGCAGCGGAACGCCGGCCTCGGCGACTGCCATTTCCGCCAGCCTGCCCATCTTCTCCATGCGCGCCGGGTCTTTATCCACCAGCGCAAGTGTGCCACTGTTCAGGTGCGGCGAATGCACCATCTGCCAGATAGCTTGCCGGCCGAAGAACAAGCTGCCCGAGCCAATAACGACGACTTTTGGCTGCTGAATGCCACTCATGAATTGCTCCTGATCCGAACCGCTGCTTTCACATTTAAGTGATTGTACTCAAAGGCGGTGCTGCGCGCAGGAGTTTCGCTCGAATTGAGGATCCGACAGTAGACTTATGCGGGTCGCGTCTGGCGGCTGCGGCGCGGACGCCTGGAACGGTGGCGCCGGTTTTGGCTCCCTGGCTTGCTCGCCCCGTTCTGCCGCGGCTTGCTGGCGCCGTTCTGAGGCCTTGGCACAGGAGTCGACGAGGCAAAGGGATGCTCGCTGACAACCTGAATTGGCTCTTGAATCAGCGCTTCGATTTCGCGCAGATACTTGCGTTCATCGACATCGCAGAAGGAGTAGGCGATGCCCGCTGCGCCGGCGCGAGCCGTGCGGCCGATGCGATGCACGTAGCTCTCAGGGATATTGGGCAGGTCGAAGTTGATGACATGCGTCACCGAGTCGATATCCAGTCCACGCGCGGCGATATCGGTGGCGACCAAAACCGGTGTATGCCCCGCCTTGAAGCGAGCCAGCGCGCGCGTTCGCGCCGTTTGCGATTTGTTGCCGTGGATGGCTTCCGCCGGGATGCGGGCGCGGCTCAACTGCTTGGCCAGATTGTTGGCGCGGTGCTTGGTACGGGTGAAGACCAGCACGCGCTGAGAGGCCGGGTCGCGCAAGATATGTTTGAGCAGGGCGCGTTTGTCGCCGCCTTCCACAAAATAAATGGATTGCTCAATACTCTCGACCGTGGCGGACTCCGGATTGGCCTCGACCTTGACCGGGTCGATCAAGATGCTGCGGCTCAAGTCCTGGATGGTCTGCGGCATGGTGGCTGAGAAAAGCATGGTCTGGCGCGCCTTGGGCAGGCGCTTGATGATGCGCTTGACATCGTTGATGAAGCCCATATCCAACATGCGGTCGGCCTCGTCCAGGATGAAATACTCCAGTTGATCCAGCCGGATATAACCCTGGTTCATCAAGTCTTGCAGGCGGCCCGGCGTCGCCACGACAATATCGACGCCGCGCTGCAAAGCATTGACTTGCGGCTGCTGACCCACGCCGCCGAAGATCGCCGTGTGCCTTAGCGAAGTCTGGCGGCTGAATTTGCCAAATTCTTCGTCGATTTGCGCCGCCAATTCCCGCGTCGGCGACAGAACCAGGACACGGATTGGCCGTTTGCCTTTGACGGGCGTCAGCATCTGTACGATGGGCAAGGCAAAGGCAGCCGTCTTGCCGCTGCCCGTTTGGGCGCAGCCGACAATGTCACGCCCGTCGAGGATATGCGGGATGGTACGGACTTGTATGGGCGTCGGTTCAATATAGCCGACGCGCTCTACGGCTCGCAGCATTTCGCGGTTGAGTTGCAGGTTCTTAAAGCTCATATGATTTGGTTTTCTCGATGTTCGTCTTTGAAGCAACGATTAAGTGTCTAACAGTTTCGCCGAAAATACTAGCTCGGTAATTTGGCGGATACGCATTGGCGCCTGCTTGTTGTATGATGCGGGCGTTCATATCCAAGAGATGACGATGGGCGAAACATGACGAATCCATACGATTACGCCAAGGCGAACCAGGAACGCTTCCTCGCGGAATATCAAGAGCTGCTGCGCATCCGCACCATCAGCACGCAGCCACAGCACGCCGATGATGTGGCCCGCGCCGCCGAGTGGTTGAAGGCGATGATGCTGCGCATTGGCATGGAGAGCGCGGAAGTGATCTTGATGCCGGAGGGCCGCTGCCCGCTGGTGCTGGGCGAGTGGCGCGGCGCTGGCGAGGACGCGCCCACTATCTTGATTTACTGCCATTATGACGTGCAGCCGGCAGAAGTCGCCGATGGCTGGGATAC